>DXEG01000038.1 GCA_019115125.1 Candidatus Blautia faecipullorum
TGAATATAGGAGGACATAATCGTGGAAAGAAATCTGAGAAAAACCCGCGTGGGTAAGGTTGTCAGCGATAAGATGGACAAAACCATCGTTGTTGCTATTGAAGACCATGTAAAACATCCTCTTTACAAAAAAATCGTAAAGAGAACATATAAGCTCAAAGCACATGATGAGAACAATGAGTGCAATATCGGCGATACCGTAAAGGTTATGGAGACCAGACCGCTGTCCAAGGACAAAAGATGGAGACTGGTTGAGATCGTAGAGAAAGTGAAATAAGGAGGAAACCAGTATGATTCAGCAGGAAAGCAGATTAAAAGTTGCCGATAACACTGGTGCAAAAGAAATCCTTTGTATTCGTGTTATGGGCGGCTCTACAAGAAGATATGCGAATATCGGCGACACGATCATTGCTACTGTCAAAGATGCAACACCAGGCGGCGTTGTAAAAAAAGGCGACGTAGTGAAAGCTGTTGTTGTTCGTACAAAAAAAGGCGCTCGTCGTAAAGACGGATCCTACATCCGTTTCGATGAAAATGCAGCCGTAATCATTAAAGATGACTTAACTCCGAGAGGAACTCGTATCTTTGGACCAGTTGCCAGAGAGCTTCGTGAGAAGAAATTCATGAAGATCGTTTCCTTAGCTCCGGAAGTATTATAGGAGGGTGCCTGATGTCAGCTATGAAGATTAAAAAAGGCGATACCGTCAGAGTGATCGCTGGTAAAGATAAAGGCAAAGAAGGGAAAGTTCTTGCCGTAAACGTAAAAGACAACACCGTGATCGTTGAAAACGTCAACATGGTTACAAAGCACAACAAGCCGTCAGCAGCAAACCAGGCAGGCGGAATTTCTAAGCAGGAAGCAGCAATCCACGTTTCCAACGTGATGCTGGTTGTAGGCGGAAAAGTAACCAGAGTCGGATTCAAGATGGATGGAGACAAAAAAGTCCGCGTTGCAAAAGCAACAGGCGAGACAATCGACAAATAAGAGAGGAGGCATGACAGATGAGCAGATTAAAAGATCTTTACAAAAATGAGATCATGGACAACATGATCAAAAAATTTGGATATAAAAATGTTATGGAAGTGCCAAAACTCGAAAAAATCGTTGTGAACATGGGTGTTGGTGAAGCAAAGGAAAATGCGAAGCTTCTTGATTCTGCGATCGCAGACATGGAGATGATCACTGGCCAGAAGGCCATCGCCACAAAGGCTAAAAAATCCGTTGCAAACTTCAAAATCAGAGAGGGTATGGCAATCGGCTGTAAGGTAACCTTAAGAGGCGAGAAAATGTACGAATTCGCTGACCGTCTGATCAACCTTGCACTTCCCCGTGTGCGTGACTTCCGCGGTGTAAACCCCAACGCATTTGACGGAAGAGGAAACTACGCTCTGGGTATCAAAGAGCAGCTTATCTTCCCGGAAATCGAGTATGATAAGGTTGACAAAGTAAGAGGTATGGATATTATCTTCGTTACCACTGCTAAGACCGATGAAGAAGCGCGTGAATTATTGACTCAGTTCAATATGCCGTTTGCGAAATAGGAGGGAGAATTCTAATGGCTAAAACAGCAATGAAAATCAAACAGCAGCGCAAACAGAAATTCTCCACAAGAGAATACAGCCGCTGCAGAATTTGTGGCCGTCCACACGCATACCTGAGAAAATACGGAATCTGCAGAATCTGCTTCCGTGAGCTGGCTTACAAGGGTCAGATCCCGGGTGTGAAAAAAGCATCCTGGTAAAATATATAATAAATATCATGTAAAGTCTGAAGAAAATAAGAGGAGGAAACTAACATGACTATGAGTGATCCGATTGCAGATATGCTTACAAGAATCCGTAACGCCAACACTGCAAAACACGACACAGTAGACGTTCCGGCGTCCAAAATGAAAATTGCCATCGCGAATATCCTGGTTGACGAGGGATATATCGCAAAGTATGATTTAGTAGAGGATGGAGCTGTTAAGACTATCCACATCACCCTGAAATATGGTGAGACCAAAAACGATAAGATCATCACTGGACTGAAGAGAATTTCCAAGCCGGGCCTTCGTATCTACGCTGGTAAGGACGAGCTGCCGAGAGTACTTGGCGGACTGGGAATCGCTATTATTTCCACCAATAAGGGTGTGATCACTGACAAAGAAGCTCGTAAGCTTCATGTAGGCGGCGAAGTTCTGGCATTTGTTTGGTGATTGAAAATATTTAGTAAGTAAACTGAAAACAGAGAGAAAATTTCTCTCCGACAATTTAAGTGAGGAGGACAATATTATGTCACGAATCGGCAGACTTCCGGTAGCCATTCCAGCAGGCGTTGAAGTAAACGTAGCGGCAGGAAATGTGGTAACTGTAAAGGGACCGAAGGGAACACTTGAGAGAGCGCTTCCCACAGAAATGGAAATTAAAGTAGAAGATGGTCAGGTGGTTGTTTCAAGACCAAGCGACCTGAAGAAAATGAAAGCGTTGCACGGTTTGACCAGAAGCCTTATCCACAATATGGTGGTTGGTGTAAGCGAAGGCTATACCAAAGAGCTTGAGGTAAACGGTGTAGGTTATAGAGCTCAGAAACAGGGCAAAAAGCTCGTGCTTTCTCTGGGATATTCTCACCCGGTAGAGATGGAGGATCCGGAAGGTCTGGAATCCAAAGTCGATGGAAACAAGATCATTGTTTCCGGTATCAGCAAAGAAAAAGTCGGCCAGTATGCTGCTGAAATCAGAGACAAGAGAAGACCTGAGCCATATAAGGGCAAGGGTATCAAGTATGTTGATGAAGTCATCAGACGTAAAGTCGGCAAGACTGGTAAGAAATAAATAAGGAGAGTGAGAACATGATTAAGAAAGCATCCAGAGCGGAAATTCGTGAGAAGAAACATAGAAGAATCCGTCATCATCTCAGCGGAACAGCAACCACTCCGAGACTGGCAGTGTTCCGTTCCAACAAGCATATGTATGCTCAGATTATTGATGACAGCGTGGGAAAAACTTTAGTATCAGCTTCTACTCTTCAGAAAGATGTAAAAGCAGAGCTGGAGCACACAAATGATGTGAAGGCAGCGGCTTATCTCGGATCTGTAATCGGAAAGAAAGCAGTAGAGGCAGGCATTGAAAACGTAGTCTTCGACAGAGGCGGCTACATTTACCACGGTAAAGTAAAAGCACTGGCAGACGCAGCAAGAGAAGCTGGACTGAAATTCTAAGAGGGAGGAAAAAGACACATGAAACATACTCTTATTGATGCTAGTCAGTTAGAATTAGAAGATAAAGTAGTGTCAATCAAACGTGTTACCAAGGTCGTTAAAGGCGGCCGTAACTTCCGTTTCACAGCTTTGGTTGTTGTAGGCGACGGCAACGGACATGTTGGTGCAGGTTTGGGAAAGGCGGCTGAAATTCCGGAAGCGATCCGCAAAGGAAAAGAAGACGCAATGAAAAAACTGGTAACAGTTGCAAGGGACGAAAATGGTTCTATCACACATGATTTTATGGGTAAATTCGGAAGCGCTGAAATGCTTCTGAAGCGTGCTCCGGAAGGTACCGGTGTTATCGCCGGCGGTCCGGCCCGTGCCGTTATCGAGCTTGCAGGTATCAAAAATATCCGTACAAAATGTATGGGCTCCAGAAATAAGCAGAATGTTGTCCTGGCTACCATTCAGGGATTAAGCCAGCTTAAGACTCCGGAGGAGGTTGCGAAGCTCCGCGGAAAATCTGTTGATGAGATTCTGGCATAAGGAGGAAAAGACAATGGCAGATACAATCAAGGTTACATTGGTAAAGTCTCCCATCGGCGCGGTTCCGAAGCATAAAAAGACTGTAGTCGCTATGGGACTTACGAAAATGCATAAAACAGTTGAGATGCCGGATAACGCTGCAACCAGAGGCATGATCAAGCAGGTTCAGCATCTGGTGAAGGTAGAAGAGTAATCGGCAGTAAAGAATAATTAAAGGAGGTGCCAAACATGGATTTATCAAACTTGAGACCAGCAGAAGGCTCCAAGCACAGCAATAATTTCAGAAGAGGCCGCGGCCATGGTTCCGGAAACGGAAAGACAGCCGGTAAAGGACATAAAGGACAGTTAGCGCGTTCCGGACACAAGAAACCGGGATTCGAAGGCGGTCAGATGCCTTTATACAGACGTCTTCCGAAAAGAGGCTTCACAAACAGAAATTCCAAAGAGATCATTGCAATCAATGTTGACGTGCTGAACCGTTTCGAGGACGGCGCAGAGGTTACCGTTGACGCTTTACTGGAAAGCCGCGCAATCTCCAAAGCCGGCGACGGCGTGAAGATTCTTGGAAACGGCGAGCTGACCAAGAAGCTGAATGTAAAAGTAAACGCTGTCAGCGAAACAGCTAAAGCAAAAATCGAAGCTGCAGGTGGTACAGTAGAGGTGATTTAATGTTTGAGACTCTTAAAAATGTTTTTAGAGTAAAAGAGATGCGGCGCAAGCTGCTCTATGTGATATGGATGATCTTTGTCATCCGTATCGGGTCTCAGCTTCCTGTCCCGGGTGTAGACAGCGATGTTTTCAGACAGTGGTTCCAGAGCAATACCGGTGATGCGTTCAACTTTTTTGACGCGTTCACCGGAGGCTCTTTTGAGCAGATGTCTGTCTTTGCTCTGAATATTACACCATACATCACATCATCCATCATCATTCAGCTTTTGACGATCGCGATACCGGCGCTAGAGGAAATGCACCGCGACGGTGAGGAAGGCAGAAAGAAGCTGACTGCGATTACCCGTTACGTGACGGTAGGTCTCGCCCTTTTTGAATCTGTGGCAATGACCATCGCATTCTCCAGAGGAAATATCGTTCAGGATATGAACGTCCTCAAGGGAATCGTAGTTGTGGTTACTCTGACTGCCGGATCTGCGATACTGATGTGGATCGGTGAACGTATTACTGAAAAAGGTATTGGAAACGGTATTTCCATTGTTCTCGCAGTAAATATTATCTCCAGAATTCCCAGTGATATGGGACTTCTGTACGAAAACTTTATCAAAGGAAAAACCATTGCGAAAGGAATGCTGGCGGGAGTGATCATTATCGCTGTGATTCTTGTTGTGGTTGTGCTTGTTCTGATCCTGAACGGCGCTGAGAGAAGAATTCCAGTGCAGTATTCTAAGAAGATGGTGGGACGTAAGCTGATGGGCGGACAGTCGAATCATATTCCGCTGAAGGTAAATACAGCAGGCGTTATTCCCGTAATTTTTGCCTCATCTATTATGTCCATGCCCGGTATGATCGCTCAGTTTGCCGGAAAGGGTACCGGATCAGGAATCGGCGGCGAGATCATCAAAGGTCTTTCCTCCAGCAACTGGTGTAATCCGTCACAGCTTCGGTATAGCTGGGGCCTCATAGTCTATATCGTACTCTGTGTGTTTTTTGCTTATTTTTATACTTCCATCACCTTCAATCCGCTGGAAGTAGCAGATAACATCAAAAAGCAGGGCGGTTTTATTCCTGGAATCCGTCCGGGAAAACCTACGTCAGACTATTTGACGAAAATGCTGAATTATATTATATTTATAGGTGCAGTAGGCCTGATTATTGTGGCTGTGATACCGTTCTTCTTTAACGGCGTGTTCGGAGCCCAGGTTTCCTTCGGCGGAACCTCCATTATCATTGTGGTAGGTGTCGTTCTGGAAACAGTAAAGCAGATCGAGTCGCAGATGCTTGTCCGCAATTATAAAGGCTTCCTGAATTATTAAAAATGAAGGTTGCGGTATGTTATGATGCCGCAGCCTTGATTTGCTATATGTTTTATAAAAAAGGAGGGTATGTTTATGAGAATTATCATGTTGGGTGCGCCGGGTGCAGGAAAAGGAACTCAGGCAAAAAAAATTGCTGAGAAATACGGGATTCCGCATATTTCCACAGGAGATATTTTCCGTGCGAATATCAAGAACGGCACAGAGCTTGGCAAAAAGGCAAAAACCTATATGGATCAGGGACTTCTGGTGCCTGACGAGCTGACCTGCGACCTTGTAGTGGACAGAATCCAGCAGGACGACGCAAAGAACGGCTATGTACTGGACGGCTTCCCCAGAACCATTCCTCAGGCGGAATGTCTGACAGAGGCTCTTGAGAAGCTGGGAAGCAGAATTGACTACGCCATTGACGTAAATGTTCCGGACGAAAATATCGTAAACCGTATGTCAGGGAGAAGAGCCTGCTTAAAATGCGGCGCTACCTATCATATTGTATATGCGGCTCCAAAAGCAGAGGGAATCTGCGATACCTGCGGAGAGGCTCTGGTGCTGCGCGACGACGACAAGCCGGAAACTGTATCCAAGCGTCTGAAGGTATATCACGATCAGACACAGCCTTTGATCGATTACTATACAAAGCAGGGCGTATTAAAAACAGTAGACGGTACCCGTTCTCTGGACGAAGTGTTCCAGGAGATCGTGGGAGTGTTAGGAGAATAAACAAATGTCAGTTTCAATTAAGTCAGAACATGAGATAGAGCTTATGAGAGAGGCCGGACATCTTCTGGAAAAGGTTCATGATGATCTGGCGGCTCATATCAAACCGGGAATCAGCACCAAGGAACTGGACCGTATTGGGGAGGAAATGATCCGCTCTCTGGGCTGCACTCCTAATTTCCTGAATTATCAGGGATTTCCGGGATCCTTTTGTATCAGCCTGAATGATGAAGTGGTGCATGGAATCCCTTCAAAGGATAAGATCATCCGTGAGGGAGATCTGGTGAAGATCGACGCAGGACTGATCTATCAGGGATATCACTCCGACGCGGCCCGTACCTATGCGGTGGGCGAGGTTTCACCGGAGGCCCGCCAGCTGATGGAAGTGACGAAGCAGTGCTTTTTTGAAGGGATCAAGTATGCGAAGGCCGGAAATCATCTGAATGATATTTCCAAGGCGATCGGTGCATATGCGGCAAAATACCGCTACGGTATCGTGCGGGATCTGGTAGGACACGGAATCGGAACCCATCTGCATGAGGATCCGCAGATACCCAATTTTCCGCAGAAACGCCGCGGGATCAGGCTGATGCCGGGCATGACTCTGGCGATTGAACCGATGATCAACATAGGCCGCGCGGATGTGGCCTGGGAGGACGATGACTGGACAGTTGTGACAATGGACGGATCTCTTTCCGCTCATTATGAAAATACCGTTCTGATCACAGACGGCGAACCGGAAATTCTGACTCTTACAAAATGACAGATGACACAGGAGGTTAATAATGTCAAAAGCAGACGTGATTGAAGTGGAAGGTACTGTTCTGGAGAAGCTTCCAAACGCAATGTTTAAAGTGGAACTGGAAAACAAGCATGTGGTTCTGGCTCATATTAGCGGTAAGCTGCGTATGAATTTCATCCGCATCCTTCCGGGAGATAAAGTGACGATTGAGCTTTCTCCGTATGATCTGTCCAAGGGCAGAATTATCTGGAGAGATAAATAAGAAAAGGGGCTGTCGCATCAATGATTAAAAAATCATAGATGCGGCAGCATCTTTTCGCCATTTTTTCACGGAAATGTTTTTGTTACTTATTCCATTTCGGAAAAATGGCATACTTTAATAGACCTTTTG
>DXEG01000039.1 GCA_019115125.1 Candidatus Blautia faecipullorum
AGAAAAAACTTATCCACAGAAAAGCTTTTTCATCTTTTATGGGATGGAATGGGCCCTGTTTCTGTGAATAACGACCGTAAAAATCTTTTTAAATTTCTCCCTTTTGCCTAAGGGAATGCTGAACTGTTACAGCAGTTCAGACCACCACGATCACTCCGCCGTCATTGGCGTACATGCTGCTCACTCCCGCCGTATCCAGGATCACGATTTTTTTCACAGGCAGCTTTTCCTCAAGGGCGTTCTTCAGAAGCATCGCCCGGTCACGGCAGTTGCAGTGGGAAATCGCCAGAACCTTTCTCTCACTGTCTCTCGTTTTATCTACAATATACTGAACCATTTTAATCAACGCCTTATTGATGCCCCGAGCCTGATCAAGCTGGCAGATGGTGCCTTCCGGCGTCGCTCCCATTACGGGCTTGATCTTCAGAGCGCTTGCCACAAAGGCCTTCACTGTGCTGAGACGGCCGTTTTTTCGCAGGGTTTCAAGATTATCCAGCACGAAAAACGTATTCTGCTCCGCAATATAGTCCTCCACCTGGCTGACTACCTCCTCGAAAGTACACCCGGCTTCCTCACATTCCTGGATCTTCAGGCCGATCAGCGTCTCGCCAATAGAGGCGGATCTGGAATTGAACACATAGATTTTCTTTTCAGGCTGCTCCTCCTGAAGCAGACTCCTGCCAAGAACAGCACTGTTATAGGATCCGCTCAGTTCCGCCGATAAGGTAACCGCATAAACCCGGTCCGCCTCACAGTCAAAAGCTCTCATATAACGCTCAGGAGATGGACAGGCCGATTTCGGACACTCCTCACAGGCAGCTACCTTTTGAAGAAATTCCTTCTGGTTGAAGCTCTCATCATCCACGATGGTTTCTCCTCCTACGCTGAGAGTCAGAGGCACAGACTCAAAATGTTCGTCCTTCTTCCATTCTTCCAAAAGTTCTCCGCAACTGTCTATGATTATTTTATAGCTCAATTATATCGTCCTCTTTTCTATAATATGTAGTATCAAATACCACATCTATCTTATCATATCCATTTCTGTTTGAAAAGACTTTTTATAAAAACTCTGTTCTTTTTTTCCGTTCTGTTTTATAATAAACAAAGCCTGAAACCATCTTATTTCATACCGGACATCCGGACGGCTATAGTACAACAACAGGAGAATCATGCTATGCTCGCACTGAAAATCAACGATATCAAAACCTTTATGAATCAGCTTCTCATCGGAACCGCCTTTGATTCGTTCCCCATGACAGAGGCATCTGTCACCACGTTCAACACCTTTACCATAGACGGACAGATCAATAAAGATTTTTTTGATACCGACACACAGAATATCCTCGCCCAAAACGGCGCCGTCTATTCCCTGTGGAAAGAAATAAAACCCTTCTGCCGTAATATTATGCGCGGAAAGCTTCTTCCATTACAGTTCCGGATCATTTTACAGCTTACTCCCGGCCAGCTTTCTGAGGTTTTGGGAATACCTGATTCACAGATCACAGACCATGCTATTCACAGTTTATCGTTAAATATTCACTACAAAAACAAGATGCTTCTGTGTACCACAGGCGTCTCCCTGAAATCATTCACCTTGGACAAAAATCCTGAGCAGCTTTGGGACGGTATTGTTCTGAATTTCCTGAAACAGTTGTGTGTTGATTTTGAGCCTTTGTAATCTACGCCCGTTTCTTCTGCTGTTCCAGCTCCTCCGCCTGAGAAAGATAGTAGGCCAGCATATCCACGAATTCGCTGTTGGTAGGCTTATAGCTGAGAGAATAGCCTGCTATCTCGTCCATTTTCTTTTTATTTGCCATCCAGCAGACATTGATAACTGTACGGATATCATGTTCGACATTCATAGGAGTAGATTTGAATTTCTTCGCCAAAAAAGGATAAATGTCTTTCGTAATCTTGATGGGACGTTCCTGTGCTTCCATGGAAATCCTCACTGCTTCAGCCACAAAATAATATCCTTTGTACTTTGATGTTGCTCCAAGTCTTCTGATCAAATGATAAACTTCTCTCATTTTTTCTCCTCCGTTCATTGTTTCCTATTCACTATTATACGACAAAATACTGGAATTTTCGTTTTCCGTAAACAAATCGTCATTACTCGAAAAAATTTGATATTTTACGCATTTTTGACTTCTGTCACAACACACAGAGTCAGAATAAAAATACGGAGAATTCTTGTCAAGAAGTCTTTCATAAAAAGAAAATCAAAGAAACTCCCGGACATGACCGATACATATCCGAGAGTTTCTCTATTTTATATTATTTTGTCAAAAGAAGCATGATTTCATTGCTTCGCTGTACGAATTTTGTCATTTCTTCCGGAGAAAGAGGTTTGTGACTGATCATGGCCAGGTCATAAAGCTGCTGACAGATCACTTCCGCGTGCTCTGACTCCTGGTTCTCCCCAAGATACCGCACAAGAGGATGGTTCGCGTTCAGCACAAGCGTTTCCTGCCCTCCGAACATTCCCGGATCCATGCCGTACATATTATACATCTTCATCATATCCTGCATACGGCGGCTTTCCTCAGAAAGCATTATCATAGCGGATACTGCTTCATTTTTCAGACTTTCTACCCTGACTTCCAGTTTTTCTTTATTCAGGCTCTTCCGGAAAAGCTCTGTCAGAGTTTTGGCGGTCTCTTCATCCGCGGCGCCCTCTCCTTTCAGCTCTTCTGTCAGATCCGCGTCAATTCTCTTAAACTGGATCGTCTGATCCTTCTGCTCCAGATGGGAGATAAACGGAGAGTCGATATTATGGGAAAGAACCACCGCGTTTTTGCCGGCCTCTTTAAACATGTTGATATACTGGCTCTGCTGCACCGGATCTGTCACATAGAAAATTGTGATCTTTTCCGGCTCTTTGCTCTCGGAGTCCTTATTCTCTCCTGATTCCTCAGAGTTTTCCTCTGCTTTGTCCGCCGCCTCTTCCGTTTTCTCTTCTTCCGGTTTGTTCGCCTCAATACAGTCCTTTAAGGTCAGATATTTGTCATCCAGATCCTTAAAAAGAATATAATCATGAAGCTTTTCGGCGAACTTGCCGTCTTTTATGCAGCCGTATTTGATGAACGGACTGATATCGTCCCAGTATTTCTCATAGGATTCACGATCCGTCTTGCACATTCCGGTAAGCTTGTCAGCAACCTTTTTCGCGATGTATTCTGAAATTTTCTGTACAAAGCCGTCATTCTGAAGCGCGCTTCTGGATACGTTCAGCGGAAGGTCCGGGCAGTCAATGACACCCTTCAGAAGCAGCAGGAATTCGGGGATCACCTCTTTAATATTATCCGCGATGAACACCTGATTGTTGTACAGCTTGATCGTGCCCTCAATGGAGTCGTACTCCGTATTGATCTTCGGGAAATACAGGATGCCCTTCAGGTTAAAGGGATAGTCCATATTCAGATGGATCCAGAACAAAGGCTCCTTATAATCCATGAAGACCTTCCGATAGAAATCCTTATATTCCTCGTCTGTACACTCATTGGGATGCTTCATCCAGAGAGGATGAATATCGCTGAGAGAAACCGGACGCTTATTGATCTTCACTCTGTCCCTGGCCGGAGAGATCTCAACGATTTCCTTTTCTCCGTTCTCATTTTCCTTTTCCTCTGTCTTGGCGTCCTCATGAATGTGCTCTACAACTACGTCGTCCTCTTTCAGATCCGCCTCGTCGATAGTCTCATATTCCTGCTCCGCGTTCTCTTTGGAAAGATAAATGTGAACCGGCATAAAAGAGCAATATTTCTCGATGACCTCACGCATACGATATTCATTGCAGAATTCCAGACTCTCCTCGTTCAGAAACAGTGTGATCTCTGTTCCTACCGTAGTCTTATTGCCGTCCTGAATATCATACTCTGTTCCTCCGTCACAGGTCCAGTGTACCGGAACAGCGCCTTCCCTATAGGAAAGAGTATCGATATGCACCTCATCCGCCACCATAAAAGCGGAATAGAACCCAAGGCCAAAATGGCCGATCATCTGGTCGTCTGTTGTTTTATCCTTATATTTCTCCAGAAACTCTGTCGCGCCGGAAAAAGCGATCTGGGTGATATATTCCTCTACTTCGTCGGCAGTCATTCCGATACCGTTATCGATGAATTTCAGAGTTTTCTCCTCTGAATTTACCACCACCTGTATAGCCGGCTTATAGTCGTCCGGAAAAGTGTATTCTCCCATTACTTCCAGCTTTTTCAATTTTGTAATGGCGTCGCAGCCGTTGGAAACCATCTCTCTCACAAAAATATCATGATCTGAATAAAGCCACTTTTTTATAATCGGGAAAATATTTTCGCTATTAATAGATAAATTACCATGTTTCGCAGACATGTAATCCTCACTCCTTTGTTTTTTCGTTTTCTGTTTTATATAGTAATACCCTTTTTCTCAAAAGTCAAGAAAAAATTAGCACTCATATAAAATGAGTGCTAACAATTTGTTTATTTCATGATCCAGTTCCTGTTCTATTTTCTTTTTCTCTTGTATACAAGAACGCCGCCAATCACTGCCACTGCCGCGATCAAGATGATCACAAACGGAAGAATCGGCGTGGTATCTCCTGTTTTTACTGCTTTTCTGCGGTTGGCCGCAGGAGTCAGATCAAGTCCGGGAGCCGTAACTTTCGCTTTGGATATACTGAACGGAACCTGCTTGGTGTCATAGCTGTCCATATCCGCCCAACCGCTGCCATTGTACTGCTGAAGCTTAAAGGTTACCTTCAATGTGTAATCCCCGCTCTTAGCCAGTCCGAAGGAAGCGGTATAGGGAGCCCCGGTCCAGGTATTGGTATTGATCACTGTCCAGTGCAGCGGTATATAGCGGGTATCGCCCTTTCTTGGAGAACTGTTGTCCATTCCCGCGCCAACTGCGGTGAAGGAGATCCTGGACTGTGTAGTATATTCTCCGTTGTATTTGATTCCCGTAATATAGTTATCCTTGGCTGACACCGTCTTTGCCGCGTAGGCATTTACACTGACCTGAACGGAAGCCGCAAGCGTAAGGTTATTATTATTATCCACGCCGTCCGGAAGAACTACAGCGCCCCGAACCCGGAAGGTCTGTGCTTCTGTGCTGGATACACTGTAATCACAGTTTTCCACATCCCATACAACCGAAGCCTTCATATTGCCCGCCGTGGTCTCGATCACTACTGTGGACGGCAGCTTCAGAGACTGCGCGTCCTTCCTGGTTCCGTTGGGAAGGCCCGTAACCGCTGCAGGCTCCTGGATCTTGGTGATCGTTGCCGTTCCCTTTACCACCTGAAAACTAAAGGACACATTTACTTCCGTATTCGCGGAGGCGATCCGTACAGTTTCCTGATAGCTTTCCGCTCCCAGTCCATTCTTAGGACGAACGGTAAAGCTTACGGAAGCTCCGGGCTGAAGGGTAAGGCTTGCAGCATCCACCTTACTGATCTCAAAATAAGTGCCTGAAGGCTGAGTCAGAGTTTCCGTCATATTTCCATTATTTGTGACAGTAAACTGCTGTGCTTCTATTTCACCGTAGCCTTCCTTCGCGCTGGCAAATTCCAAAGCCGCCGGCGCTGCCTCAAGACTGCGGGCTGCCGCCTCCACTGTAAAACCGGCATGTATCACAATCTCTGTGCCTGCGGTCTTATCCTGTATGGAAAAGCTTTCCTCATAGGAGCCTGCTGGCAGTCCTGCTTTCGGCTGAAGAATGAAGGAAGTTGTTCCTCCGTTGGCCGGTATCTTCTGATCGGCGAGAACATTGTCAAAGTACTCCGCTTTATCTTTATCCACTACTGTACAGGTAAGCTCTGCCTCCGCGTCTCCGTTATTGGTAAGAGTCACAGACTTCGACGCAGGCGCTTCCGCGTACCCTTCCACAGCGGTTCCAAAATCAACATCTGTTATATCTGCCGTCACATCGCTCGTCTGTTCCGGCTCAGGCGTCGGCGTGGCGGGATCCGTTGTGTCTTCCGGCAGCGTAATCTTTACGGCAACCGCTACCTTATTCTCTTCATTTGCCACATCTGTGAAAGTCACCGTATCGTCGTAGGTTTTTCCTTTTTCAAGATTTTCGGCTGCCGGAGTGAAGGTAAACTCACAGGACGCGCCTGCGGTGAGCGTCATCTGCTCCGCCGGAGCCACCGTCACGGTTCCCGCCACAACAGAAGATTTCAGGGTGATATCCTGATCGCTCTGATTTGTTACCTTTACCGTCTGCGGGTCCGTACTGCTGAATTCCAGCGCCGTCTTGTCCGCTGTCAGTACATTCCCGGTTTTTTCATCATTTCCCTCATCCTGGGGATCAGTCTCTGTCACTGTCATTCTGGCTGTGTAGGAAACCTCAACGCCCTCCGCGCTGGTATAGGTGATGGTATCCTCGTAGGTTCCCGGCTCTGTCCCCGGCCTCGGACCGATCCACAGAGAAACCTCCGCCCCCGGTGCCAACGGTTCCTTAAAATCTGTGACAATGAAGTGCTCAGGGCTGAGCTCTTCAAAATTCAGATTTCCGGTTCCGGTATTTTTGACCGTAACATACTGTCCTTCCGATTCGTCCTCCCGGCCATATACGACAGTTCCCAGATCCACAGCTCCGGTTCCGTTTTCTGTAGCGATCTCCGCGCTGTATGTCAGCTCCTGTTCTCCGCTGCCGGTATCCGCGGAGTTTTCCTCATCGATATTTACGTTTTCACCGGATCCGCCCACAGACAGAACTTCCTCCGCGTCATTTGTCAGAAGCTCCTGATCTTCTTCTGTTCCGGAAACAGCAGGATCCGTATCCTGGCTTCCGGACTGCCCGGTCGTGTATGTTCCGTCTTCTGTAGCCGCCGGTATACCGTCCATTGCCTCTGACCCGGCCGCGTCCCCGTAGTATTCTCCGGAATCCTCCGTTCCTTCTGTCTGGCTGCCCTGAGAGTCCTCTGGCTCCTCGTAATATCCCTCTGTTCCTTCCAGAAGGCTGTCCTGGGAACCTTCGGTCTCATCGTAGGATTCCTCTGTTCCTTCCAGAAGGCTGTCCTGAGAATTATCTGCCTCATCATAGGATTCCCCTGACTCCTCCGTTCCTTCCGTCTGGCCGCCCTGAGAATTATCTGTCTCGCCGTAATATTCCCCGGATTCCCCGGAACCCTCTGTGTATATTTCCTCTGCGGGAACGGACTCAGAAGAATTGCCGCCGGATGTTTCCCCGCTGGCGCCGTCTCCTGAACTGCCGCTGCCCGCCTGCTGGGCTGCGGCTTCCGCTTCTTCCGCTGTCACCACAATATCTGTAGACGCCTTCAGGCTGCCTGAGAATCCCTTATCCTCCAGTCCGGTGATGGTAAGAACGATCCTGGATCCCACATCCTCGTCGGAAACGGTATACGTCTTATCCTTGCCTAATTCCTGCGGCTTGTCTTCTCCCTCCGTCTTGCGTGACCAGACGTAGCTTACGCTGTCCGCGTCCAGATTCTCCGGAGTTACCGCCGTCAGATCCGCGCTCAGCGTATTACCCTCCGCTGCTGTTCCGGTGATCTTCAGCTGTCCGTCAAGCGCGGCCGGCGCCGAAGCGAATACTGTAACCGGAAGCAGGGACAGCGCCATAAGGACCGCCATGACAACCGCCGTAATTCTTTTTTTCCACATAAGTCATCCTCCCTTTCTATTCCTGTGCTTCTCTGTACCGGCGTCAGCGTCCGGATAAGGAGAACGATCAGGATTTTTTCTGTAAATACTTCGTCTCTGAACAGGATTTTTCTTTTTACTGTAGTTATTATATCATGCGAAGGAAATCTTATGTAATCTCTATTTTCTTGCCGTCTTTTCAGGCCTCAACGATCAGATAACCTCCTGAGGGAAGAGCAAAAACCTCGGACGCGTCTTTCAGCTCCGCCTCGGACATTCCTTCCACATCCGCGCCGGCTTCATCCAGATATCTCCGAACCTCTTTCAGATTCTTTACCTCCACGGCCATGCAGTCCTCCAGAAACTCTTCCGCTTCCTCAAAAGACTCCGCAACCGGCTCATCAAAAAGTCTCTTCTGCTGTTCCAAAAATGTTTTAACCGCTTCCTTACTGTACATTTTTCAGCACCTCCTCTATATCTCCTTTTGTACGGATCAATGCCTCCAGCACCGGCTCCACCCGCTCCGTGCTCCAGGCGGCCGCCTCTCTGACTCCTGGTTTGGCATGCTTCATGGCAAAACCGTAGGGCGTAGCTTTCAGCATTTCTATATCGTTATACTCGTCTCCGAATACCGCACATTCCTCCGGACGGATCCCAAGCCTTTTCTGATACTCCTTCAGCCCTCTGGCCTTATTCGTTCCAAATGGGATAAAATCCACCCAGGCAAACCCGGAGGTCACCACTGTACAGCGGTCTGAAAAACGGTCTCTCCAGTACCGTATGGACTCCTCCGTGACTCCGCCTCTCTCATACACCGCCAGCTTCATACATGGCTCTGTGATCTCGTCAAAGCTGCGGATCACCCTGGAATTTGTTTTTACCACTTCCGTCATAAGCTCCAAATAATGCCGCGTCTTTGGCATAATATAATAAAAATCCTTCGTGGCGCAGGAAAATTCCGCTTCCTCTTTTTCATAGATCGCTTTCAGGATTTCCTTTGCCAGCTCCGCATCAAACTGATCCTGATACAGTACCTGCTCATTTTGTATCGCGAGGGCTCCGTTTTCACATATAAACGCCATATCGTCAAGTACAGGCGCGAACAGCCGCTTCATATTCGGATACTGCCGTCCGCTGGCCGCCACAAAAAGGATACCGTTTTCTTTCAGTCTGCGGATCAGCGGAAACAGCTCCTCCGGCAGCGCCTGAGCGCCGTTCAGAAGAAGTGTTCCGTCCAGATCACTTGCCACCAGTTTTATCATTTTTCTTCTCCTTATAAATATCCAGTAATTCTTCCGGCTTCTCTATGATAAGATCCGCTCCGCTGGCCTCCAGCTCCTGTCTGCCGCGGAAGCCCCAGAGAACGCCTACGGTATACATCCCTGCGGCCTTTCCTGTTTCCATGTCTGTTCTTGTATCTCCCACATACAGACATTCTTCAGGGGAAACCCCGAAAATCTCCGCGGCCTTTAGGGGCGCGTCGGGAGCCGGTTTTCTTCGTATCCGGCTGCTCTGTCCGATCACCAGATCCAGGTCTTTTCCAAAAAGCTGATCGATCACCTTCACAGCCGCCTCGTGGGGCTTATTGGAGCATACCGCCAGCTTTACCCCGTTTTTTTTCAGTTCTCTGAGAACTTCCGGGATCCCTCTGTAGGGCGTTACCCGGTACAGGGGATCTGCGTCAAACCTCTCTCTGTAAAGCTTTTTGGCCTCTTCAAAATGCGCAAGCTCCACATCTCCCGCGTCCTTCAGACAGCGGCTCACCAGCATATCCGCTCCCTCTCCGCTGTAATACCGGAAATTATCCGTGGGAAGAGTATTCAGTCCAAAGCTCTCCATGATTTTATTTGCCACACTGGACATGGATTCCAGGGTATCCGCCAGGGTCCCGTCCAGATCGAAAATACACGCACGAATCATCTTCTCATCCTTTCAGCTCAATTCCAAGTTTTTTGGCCTCATAAAACAGTCTGCCCACAGGGAGTCCCACCACATTGGAATAATCTCCCCGTATTCCCTTTACATAGATTCCGAAAGCCCCCTGGATTCCATAGCTCCCCGCTTTGTCCAGCGGTTCTCCGGTGTCCACATAATTTCTGATCTCCCGGTCGTCCACCGGATAGAAGGCCACGTCCGTACATTCCGCAAAAACTGTTTCATTCCATCTCTGCTGCCGGTATTCCAGAAGAGTCACCCCTGTAAAGACCTGATGGGTATTTCCCTGGAGCATCTTCAGCATCCTTACCGCGTCCTCCGGATCCTTCGGCTTGCCGAGGATCTCTCCTCTGAAAACAACAATCGTATCCGCTCCCAGTATCACCGTGCCTTCCTCCGCCGGAAATACCGCCGCGCGGGCTTTTTGCCCGGAAAGCTCCTTTACCACAGTTTCCGGGTCATTGCCGGTGATTATCTCATCCCCGTTTCCGGGCCTTACTTCAAAAGCTACCCCCGCGCGCTCCAGAAGCTCCTTTCGTCTGGGCGAGGCTGAGGCAAGTATGATTTTTCTCATAAGCTGTTCATCCTTTTTCGTCATTTTTCTGTTTCAGTATACTCTGCCCCCTCAAAAACCGCAACCGTGAAATCTCTTTTCCTCTTTTCCTTTTGTTTTTCTCCCACATTAGCCCTTTCCTTTTAGTCCGAAAAGTAGTACAATGATACCAGATATTCTGAAAGAAACCATGGCCGGACGGCCAGAAACGAAAGGAGCAGCAAATTATGGCAAAATTAAACAAATACTGGGGATTTGCGGCCGTAGGTGTAGCCGCAGCGGCTGCAGCAGGAGCGATTGCTGCCATGGCGCTGAAGAAAAGACCTGTGGACGGCTTCGATTTTGAAGAGGATTTTGAAGAAGATTTCGACGCGGATTCCGCAGAAACAAAAAACGCGCAGGAGGACGCCTCTGACGACTTTGCTTCCTGGGAGGAAGCCGAGGAAGCTGTAGAAGAGGCAATGGAGGAAACAGAGGAAGCCGCCGGAGAAGCCGAGGAAGCCCGGGAAGAAGCTGACGGCGCCGCGGAAGCCGAAGCATCCAGGGAGGCTGAAGAGGCCGGAGAAGCGGCCGACGCGGAAAAAGCTCTGGCTGAAGAATAATTCTCCGCAGAGCATTTTATTTCATAAGAATCTATAAAAGAACCTGCCGTATTCAAACCCGGCAGGTTCTTTTTGCCGCTGTCAGCGGAAAATAAAGTCTTATGCTTTCGGAAGGCGGAAGGAGCTTTTTAAAGAAACAATCCTGTTAAACACCGGAGCTCCCTCTCTGGAATCATGAATATCCGCACAGTAATAACCGTTCCGCACAAACTGGAAGCTGTCGTAACCCTTCGCCTCCATAAGCGCCGGCTCCACATATGCGGTGACTGTGGTGAGAGAATTCGGATTCAGGTTCAGAGAACCGTCCTCTTTGTTGTAAACGCCTTTTTCCTCGTCCACAATATTTTCATACAGACGTACTGTCGCCTGTCCTGCCTGGGACGCCTCCACCCAGTGGATCGTTCCCTTCACCTTCCGTCCGTCAGGAGCGTTTCCGCCTTTTGTAGCCGGATCATAGGTGCAGTGAACCACGCTCACCGTGCCATCGTCGTATGCCTCAAAGCCTGTGCAGGTAACAAAATACGCGTTCATCAGCCGCACTTCTGTCCCCAGGAACAGTCTCTTATATTTCCTGGGCGGATCGATCATAAAATCTTCCCGCTCAATATAAAGGGTTCCGCTGAACGGAATTTTTCTGCTTCCAAGAGCCTCGTTCTCCATATTGTTCGGAGCGTCCAGATATTCGATCTGTCCCTCCGGATAATTATCGATCACAAGCTTAATGGGATCGAGAACTGCCATCATGCGGGGACGCTTCAGCTTCAGATCCTCGCGGATGCAGTATTCCAGCATCGCGTAGTCTACAGAGCTGTTTGCCTTGGATACTCCGCAGAGATCCACAAACATTTTTATGGATTCCGGAGTAAAGCCCCGGCGGCGGAGAGCCGCGATGGAAACCAGACGGGGATCATCCCAGCCGTCCACAATTCCGTCTTCCACCAGCTTTTTGATGTAACGTTTGCCTGTTACCACATTGGTCAGATAAAGCTTCGCAAATTCGATCTGCTTGGGAGGGTGAGGATATTCCAGCTCTCTTACCACCCAGTCGTAAAGAGGTCTGTGATCCTCGAATTCCAGCGTACAGATCGAGTGCGTGATCCCCTCGATAGCGTCCTCGATAGGATGAGCAAAGTCATACATGGGATAAATGCACCATTTATCTCCCGTATTATGATGGGTCATATGCGCCACACGGTAAATCACAGGATCACGCATATTCATATTGGGAGACGCCATGTCGATCTTCGCGCGGAGCACCTTTTCTCCGTCCTGATACTTTCCTTCCCGCATCTCCTCAAAAAGGCGGAGATTCTCCTCCACACTGCGGTTTCTGTAAGGACTTTCCTTGCCCGGCTCTGTCAGCGTGCCGCGGTACTGGCGGATCTCGTCGGCAGTGAGATCGCATACATAGGCTTTGCCCTTTTTGATCAGCTTCACTGCCGCCTCATACATCTGGTCAAAATAGTCGGACGCGAAAAACAGACGGTCCTCCCAGTCCGCGCCCAGCCAGCGGATATCCTCCAGAATAGAATCTACGAACTCTGTTTTTTCCTTGGTGGGGTTCGTATCGTCAAAACGCATATTAAACTTGCCGTTGTACTCTCTGGCCAGTCCATAATTCAGAAGTATGGATTTCGCATGTCCGATATGGAGATATCCGTTGGGTTCCGGCGGAAAACGCGTGTGTACCGTATCGTAAACGCCCTCTGCCAGGTCTTTATCTATGATATTCTCAATAAAATTCTTGGAAACGTTCTCGTTCTCCATCTCTTTCCCTCCTGCACTGTTCTGAGTTGATCATATCATAATTCCCGGGCCTTTTAAAGCTTTAGGAAGAGCAGATATGAAAAGATATGAAAAAAGCCCGTAAAAACGGGGCTTTTCACAAGCTGATGACGGGAATTGAACCCGTGACCTCCGCCTTACCAAGGCGACGCTCTACCGACTGAGCCACATCAGCACTCTATCTTCGGCGGCTTCTTTCTGCCGCTCACAGTTGATAATACTATCAGATTCCATCCCACTTGTCAACAGTTATTTTATATTTTTTACAAAATCTAGTATCATAACTGCTGCTCTATGCCGGCCCGGATCTTCCCTCTGATCCTCTGAAGGGCATTGTCAATGGATTTCGGCTTCTTCCCCATCAGCTCGGCGATCTTTACATAGCCGCAGCCCTGGAGATAATATTTCAGGACTTTGTTTTCCATGGGACTCAGCGTCCGGCTGATCTCCTGCCGCAGAGCCCTGGTCCGTTCCTGGTCAATCATCACAGCCTCCGGGTTCTCTGACCAGCGGGCCTCCAAAGCTCCCGTCTCCTCCTCTGAGCTCAAAGAAACATAGGAATTCAGCGGAAGATGTTTTTTCCTGTTGGAGCTTTGGATGGCATTATAAAGCTGCCTGTCGATACAGATACCGGCGAAGGTACGGAAAGAGGTTTCTTTGTCCGGCCGGTAATCCTGCACAGCCTTAAAAAGGCCGATCATGCCCTCCTGGATCAGATCGTCTGTCTCGCCTCCGATCAGATACATCGCTCTGGCTTTTTTACGGACAAATTCTTTATATTTTTCCATAAGGTAATCTGAAATTTCTCTTTCGCCCGACTGGATCCTGAGAATCAGTTCCTCGTCACTGCACTGGTCGTAACCGCTCATCCTGCTTTTGCCCTCCGGCTCTGCCGCTTTTATTTTTTCTGACTCAGCCTCTGCCTTACGATCTCGTAGGCAAGAACCCCCGCCGCCACCGACGCGTTGAGAGAATCAATATCCCCCTGCATGGGGATGGAGGCGGTAAAATCACAGGCCTCCCGGACCAGGCGGCTGACGCCTGCTCCTTCATTTCCAATCACAAGCCCTATGGGTCCTGTCAGATTCAGATCATACATAGGCTGTCCGTCCATATCGGCACAGACGAACCAAATTCCCTTCTCTTTCAGTTCTTCAATAGTCCTCGCCAGATTCGTCACCCTGGCCACCGGCGTATAATTAAGGGCTCCCGCGGAGGTTTTGGCAACCGTTGCCGTCAGACCCACGGAACGCCTCCTGGGAATGATCACTCCATGGGCTCCCGCCAGATTCGCGGTACGGATGATCGCCCCCAGATTATGGGGATCCTCCACACTGTCCAGAAGAAACAGAAACGGCGGCTCGCCTTTTTCTTCAGCCTTTGCCAGAATCCTCTCCACAGAGGAGTATTCATAAGCCGCCACCTGGGCGATCACGCCCTGATGAGCCCTGGTTTCACTGAGCTGGTCCAGCCGTTCCCTGGAAACGTAGCTGACGATGGTGTCCTTTTTGCGCGCCTCTCTGGCTATCGTGCGCACCGGACCGTCCTGGCAGCCCTCCAGGATATAAAGCCTGTCAACGCTCCGGCCGGAACGAAAGGCCTCCAGCACCGCGTTGCGTCCTTCGATCAAATCGCTCATAATTCATCCTCCCCGATTCCCATACGAATGAGAGCAGTCATACGCGTATAATCTTCCTTCAGATACAGATATCCCATCAGGGCTTCAAAGCCGGTGGCTCTGCGGTAATCCGCCATTGTCGCGTGTTTTGCCATGGTAGGAGAATGAGCGTTCCGCCCTCTTCTGTATACACTGAGCTCCTCCTCCGTAAGCTGCTCCTCTATCTTTTCCATAATCGCAGACTGCGCGGCCGCCTTTACAAGACTGCTGGCCTTTTTGTGGAGACGGTTCACCGGACAGTTACCTTTTTTTACAAGGATCGTCCGGATGATCAGCTCATAAATCCCGTCTCCGATATAGGCCAGCGTCAGCGGCGAATAGCTGCGGATATCCTGATCCTTCAGATGGAACAGCTCCTTCAGATCCTTTAAACACGTTTCCATTTTACACCTTCGCGGGTATCCTTAAGCTCAATACCCATATCCAGAAGTCTGCCCCTGATCTCGTCTGCCCTGGCAAAATCCTTTGCCTTTCTCGCGGCCTGGCGCTCCTCGATCAAAGCCTCGATATCCTTATCAAGAACCTCTTCTTTTTTCAGTACGATCAGCCCCAGAACATCGCAGAGCTTCACCAGAATATCCAGAAGGCTTCCGGCAAAAGCGCCTGTGCTTTCCTCATTCACTCTGGTGTTGGCAAATTTCACAAGCTCAAAAACTGCCGCAAGGGCGTCGGCGGTATTAAAGTCGTCGTCCATAGCGTCTTCAAATTTCGTGATAAAGCTGCCGCCTTCCGCAAGGAGGGTCTTCTCTTCCTCTGTCATATCTCTGGAATCCGCTTCCTTACGGTCTCTCAGACGGCCGGCGGACTCTACGATCCTCTCCAGGGCATTCTTGGAGGATTCCATCAGCTCCGCGCTGAAATTCAGCGGGCTTCTGTAATGAGCGCTCAGCATAAAGAACCGGAGCACCTGAAGATCATACTGGGCGCTGATCTCTCTTACCGTGCGGAAATTCCCAAGAGATTTGGACATTTTGCGATTGTCGATGTTCAAAAAGCCGTTATGCATCCAGTATTTCGCGAAAATCTTCCCATTGCAGCATTCGCTCTGGGCAATCTCATTTTCGTGGTGAGGAAAGATCAGATCCTCTCCTCCCGCGTGAATATCGATTTCCTCTCCAAGATATTTCTTTGACATTACAGAACATTCAATATGCCATCCCGGACGTCCGTCGCACCATGGAGATTCCCAGTAGGGCTCGCCTTCTTTTTTCGGCTTCCACAGCACGAAATCCATAGGATCTTCCTTCTGCTCTTCTCCTGACACCTGAAGCGCCCGGAAGCCTGACTGCAGGTCGTCCAGATTTTTATGGGAAAGCTTGCCGTATTCCTTGAATTTTTTTACACGGAAATAAACGGTCCCGTCGGAAACAGCATAGGCATAGCCCTTGTCGATCAGGGTCTGGATCATTTCGATCATGCCGCCGATCTCCTGGGTGGCCTGGGGATGGACGGTGGCGGGCTTCACATTCATGCCGGCCATATCTTTTTTACATTCGTCGATATAGCGCCTGGAAACCTCCTCCGCGCTGACGCCCTCCTCAATGGCTTTTTTGATGATCTTATCGTCCACGTCTGTAAAATTGGAGACAAAATTCACTTCATAGCCTTTATACTCCATATAACGGCGCACAGTGTCAAAAATGATCATTGGACGGGCGTTTCCGATGTGGATCAGATTATACACGGTGGGACCGCAGACATACATCTTTACCTTTCCCTCTTCCAGTGGAACGAACTCCTCTTTTCTGCGGGTCATAGTATTAAAAAGTTTCATTATTCTATCCTCTCCTGTAAGCTTCTGTCATGAGATTTTATTTTTCTTCCAAAAGGCAGACCGCCTGGGAAGCGATTCCTTCTTCCCTTCCGGTAAAGCCAAGCTTCTCCTCCGTGGTCGCCTTAATATTGATCCGGTCCTGAGAGATCCCCAGGGCGTCGGCGATATTTTTGCGCATCATGGGAATGTGGGGAGCCATTTTCGGTCTCTGGGCAATGATCACGCCGTCGATATTGCCCACCTGGAAGCCGTGCTCACGCAGGAGCTCCGCCACATGAACAAGCAGGCGGATACTGGAGATCCCTTTATACGCCGGATCCGTATCCGGAAAATGCTGCCCGATGTCGCCCAGAGCCGCAGCTCCCAGAAGGGCGTCCATTACGGCATGCACCAGCACATCCGCATCCGAATGTCCCAGAAGCCCCTTTTCCCAGGGGATCTTTACTCCGCCCAGGATCAGCTCCCGGCCCTCGGTCAGCCTATGTACATCATATCCCAGTCCAACTCTCATTATGCCTCTCCTTTCAGCCGCAGCATCTTACTTACTCTCAGGAAGCTCAGCCTTCGCCGTACATAAGGCGCCAGCCTGAGGCTCTCCGGAATGATTTCCTCCGTCAGCCCTATATCGTAAACGTCTCTCCTGCACCCGGCGTTCTTCATAGCCCGGCGCAGTTCCTTTTCTTCCGGCAGTTCTTCTATGATCGCGGCGATCTCCTCCAGTCTCTCCTTCAGGATCTCCGGATTCACTTCCAGCAGAGGCTCCGGATCATTTTCATTCCGAATCCCCTCCAGAAGGCCTTTCTTCCCAAAGGTCTCCTCCAAAAGAGCCGCATCCCTGTCCTCGTACGGAGCCGCCTGGCACCTGCCCTCACGTATGGCCCGGGCTATACGTTTATATTCTCTCAGAACAAGCAGGGTTCCCACCGATACCTTTTCTCCATGAAGGGCGTCCAGCGGCCTGTTGATCACTTCCATTTCCCACAGATGCGAAAGATGATGCTCCGCACAGGAAGCCGGACGGGAATTGCCCACCATCTGCATTGCCAGTCCTGACAGGATCAGCGCATACATCAGCTCCTCGCAGCTTTCCAGGTCTGCCTCAGCAATATCACGGAGACAGGAGGAAACCGTTCTCAGAGCTTTTTCCTCCATCTCTATGATCCTGCCGCAGATATATTCTCCCGTAAGAAGATGGGCGATCTTCCAGTCTGCCAGACAGATATATTTTCCAAACAGATCAGAAACTCCTGAAGCGTTCAGCCGCTTCGGAGCATGAGCAAAGATCCTTGAATCAGCAAAAACCGCTATAGGCGGCACTGCGGGAACTGTTTTCTTCAGCCCCTTCCAGGTCATTGCCGCTACGTTTGATACGAAACCGTCCACACTTGCCGCGGTAGGAACAGAAATAAAAGGAATCTTATATTGAAAAGCGATATAGCGGCTGATATCATGGATCGTTCCGCTTCCCACCGCCAGGATCAGATCAATATCCTCGTCCATGTAATTCTCGACGATCTGCACCGCATGTTCGTTGGCATGAAGTCCCTCCGCGTCCAGAACGAGAACCTGACACCTGTCATAGATATCCTCCATGATCTCCTCCGTAGCTTTCAGAGTATTGGTATCACAGATCAGAAGCGGGGAAATATACTGCCTTAAAAAGCCGTCGCTCATGGCCTCCTCCAGCTTGTCCGCAGCTCCCTCTTCAATTATAATTTCCTTTACGTCTATGTGATGCTCCCTGCCGCACCTGCAAGGTCGGGCAAAATCATCCGTATCGACTCGCATGTATTACATTCCTCCTGTTTTCAGATATACTATTACAGTCTGCTATTATACATGATTTTCAGGCAAAAAGCAACGCAGAAAAACCGCTGCGGTTCGCAGATTCCTGTGAACCGCAGCGGTCTTGCCGCGCTGCTTTTCATTTTTCTGAGGAAACGATTATTTCTCAATGGCCGCGATCATTTCCACTTCGCAAAGTACGTTCTTTGGAAGTGTTTTTACTGCCACGCAGGAACGCGCCGGCTTATTCACAAAATATTTCGCGTAAATTTCATTGAAAGCCGCAAAATCTCCCATATCCGCAAGGAAGCAGGTCGTCTTCACCGCGCTGCCGAGATTGGTTCCCGCCTCAGCCGCAACAGCCTCCAGATTTTTCATCACCTGCTCTGCCTGGGCCTCAATGGTCTCTCCCGCGATTTCTCCGGTTGCCGGATCTACCGGGATCTGGCCGGAGGTGAATAATACGCCGTTTAAGATCATAGCCTGAGAATACGGTCCGATCGCTGCCGGAGCCTTGTCTGTATATACTACCTGCATCATAAAATCTCCCTTCTTTTCCTTTTTGTTTCATTCTATATCAAAAAATTGTAAGGGTCAAGAAATTTTTTTGTTACATATTGAGATAGCTGTACACCACCCTGGAAATCTCCCTGATATGCTCCACCGCCTCATTGCTGTCCGCCCATCCCTCGGACATTACGCAGAGGATATAATCTGTTTTTGTTCCGTACACAACAGCCATATCATGCTGGTCGGAATTGGTCTCTCCTGTTTTGTTGGCGACAGTAACGTCTTCAGCGATACCCGAGGGAATCTTCGCCGTGTTCTGCTGGTTCATAAGAAGCTCCAGCATCTCCCCGGAGGCTTCCTCACTGCCACATTCCCCATTCACAATTTTCTCAAGAAGGCGCCCGCAGTCCGCGGCTGTTGTGGTATTGTGCTCTCCAAGACTTATAGTCGGAGATGAGGACGGATGCAGAGTACTCTGGTAGGAAGTATCCTCATAGCCCTCCTCCTCCAGATATTCATTCACCGCTTCCGCTCCCTCGAGAAAGTCATGGTTCTCTGACTGCAGCCGCCCCAGCTCATTGCAGGATTCATTATCACTTACTGTGATCATATTCCACAGCAGGTCATCCACCTTCGCCCGAACCGCGGGATCATCCGCGTCCTTCTTCATAAGGGACGCCTCGTTCTCCAGAATCTGATCCATATCCTGGTAGGTTTTGGCCATCACAAAAGCCTTGATCAGACTTGCGGAATACATAGGCGTATCATTGAGGAGAATTTCCTCTCCGGTATCCAGATTCTTTACATAGACGCTCCACTCGCCGTCGTATTCCGCGGTCATGGCTTCCAGCCGGGGCTCCAGAGAGTCCATCCCCAGATCCTCTATATCCGTTACCTTTCCTGTTTCGTCCACCGGAAATCCCTCCGGCGTAACCGACTCCTCCTGGATAAGAGCTCCGTCGTCTCCTCCGAAATAATAGGTTCCTGAAAAAAACTGGCCGTTTGACGACATCTCCAAAGTATGATACCCCGGCTCTGTCACCATCCTTCCGTTTTCATCAAAAAAATAATAGCCGTCGTATGTCTTATTGTCTATGACAAGCTTGTCCATATATCTGATCTGGGGCGCCGCGGTAAGCCTGCCCAGATTATTCACCATATACAGGCCGTTGAACTCCTGATCCATACAGACAAGATTTTTTATGCTGACCACATGAGAGGACTGTGCTTTAAAACAGCCGCTTTCATCATGATAATAAAATCCGTTGAATACTGTCCCGTCTATATCCAGATGGTCAAAATAATGGATCTCTTCTTTTGTGCTTTTTGCCCCGCTTGCATCCAGACAGTAAAATCTCTCACTTTTGATAATGTGCTTCCCTGTCCCGTCTCCAACAGACCGGACCTGGGCTTCCACAGCAGCGGACAAAATACTTTCCTCCTGAGAGGCGGCAGATACATTCGCTGCTGGTACTGACGCCGCTGACAGACATAAAGCCCCTGCCAGGATCCGCCAATAACCGATTCTGTTTTTCATAGATCTCTCCTTTTGTAAGATGACGCCGGTGTGCAAAAAAGCCCCCCTGCACATGAGCGCTATGGTTTCAGTATACCTGAATTCCCTCATGTGTCAAGTCTGGCGAAGGCTCCTTTTCCTTCCAGCTCCTGTCAGTCCTGATGCTCCCCTGCTTTTACCGACTGCCAGAATTCCTTCAGAAGTCCCTCCACCGTATGGATGCGGCAGGGGATCATATCGTCCCACTCCTCCGGGAGAAGGCACTTATAATCCGTATTCCAGAATCTGTCGTCCATCAGAAGGATCGTCCCTACGTCCTCTTTTGTGCGGATCACTCTTCCCGCCGCCTGAAGCACTTTATTCATCCCCGGGTAACGGTACGCATAGTCAAAGCCGTTTCCGCCTCTTTCGTCATAATATCTTTTCAGAATCTCCCGTTCGGGATTCACCTGGGGAAGTCCCGTCCCGACGATGGCCGCGCCGATCAGCCGGTCTCCTAGAAGATCGATCCCCTCCGAAAAAATCCCGCCCATAACGCAGAACCCTAATAAAGTCTGCTCCGCTCCCTCCGAGAATTCTTCGAGAAACTCCTCCCGCTCTCTCTCATTCATGGAAGCCGTCTGGCAGATACAGCGGACCCAGTCCGCGGCGAACTCCTCCTCATATATCCTGTACACATCCTCCATTAATTTGTAGGAGGGAAAAAACACGATATAATTTCCTTTTTTCTGCCACACCATACGGGCCAGATATTCCGCCATCCTGCGATATTCTTCATAGCCTCTTCTCGTATAACGGCTGCTGACGTCCATACAGGAAAGAATACGGCGTTTTTGCCGTTCAAAAGGCGAACGTACGTAAATTCCATAATCCTCCGACCTTGTACTGAGGAGCTTTCTGTAATAGGTCATAGGAATCATCGTGGCTGAAAAAAATACCGCGCTGCGCCCCTTGTCCAGACATTCCTGAAGATTCCGGGCCGGGTTGACGCAGTACAGCTTGATATAAAAATCTCCGTCCTCAGTGTCCGCGGCGTAAATCACGTAATTTTCATCCAGAAGCTCAGATATATTCAAAAAATCTCTTACGGTGAAATAAAAATCCAGGATCCCCTCCGCCGCCTCTGAAAAAGACGGGTCTTCCAGGAGCTTGTCCATCTCTCCCTGGGCCTGAAGGAGCGTCAGGGGCAGATTGCCCGGATGATCCAGCACCATATAGCCGTCACATTCTTTTTTTATTTCCAGAAGCTGGCGGCTTACTTTTCCCAGAACACGGTAAAGCCTGGCGCTGTAAGGTTTTATAAAACGGCGCGCTTCCAGAGTTTCTTTTCTTGTAAGGACGGCGCTGTACATTTCTCTCCCACGCTCCACCAGATTATGAGCTTCGTCGATCAGGAAAATATAATCCCCTGATATGCTTTCTCCGAAAAAGCGTTTCAGATGGACATTGGGATCGAAAACATAGTTGTAGTCGCAGATCACCCCGTCTACCCAGACCGCCAGATCCAGGCACATTTCAAAAGGACACACCTGCCACTTCTCCGCCTGTTTTAAAACCGCGTCCCTGTCAAATCTCTGCCCCGAGGTCCACAGCTCATAAACCGCGTCGTTTACCCTGTCGAAATGTCCTTTGGCACAGGGACATTTTTCCGGCGTACACTCCGGCGTTTCACAGAAGCAGAGCTTTTCCTTGGCGGTAATGGTAACCGTCTGGAACAGAAGACCTTTTTCTCTGAGAATATCAAAGGCGTCCTGCGCCACCGTCCTTGTGATGGTTTTTGCAGTCAGGTAAAAGACCGTATCGCCCTTTCCCTGCCCCACCGCCCGCACTGCCGGAAATACCGCAGACATGGTTTTTCCCACTCCGGTGGGAGCCTGTACGAAAATCTGCTTTTCGCTGGAAATCGCGTGGTAGGCTGCGGAAACCATCTCCCTCTGGCCTTTTCGGTAAGGAAAGGGAAATTCCAGTCCGTCCATAGAAGCGTTTCGTTTCTTTTTCCATGCCTGACGGAAGGATACCCACTTATGATATCCGTCCAGAAGCTCCCTGTACCAGATCCCAAGCTCTCCGGCGCTGAAGCTTTCCCGGAATCTGCGGATCTCCTCCGTATCAAGATTGGCGTATGTCATCTGTACGCCGATCTCTTCCAGGCCGTTCTGCTCCGCGTATATCCAGGCGTAGCATTTCGCCTGGGCCAGATGCACTGCTTCAGGCTTCTCTATCCTGTCTGTTTCTTTATAGACGCCCTTGATCTCATCAACGCAGACTCCCTGCTCTTCAGTAATGATCCCGTCGGCCCGGCCTTCCACCCGGATGATCATATCCTCATATTCTGTATCCCTTTTCAGAGGAACCTCAGCCTGGTAGCCGCCCTTCATCTGTTTTTGTATTTTTCTGTGAAGACGGCTTCCCTTCTGCATTGCTTCTTTGTCCATGACGCCGCTGCCGCCGTCCAGGTCGCCGCTTCTCAGTATAAATTCCACAAGGTTCCGTACAGAAATGCGGATAACCTCTTTCTCCATTTTCTTTTCCTTCCAGCTTTTTCCTATGATATGTAAAAGGCGCATACCTGTCGCCTGGGTATACGCCTTTGCTCTCTGTCGGAAATCATCCTACAGCAAATTTCGCTATCACTTCATTAAATCCGGCGTTCTCTCCATAGCATTTAACAGTAAGAGATTTCGTCAGATCCATACTCATAATACCCAGAATAGACTTTGCGTCAATAATGATCCTGTTATGAAAAATATCTATGTCAAAATCACATCTGCTGGCAGCATTTACAAACTCCTTTACATCCTCAACGGCCTTCAGTCTGATCTTATGTTCTGTCATTCTCTGCATCCTCCTGCTTACTGATAAGAGTGTTGTTTCATACTACGCGTATTTTGTCACCAGAGGTTTCATTTGTCAACGGGTTTAAATTTTTCTTCACATTTTTCGACAGATTAAATAATAATTTTCTGTAAATCCGCCCAATTTCTGTCAATTACTCCCATTAAAACTCCGTCATATTTGAACGAAATTTTAATGGAACAAATTGTCTCTGAAGCTCCGGATTTTTTCTTTCCGGGATGGTGATATACCGGCAGAAGGCCTTCCATAAGTCCTCATACTCGTCTGTTTCCCACATCTGCTCTCCGGTCTCATTTTCCGGCCCTGTCTCCCGGTAAACGGTACACTCTCCTCCCCTGGGATGCGCCAGGACTTTATTCCTGCCCTGGTCGTAGATCATCCAGTTTTCGTTGGGGAAACGGTCGGCAAAATGAGGCGCCAGGAATTCCAGAATGTCATTCTGAGGATTGATCCGGGCATACAGAACTCTTCCGCCAAGCTCCCGAAAACGCAGAAATCCATAAAACCGGTGAATCTCATGCCATACCTTCACCTGCAGGGAGGACACAAGATTGACCGCCGGGTCTGAGAGATCCTCCATGATGCGGCCGTCGCATTTTCCCTGACTGAGAGCCTTCCAGAGCACATAAAACACAGCGGTACCCCTGTCGGGATGAAGGGACGAGGCCGCGTAACAGACTGCCTCGTAAGTATTCCCGCCCAGCTTGCGCCGGACAGAGCGGGCCACCTTCGCGGCCTTTTCCGTGTCCGGGGGAATCTCCATGCAGCTGCTGAAAAGCTGGGGATATTCCGGCTGGCAGGTGGTGATCTCTATCTGCTTTCCTCTGACGCTCCATTTCCAGCCGTCATAGACAGCCGTAAAAATTCCTTCCAGAGAATCCTGGCAGATCAGTATTTTCTTCTCATAATCCATTCGCCGCACCTCCCGCCGTCTCAGCCAGATTCCAGTCGTCAAAAAGGGACATCTGCCGAAAAGTGAGCTCTCCCTGCATTCCCGGAGCTCTCCCCTCCCGGCTCAGTATATTCCTCACGATATAATCCTCATCCAGCTTCACCGGATACATCTGTCTGCCGCCGCAGGTAATAAAATAAACCGCCCGTTTCAGCACCACGCCGATTTTTGGAAGATCCGCGAAATCCAGAGAATGATATCTCCGGGCCCCGATAATCCTCCTGGCGGACTTCTCTCCGATCCCCGGCACTCTCAGAAGCGTACGGTAATCCGCTCTGTTGATCTCCACGGGAAAATATTCCAGGTGTCCTACTGCCCAGTCACATTTCGGGTCGAGAAAGAGATTAAAATTAGGGTGTTTTTCTGACAGCAGCTCTTCCGCCTGAAAACCGTAAAAGCGCAGAAGCCAGTCCGCCTGATACAATCTGTGTTCTCTCAGAAGAGGCGGTCCCTGGACCGGAGCCGGAAGTTCCTTATCCTCGTTGACCGGAACAAAGGCGGAATAGAACACCCTCTTCAGAGAAAATTTGCGGTACAGGGATTCCGCCACGGAAATGATCTGATAATCGCTTTCCCCAGACGCTCCTATGATCATCTGAGTACTCTGCCCTGCCGGCACGAACCTGGGCGCGCGGCGGTACAGGGTCAGTTCTTCCTTATTCTCCTCTCTGTGGAGCTGGATCTGCTTCATCGGACGCAGGATCGTATTCCGGCTCTTATGGGGCGCCAGACGCTTCAGGCTCTCCGCCGTAGGCAGCTCCAGATTCACACTCATACGGTCCGCCAGGTATCCAGCCCTCCTGATCAGCTCCGGGGAAGCCCCCGGAATGGCCTTGAGATGGATATATCCCTGAAAATGATAATGCTCTCTTAAAAGCTCCGCGGCGCGGACCAGCTCTTCCATAGTGGCGTCAGGAGAGCCCTTCACGCCGGAGCTCAAAAACAGGCCTTCAATATAATTCCTCCTGTAAAACTCCACGGTCAGCCTGCTGATCTCCTCCGGAGTAAAGCTGGCCCGCACAATATCGTTCGAGGCGCGGTTCAGGCAGTATTTACAGTCGTAGACACACTCATTGGTGTAAAGAACCTTCAAAAGACTGATGCACCGCCCGTCCCCGGAAAAGCTGTGGCAGATCCCCGCGCCAATACTGTTCCCGATTCCCCGTCCGTCCCCTCTTCGGTCTACGCCGCTGGAGGTACAGGCCACATCATACTTGGCCGCGTCCGACAAAATCTGAAGCTTCTCCATTAATGTCATTGATTCCTGTGTCACCATATAGATTCCTCCAAACAAATGTTTGTCATTATTTTATTCAAAACATTTGTTCGTGTCAACCCAATAAAACGGGACGAAGGAACAATTTTAAACACTTTTATGCAATGCAGAAGTCCCGGAACACAAAGCTCTCTGCCCTTGGGCAGAAAACACTCTGTATTCCGGGACTTATCCCCGTCTTCCGGCGGATCTGCGAAACATTCATCCGCCGCCGTAATTTACAGCTTTATACCGGCAAGGTATCCGGGTTTCAGATCTGTGTCACTACAAAAATATCATAAATTGCTCTGACAGCGGTCTCAAAATCACGATTCTCCACACCGATGATAATATTCAGCTCACTGGAACCCTGGTCGATCATCTTCACATTCACATGGGCGTGAGCCAGAGCGGAAAATACGCGTCCCGCAGTTCCTCTCTGGGATTTCATTCCTCTTCCCACCACGGCGATCAGAGCCAGATCTGATTCCATCTCTATGAAATCCGGATTTACCGCGCGGTGGATCCCCGCGATCACCTGCTGCTCCTTCTCCTCAAATTCATCCTGATGGACATATACCGTCATGGTATCAATGCCGGAAGGAACATGTTCAAAATTAATTCCCTGCTCCTCAAATACCTGAAGCACCTTTCTCCCGAACCCAACCTCGCTGTTCATCATGGATTTTTCGATATTGATGGAGCAAAAGCCTTTCTTTCCCGCGATGCCTGTAATGACATATCTGGGCTTGCGGCAGGTGCTCTCCACGATCAGGGTACCCTTGTCCTCCGGACGGTTGGTATTCCTGATATTAATGGGGATTCCCTCCTTCTGAACCGGAAAGATCGCGTCCTCGTGAAGGACTGTGGCGCCCATGTAGGACAGCTCACGCAGCTCACGGTAGGTAATGGTCTCGATCACGGCAGGTTCGTCCACCACTCTCGGATCCGTTACCAGAAATCCGGAAACATCCGTCCAGTTTTCATAAAGATCGGCATGCACGGCCTTGGCCACCAGGGAGCCGGTGATGTCAGAGCCGCCTCTGGAAAAGGTCTTGACTGTTCCGTCCTCCATAGCGCCGTAAAATCCCGGGATCACCGCATTTTCACATTTCGCCAGTCTTTTTTCCAGCAATCTGTCTGTTTTGTCTCCGTCAAAATTACCGTTTTTGTCAAAGCGAATCACCGAAGCCGCGTCAATGAATTCATAGCCCAGATAAGCGGCCATGATCTTGCTGTTCAGAAACTCTCCCCTGGAAGCCGCGTAATCGGATCCGGCCCGGGCTTTAAAGTCCTCTTCGATCTGTCCGAACTCCTCCTCCAGAGACAGGTTCAGATCCAGGCCTCTGATGATCTCATAGTAACGTTCCTTGATCTCGTCCAGATTCCGGCTGAAATCCTCTCCTGCCTCTGCTTTTCTGTAACAGGAATAAAGAAGATCTGTCACCTTGATATCCTCCGGGAATCTCTTGCCCGGCGCGGACGGTACAACGTAGCGTCTGCTTTCCTCACTTCTGATAATCTCTCCCACTTTCCGGAACTGATCGGAATTTGCCAGGGAGCTGCCTCCGAATTTTACAACTTTTTTCATAATAATGCTCTCTCACCCTTCTGCTGTTCTCTGGATCAATAAAAATCTGTATTCTATTTAATCAAAAAAACAGGGATTTTGCAAGCATTTCTTTCTGCGGTCACGCGCAGTATTCCCGGAGAACGTTCTGAAGGGCCGACGCGCTGCTGGAATGGCATCTGCATACGGGAATGGATTTTCTTCTCGCCTCCTCCACCGCGCAGTTTACCATCTTATGAGATACCGTGCTGGTAAACAGAATCAGAAGGTCCGGGTCGCCGATTTTTTTCTTCATGGCGCCTTTTTCTTTCGCGAATATTTTCGCCTTACATCCATAGCATTTGCAGATATCCTCATACTGACATACCATTCTTTCGTTTCCGCCTACAATTACGACACTCATAGATCACCTCTCCTTGTTATACAAAACTAACTTATGTCTTAAAAATTAAGTTAGCTATCGCTAACTACATATTCACATATTATCACACCTCTTTTTATTTGTCAAAGGGTTTTTATAATTTCACGGACGTCCTTTTTTCCGGTAATCCTCCACTCCGCATACGGAAAGCATATCTCCATCCACCTGGAAGCGGATATTCTTCCCGCCGTAGGCAAGTCCGTAGACACGGTCCGGATCCGTCTGATAACCCGGCCGGGGATCGTTCTCCAGAACCTCGGTAAGAGCCTCTCTCTGATCCGCCGGAATCAACTCCCGCCATTCTTCCGGGATCGCCACCTTTAATTTGTGATCCGCGATACGGTCTGTAAAACCTCCGGAAGCCTCCGGATGGCTGTCGGCGGACGGAATATAAGGCTTAATGTCAAAAATCGGAGTACCGTCCATAAGGTCGGCGCCCGTTACATGCAGCACAGGCCCCAGATCTTTATGAAACTCTACACGCTCCAGACAGACGGAGGACAGGCCCAGACCATTGGGACGAAAGGGCGATCTTGTGGCAAAAACGCCTTTGCGCACATTTCCTCCCAGCCGGGGCGGTCTGACAGTAGGCGACCAGGTGTCCCTGAGGTTTTCGGAAAACTGCCAGATCAGCCAGATATGCGTGTATTCTTCCAGTCCCCGAAAAGCCTCCTGCACTCTGTATTCCGGTTCAAAGACAATCCTCGCCTTCTGTTTCTTCAATCTTCCGCTTTGGTGCGGGATCCCGAATTTTTCGGTGAAATTATTATAAATATGCGCGATAGTCTTCAGCTCTGCCACTTTATGCTCCCTGCTCTTCCTCCAAAGTCCCGAATACACTGTCATAGTCAAAGGATAAGTAGAAATCCTCCATCCCCTGGATTTTCTCCTGATAATTTTCCTTTGTCAGAAGTCCTGCTTCCTGATAGATCCAGTCAATGATCTTATCACTGATCTTTGAGCCGTAATGCGTAGGATCCATATAATTATCCAGATTCTGCGTAATGTCGTAATGATCCGCAAAGCTGTACAGCTTCACATTGTCGTAGGGAAGCAAAAGCTCAGCCTGCAGCTTCTCCGCTTCAAAGTAGCGGATCAGATCTCCCTTACGCTCCGCGTCATCCCAGAACGCCACGCTGTAGGGCGGGGTGTAAAAATAGAACATGGTATCCGGATTCTCTTCCACGGTCCTGATCACATTTTCTGTCACATTGTCCGTCACTGTCCGCGCGTCCTCCTCGGTGAAGGCTTTCTGCTCCCCGGCCTCTTCCTCCGGTCTGTGATAAGCCTTCAGCACATTCTCTTTTCCTACAGGATGCTCCCACTCCCAGAAGCTATAATCGTCCATGGAGGTGGTTTTTTCTCCGTTCATATTGTATTTGATAACAGGAAGCGTGCTGTCAAGAAATATCTCCTTATTAAATACGTAATTAACGTCGTTAAAAATATCGTCGTCGTAGAGATAATCCGGATAGTCGCTGTAGTTGCGCACCTCTCCCGCCTGAAAAACCTTATTGTAATCCAGACACCGGAAAATGTATTTCGTATCCGGATTCGCTTTCAGGACCTTGCGTACCTCCTGATCTATCGCGTAGTATGTTTCCGCCGTGTAGGTAACCTTGATGGAAGACGTCCCGAACAGATCGTCAAACTGGGACGCTTTAAAATTCTGCATCATGGAGGTGCCCACTATGGCAGCGTCATAATCGTAGGTTTTGATGATCCCGTCATTGAGATAGCGCTCCATTCCGTCCACCAGCGGATATTCTACGCCCTCAAGAGCTTTATGATAGTGGAAAAACGGATCCAGCACTGCGGTAGCCCCTCCGGCCGCCAAAAGGCAGACGATCGTTCCTCCCAAAACAACTTGTACAAATCTGCGGCTGTTCATTTCCTCCTCCTTACTGCCGTGGTTTCTGGCATACAGGTTCCTCCTTGTTAGAAGTTAAAGTATAAAAATTCCGATACTCCTGACAGGGACATGATTCCCCAGACAAGATAAAAGACCGCTGTCACGGAGCGTCTCACCGTAGGCTTAAACTCCAGCTCCTGATTGTTCTTAAAGCCAAGACAGATCACCAGCGCGGCCACCATAAAGATCAGCGCGTCAAATCCTCTGATGGAGGATATGATATCGTTCAGCCCGGGAATTTTCTCATAAATAAAAGCAAACTCCGTCAGCTTGAGCTGAGTCAGCATAGCCGCTCTGACGTTCAGGCTCTGGAAGCCCAGAATCCTTTTGATCACAGTAACCGCCTGGGAAATAGATTCCGCCCGGAAAAAGATCCAGGTCACATTGACAAACAGAAACGTGAGCATCCACTGGAGAACTGTATGCATGGAATTCCACTGCTTTTTAAACATCCTCGTGAGAGCGTTGGCAACACCGTGGAGGAATCCCCAGAATATAAAGGTCCAGTTGGCTCCATGCCACAGTCCGCTGACAAGAAATACAACAATAATGTTCACATAAGTACGTACCGTACCCTTGCGGCTCCCGCCCAGCGGAAAATATACGTAGGTTCTCAAAAAGCGGGTCAGAGTCAAATGCCAGCGGCTCCAGAAATCCACTACGGAAAGGGCCTTATAGGGCGAATTGAAGTTCATGGGGATCTTGATATTAAACATATATCCAAGCCCGGTAGCCATATCGCAGTAACCGCTGAAATCAAAGTAAATCTGGAAAGCATAGGCGAACATCATCAGGATTCCTTCCATAGAAGTAATTCCCGCCGCCACATTTCCGTATCCCCAGGTAACGGCTTTGCTGAGAGTATCCGCTATGATCACCTTTTTCACGAGACCTGCGGAAAACACATAAATGCCATGAGCCATGTTTTCCGATTTCATTTTCCAGTTGTTTTTGTCCGCGAACTGGGGAAGCACCTCATTGTGAAGTACGATCGGCCCTGCCACAAGCTGCGGGAAAAAGGTGACAAACAGTGAATAATCCAGAATATTATACTCCCTGGTCTCCCCTCTGTAGGAATCGATCACATAGGAAACCTGCTGGAATGTAAAGAAGCTGATACCCAGCGGCAGCACTATGTGGCGGAGCTGAAAATCTGTAGAAAAGACTTTGTTCAGATTATCCACAAAGAAATCATAATATTTATAGTAAAAGATCAGTCCCAGATTAAAAGTCAGTCCCACAGCCAGCAGCAGCTTTTTCAGCAGGCGTATCCTGGCTTCCGGCATCTGCCATTTTCTCTGAAAAAGCTGGGACAGAATATAATTTACAATAATACTGCTGCACATGATCCACAGATAGCTGGGATTAAAATATCCGTAAAACCAGAAAGACATCAGCACCAGCTCAAGCTTCGCCAGCATATGCCGCCCGGCTCTGTGGAGGCCGAAATACCCCAGCAGGGTTACAGGCAGAAAAAACAAAATAAAAATATAAGAATTAAAAAGCATTTTCCTACTCCTCACCTTAATTTACCTGTCTGCCATTATACCGAACCATCATTTCATTTGCAACATTTTTGTAATCTTTTAGATATATTTTTTGTCATAATTGATTGCGCAGCCAACCACTTCACTGAAAACTATTTTTATTTTATGTGGTTTCAGACTTTTGCTCTTGGATCCTAACATGCAGAAAAGGCCCGTGTACATTGCCTTTCTCAAAAAAGTTATGTACACAAGCCTTCAAATCCATCACTTTATTCAATTTTTCATACTGCTTCAGCGGTCGATCACGTCAACCTTCGTATCGTCTTTCGCTTCCAGATCGTTGATATATTTCTTTGTCTCCCTGACAATAACATTCGACAGCAAAAGAACCGCGATCAGGTTGGGAATTGCCATCAGCGCATTCAGAATATCGGCAATGGTCCATACCAGATTCAGAGAAACCACAGGCGCGATCACGGCCACGGCAATATACAGCACTCTATATGGAATCAGACCTGCTTTTCCCGAAAAATATTCCACACAGCGCTCCCCGTAATAGGCCCACCCAAGAACGGTAGAATAAGCAAAGGAGATAATGCCTACCACAAGGATCACAGGACCGATCACAGGAATCTGCTGAAACGCAAGGGTAGTAAGGATTCCTCCGTCGGTGATATTCCCCATGTCAATAGAAGGATTTTTCATAATACTTGTCACCAGGACAAGTCCCGTCATCAGACAAACCACTACCGTATCCCAGAAGGTACCCGTACTGGATACGAGAGCCTGACGGACCGGATTTCTTGTCTGCGCCGCTGCCGCCGCAATGGGCGCGGAACCCATACCGGATTCATTGGAAAACAGTCCTCTGGCAATACCATACTGCATAGCGATCATAATACCCCGGCCTACAAGTCCTCCCGCCGCGGCTCCCGGCGTAAAGGCAAGACGGCAGATCGTCTGCACCGCAGGGATAATATAATCATAATTCACTCCCAGAATGATCAGGCAGCCCAGAACATAGAATACTGCCATAAAAGGCACCAGCTTTTCACATACATTCGCAATGGATTTAATGCCGCCAAAAATTACAAGAGCAGTCAGCCCGGCTACTGCGATCCCTACCGCGGCGGGAGGAATGTTCAGATTCTCCTGGCAGACCGTCGCAATAGCGTTTACCTGCGTAGCGCAGCCGATACCAAAAGAAGCGAAGCCTCCGAAAAACGCGAAGAGTACTGCCAGCCACTTCATATGCAACCCGCGCTCCAGAGCGTACATAGCTCCTCCCTGCATCCTTCCGTCTTTTGTTTTTACGCGGTATTTCACCGCGATCAATGACTCCGAGTATTTTGTAGCAATACCGAACACGCCGGTAAGCCAGCACCAGAGCACCGCCCCGGGGCCGCCCAGAGCCACCGCCGTACCCACGCCGATGATATTTCCTGTACCGATCGTGGAGGCCAGGGCCGTCGTCAGGGCGCCGAACTGGCTGACCTCGCCTTCCGCGTCAGGATCCTTCGCCACAGACAGGCGGATCCCCTTGAAAATCTTTTTCTGGATAAAGCCTGTACGGATCGTCATAAAGATGTGTGTTCCCAGAAGCAAAAAGATCATCCACCAGCCCCATACCCATTGATCGATCTGATTGATCACATTCGTAATTGTTTCCATTTTTCTCCTCCCCTCGCAAAAGGGCGTACACCCGTCTTGACGTTGTACACCCTTGTACTTTGTATAGGTATTTAGTTAATGGAAACATTATACCGAAAAGATTCTGCTCTTGCAACAATTTATTGCGTTTTCACTTTATTTTGTTAAAGTTTTTGTTTCGCCAGCCCACATCTGTCCGCACATCGCGGATTTTAATCCAACCTCGTCTGCGTATCACGGATTCCCGCAGGCTGTCCCAAAGCCCCTTCCTGCTGTCCCAGCCATTGGACAAGCTGTTCCACGCTCTTTTGGGCGTCTTTTTTTCCGATCTCATATACCCTTTGTATTTCATCCAGATCCTTCTCCATACGGCTGATAGTAAGCTTCTCGCTTGGCCTGATCACAAAAATCTCCCCGGCCTTTTCCATGCCGCGGATTTCCTCCAGCGTTCGATTATATACAAGGTGTCTGTTTTTCAGGGCTTCCGCGAACCGGGGATAGCGGCGGTAACGCAGCTCCGCCATGCGGGCGTTCTGGGGCTTTTTCTCATAGCCGTCCTCTCTTGTGAGAACCACCACGTTTTTTTCATAGCCCAGCTTCTGGAAGGCTTTCACCGGAATACTGTCCGCGCAGCCTCCGTCCAGGAGCTTTTTTCCATTATACGAAACAATTTTCGATACATAGGGCATTGACGCGGAAGCTCTGACGGCGTCGATCTGTCCCAGCATATCTGTGATCCTGATATATTCCGCCCGGCCTGTTTTCAGGTTGGTACAGGTGACATAAAATTCTGTTTCTGATTTGGCAAAGGCTTCATAATCAAAAGGATCCAGCCGCTCCGGAATATCGTGATAGCAGAACTTTTCTCCTACGATCTCCCCTGTACGCAAAAGACTCCAAAAGCTCATAAAATGCCTGTCATTCCGGTACTTTTTGTAATAGCGGATACTTCTGCCCTTCTGGTTTGATACAAAAGAGCAGCCGTGGAGAGCCCCTGCCGACACGCCCATCACTCCGTCAAAATGCAGCCCTTTCTCCATAAAAACATCAAGCACGCCTGCCGTATAAATCCCCCTCATGGCTCCGCCTTCCAAAACCAATCCTGTCTTCATTCACGTCTCACCTTTCTCTGTTCCAACTGTCCTGAATCTGTGTGTATGTCTCCCGAAAGCTCATTCCATGTTCCGCCGCCAGTGCGGCCGCGCTTTCATACTCCGGATAGCAGACCCTGCGTCCGTCCGGAAGCATACAGATTTTTACGACCGCGGTTCCAAGGGGCGTCCGGATCTCCTCGATTTCTCTTTTTAATACCGTCCGCTCCATGGCGGTTCTCCTGATTCCGATAGTAGTGGTTTCACCGAAAATAACGTCTTCTATCCGAGATATATCTTCTTCCTTACAGATCACCGTAAGCTCGTAGGCAGGACGGTTTTTTTTCATAAAAACGGGCGTATAATGCGCTTCCCTTGCTCCGGCTTTAAAGAGCCTGTCCATCACCAGTCCCAGGATCTCGCCGCTGCAGTCGTCAATATCCGTCTCCAGCCGGTATATTTTATCTCTGTCCGTCTGCTTTTCATGTTCTGTACTGTCCGGCGCCACGGCTCCCGGCGGATATCCGCCCTGTCCGCTTTCCACAGAGCTTTTCCGCTGTCTGCCGCCCTCTTCCGGCCGGATGATCATGGCGCGCAGAAAGCCCGGGCAGGCATACTGACGTTTTCCGGCCCCAAGACCTGTTTTTTCTATTGAAAATTTCTCCGGAAGCATATCCGAAGTGCGCACTGCCGCCGCGATGGCCGCTCCCGTAGGCGTAACCAGCTCGCCCTCCACGCCGGAGATCTTCAGCTTCAGATGATTCTGCTCCGCAATATTCACCACTGCCGGAACAGGAACCGGAATCACTCCATGCTGACAGCGGATATATCCTGTTCCCTCCCAGAGCTCCGGAACGATCACCTCTGTGATATCCAGACTGTCCAGGCAGACTGCCGCCGCCGCAACATCCACGATCGAATCTACCGCTCCGACTTCATGAAAATGCACCTGCTCCACAGGCACTCCATGAGCCTTCGCCTCCGCTTTTCCAAGGATCTCAAACACAGACAGGGCAATGCTTTTCGCTCTTTCTGTCATGTCGGAAGAGAGCAGAATTTCCCGTATTTCTCGCAGGCCTCTGTGTTCATGATGCCCGTGAGGATGGTCATGAGAATATCCCTGTCCGTGATGTCCATGCGGCCCTTCGTGGAGATGGCCCGGTTCATGATGGCTGTGAACAGCCGCCTGACCTGGATGACCATGAAGATACTCCATATCGTGATCATGATTTTCGTGAGCTTCATCCAGGATCACCGCAAAATCACAGGCGTCCAGTCCTGATTTTTTCACACGGGTAATCTCTGTACGAAAACCCTCCACTCCAAGACTTCCAAGCGCCGTTTCAAGCGCCCTGCGGTCAGCTCCCAGGTCGAGAAGCGCCGCCACCGTCATATCTCCGCTGATACCGGAATAACATTCCAGATATAATGTTTTTCCCATAAAACGCTCCTGTTCTTTCTTTATTCTCTTTCACGGATACCCAGGCGGTTGATCTGCGTCGCTATATAGCCTGCCCCGTATCCATTGTCGATATTTACTACCGCGATCCCGTTCGCGCAGGAATTGATCATTGTCAGAAGCGCGGACAGTCCGTGCATACTGGCTCCGTATCCTACGGAGGTGGGAACCGCGATCACCGGCTTATCCACCAGCCCTCCGAGAACGCTTGCCAGCGCTCCCTCCATTCCCGCAACCGCCACCACGCAGTTCGCGTCCTGAACGATCTCCAGCCGTGACAGGAGACGGTGGATCCCGCTGACTCCCACGTCATATATACGGTCAACTCTGGAGCCAAAATATTCCGCTGTCTGCGCCGCTTCCTCCGCCACCGGAATGTCCGCCGTTCCGGCTGTACAGACCGCGATTTTCCCTCTCAGCTCTTTGTTTTTCTTTTCTATTTTGATTATATGAGAAAGCTCGTCGTACTCCACTCCCGGAAGCAGATCCTTCACTAGCTCATACTGGTGCCTCGACGCCCGCGTTCCCAGCACTTCCCCATTGTCCTCATAGAGCTTCTGGAAAATATGGACAAAATGCTCGTCCGCCTTTCCGCTGCAGAAGATCACCTCCGGGAAACCGCTGCGGATCTCCCTGTGAGAATCCAGTTTCGCGTAGCCGCCCATTTCCTGAAAGGGTTCTTTTCTGAAATAATGCTCGGCCTCCTCGAGACTGATCTCGTTTTGTTTGAATTTCGTTAGAATTTCTCTGGCTTCCATTATACACCTCTTTTTGAAAAAAGGAAGGAGTCTGCCCACGTATACTTCCTGCATACGTTCCGCATTCTCCCTCCAGCAATAAATTCTGTTTACATACGGTATAGAATCATACCGCCCTTTTTCTCGTAACCGGTGTCCCACAGTTCCTCCAGGGACAGCCACTGGCTTTCGCCATATGTAACAGCCTTGACCTGAAACCCTTCCTCAGTCTCTCTGTATCCTGTCAGCATGAACCAGTGCCATACATAATCGTCCAGCTTCAGATTCTTGTGCTTCAAAAGCAGATAAGGAATCGGACATGAATGGTCGATCTGCTGCCGGATCGCCTCCTCAGCTTCCTGCCAGGTATGCTCTCCGTGAAAGGGCAGCATTTCAAGCTCTGTGTCGCCTACATCATTGAGATAGCCTTCAAAGCCCTCCATAAACATCTCCAGCGTGTCGATCCCGTTTGGTCTCGGACAAAGATACGGTTTCATCTGATATGCAAACCGGATATATTCGTCCCTGTCGATCTCCTCTGTCTCATAAGGATAGAGATCCTTCTTTCCTGTCTGGCGCGCGAAATAAATACAGCTCTCACAGGCCGCCACCGCGCCGCATCCTCCGTCTCTCATGGAAGATTCCGAAAACCAGTCCTGATTTCCGCCATACGATCCGCCTACCTGAAAATAATTCAGCTCCTTTTTCTGTATTCTTTCCAAGTTATCTCCCGTCCCTCACTGATTATTTTATCATATAGATCACAAGGGTTACTATAACATATTTAACCTGGAAATAAAATACTGTTTTTGAAATATTTTATAATTCCCGTATAAGTTCAGCCATACAGTGGTCGGCAAGCACAAAACATGCCTGCATGTTTTTGCGAGCGGACATCTGTATGAGCTGAGCGCCCGTTTATGAGTAAAACAGTGGCGTTAGCCACAGTAAGCACACAGTGCGGTTTTACGAATGGCGCGCGCTGAACTTATCGTTAATGTCCACTACGCAAGAGCCGCCAGTATCTCCCTCTTATAATTCAGGAACTCTTCCGTGAGATTAAAGTCTTTCCTGCGGGGCTTCGGCTCACGGATCACAATCTCTTTTGTAAGCTGGCCCGGTCTCCCGGTCAGCAGGAAGATCCTGTCAGAAAGCAGCACCGCCTCGTCAATATCGTGGGTAATAAAAAGAGTGGACAGCTTTATCTTTTCCATAATGTTGAGATACCATGTATGCATACTGCTTTTTGTGATGGTATCAAGAGCGGAAAAGGGTTCGTCAAGCAGCGCCACGTTCCGGGAAAACATGTACGTTCTCATCAGAGCGGCTCTCTGCCTCATTCCGCCCGAGAGCTGCCGGGGATACTGCTTCTGTGTCCCCTCAAGCCCGAACTCCTTAAAATAAGGCGCCGCCTGGAGTCTGGCTTCTTTTTTCTTCGTTCCTCTTATCATAAGAGGAAGCGCCACATTGTCTTCAATGGTACGATAGGGAAGAAGGAGATCCTTCTGCAGCATGTAGCTGATCCGCCCCGGCTTCCCGGTAATATCCTCTCCATCCAGAAGCACCTGCCCCCCGTCCGGTTCGGTCAGTCCGGAAATCACGTTAAAAAGCGTGGTTTTTCCGCCGCCGCTGACTCCCAGGATACTGACAAGCTCGCCGGGATGGAGGGTCAGGCTGATATTCTCTATGATCTTTCTGCCGTCAAAGGATTTACTTACGTTTTTTACCGTCAATTCTGACATAGTCCGTTTCCTTCCTACTCCGGAAGATAATCATTAGAAAATCCTGTGTTCTCCGGGATTTCTGTTTCTGACAGACCGTTCTCATTCAGCCACTGATAGAAGGCGTTCCATCTTTCCGGATCCATGTATCCCCACTGATCCACTTCCGCCTTATACTGATCTTTCAGATATTCCTGGCTGGCAAGTACAAGCTCCTTGTCCAGCTCCGGCGCCGCTTCGCAGAGAATGTCCGCCGCTTCCTCCGGGTTCTCAATGGCATATTCATATCCGTCGCGCAGCGCTGTCAGGAATTTCTTCGCAGTCTCCGGCTCTTCTTCCAGAAATTCATTATTGGCGATCACCACCGGAGTATAATAATCGAATACAGGATTGATATCCTTAAAAGCAAAATAATCAGTTTCTATCCCGCTGAGCTCAAACTTCACTCCCGCCCAGGCGTAAAAGATCCAGATCGCGTCCACGGATTCTGATTCCAGAGCGGAAACCTCATCCGTAACAGTGCTGGGGATCATTTCCACCTTGCTGAAGTCTCCTCCGTCTTCCTCCACTACATTCTCTATCATGGCGACCTCAATCGGGCTGTCCCAGGTAGCATATTTCTTTCCTTCCATGCCCTTCGGCGTATCCATCCCCTCGCCCTTGCGGGAGATAATACCGGAAGTATTGTGCTGGATCAGAGCGGCTACCGCAGTGGTGGGAAGGGCATCATCTCCCGCTACTCCCGGAGCCATGGTATCCTGGAACGAAACTCCGAACTGAGCCTTGCCTGAGGCTACCAGAGCGTCCGCTCCGTCCTCGGGCGGCTGTACGATCTCCACCTCAAGGCCCTGATCCTCAAAGTACCCCAGACTCTGCGCCGCGTACAGGCCTGTATGGTTGGTATTCGGCGTCCAGTCCAGTACAAAGGTGATCTTTTCTTTTTCCCCGCTGTCCGCGGAAACAGGCGCTGCGGCGCCTACCGTCATTAACGCGGCAAGTCCTGCCGCCAGTATTCTTTTTTTATTCATGTGCATCCTCCCATGGCATACATTTTTTCTGTAGAAAATCCACCAGCTTCATCAAAAGAAGACTGATGATCGAAATCAAAAATATAACAGCAAACATTTTATCAAAGGCAAAGGCTTTTTTTACACGGGTCATATAAACGCCCAGCCCGCTGAAGCCTCCCAGCCATTCTGAGATCACCGCTCCCACAACCGAGTACGCGGCCGAAATCCTGAGGCTGGAAAAGAACTGGCCCATAGCTCCCGGAAGCTTGACATACCGGAATATCTGCATCCTGCCGGCTCCCATAGAACGGAGAAGATTCATAGTATCCTTGTCCGCGCTTCTTAATCCTGTCAGCACCCCCACTGTCACCGGGAAAAATGTGGTGATCACAATGAGGATCACCTTGGGCAGCATCTCGTACCCGAACCACAGCACCAGAAGAGGCGCGATGGCTACGGTGGGAATCGTCTGCGTCAGCACTACCAGCGGATAAACCGCTTTGTAGAGCTTTTCAAAGCGATCCATAAGAACCGCCACCACAAAGCCCACGGCCACGCCGCAGAGCAGCCCTATAAAAGCTTCTGTCAGCGTCACTCTTAAGTGGGACATCAGCAGCGGAAATTCCTCCACAAAGGCGGAAACCACCTGAACCGGCGAAGGAAGCATATATCCCGGTACGATTCCCAGCACGCAAACAATCTGCCATACGGCCAGCAGCACCAGGAGCGCCGCCAGAGTATTAATCGTCGAGGTGATGTTTTGTAACCTTTTTCTCAATGGTAAGCACCTCTCCCTCCGGGCGGTAAGAAACCTTAATATAAGCCGCCACAGACGGAGCGCCCGCGCGGACAGCAATGTGCTGACATTCCTTTACAATGTCCATCAGCTCGTCATAATCTCCCTCAATGGCAGTTTCAAAAGGTCCCACATAACAGTTCAGCCCTGTGCTTTTTATGTAGGCGATCACCTCGTCTACCACCCGGATCAGCTCCTCGTCGTCTTTTGCTTCAGGAAGCACCTGAATAGCTACGCTTGCGTTCATTTTCATTTCCTCCTTTACATAGTATGAAAATTTGTTTCATAGAAAAACCGGCCTGCTCAGAACAAAGTATGCAAGCACACTTTGCGCGCCAGATGAAGACTGCCGCAGGCAGTCATAATTCCGCATGCATCTGGTCGCATCCATCGCGGAGCGTTTTTATATCATAGGAAAATTAACGCTTTCACGCATTAACGCAACAAGCTATCTCCTATGTATGATATAAAAAACTCCCGCAGGGAACCTACGGGAGTCAGCTTCAAAAAGCATAACGATCCAATATATTTCCTACGCTGGCATTATCCAGATCAGGTCAACGGGTCCGATACGAATACGGTATCAATCTCAGCCGGGCTTCCCCAGCACCCCTTTTGGTTTGACTATATACATGAGTCTACCATGAAAAATAAAAAAGTCAAGAAATTTCCTCAAAAGATTGCATCTCGCTTTAAATCCCCGCCGCGATATGTCTTGCCACATAGATTCCGCTGGCCGACGCATGGGACAGGGAATGGGTCACGCCGCTGCCGTCGCCGATGATATACAGTCCCTTATAACAGCTCTCAAGGTTTTCGTCAATCTCCACTTCCATATTATAAAATTTGACCTCCACTCCATAGAGAAGCGTATCGTCATTGGCTGTTCCTGGAGCCACCTTATCAAGAGCATAGATCATTTCAATGATGCCGTCCAGGATCCTTTTTGGCAGCACCAGGCTAAGATCTCCCGGCGTAGCCATAAGGGTCGGCCTTACCAGGCCTTCCTCCACTCTTTTTACGGTGCTTCTCCGGCCCCGGACCAGATCGCCGAATCTCTGGACGATCACGCCGCCGCCCAGCATATTGGACAGTCTTGCGATGCTTTCCCCGTATCCGTTGCTGTCTTTAAAGGGCTCTGAAAAATGCTTGGACACCAGCAGGGCGAAATTCGTATTTTCCGTTTTCCGGTCGTCGCCCTCATAGCTGTGTCCGTTTACCGTAATGATCCCATTGGTATTTTCATTTACCACAATTCCGTTGGGATTCATGCAGAAGGTGCGCACATTATCCTCAAATTTTTCCGTCCGGTATACAATTTTGCTTTCATACAGCTCGTCTGTCAGATGGGAAAAGATCACTGCCGGGAGCTCCACCCGCACGCCGATATCCACGCGGTTGGATTTTGTGGGAATCTTCATTTCCTTACATACCTTTTCCATCCATTTGCTGCCGCTTCTCCCCACGGAAACAATACATTTCTCCGCTTCACAGACGACATTTCCACAGACGGCCCGGTATCCGTTTTCCGTTTTTTCCAGTCTGTCCACCGGGGTGTCAAAATAGAAATCCACATGATCTTTCATATGATCATACAAATTCTCCAGCACCACATAATTAATATCTGTTCCCAGATGCCGGACAGAAGCGTTCAGAAGATTCAGCTTATTCTGCAGGCAGAGCTTCTTGAATTTTGTCCCCGCTGTAGAATAAAGCTTCGTTCCCCTACCGCCATATTCCATATTGATATCATCCACATACTTCATTAGATCAATGGCCTGTTTCTTTCCGATATGCTCGTAAAGAGTCCCGCCGAAATCGTTGGTAATATTATACTTCCCATCGGAAAACGCTCCCGCGCCGCCGAATCCGCACATGATAGAGCATCGTTTGCAGTTGATGCAGCTTTTTACCTTTACGCCGTCGATGGGGCATTTTCTCTTTTCCAGAGAATACCCCTCCTCGAACACGGCGACCTTATATTCCGGTTTTTCCTTCATCAGCTCATAAGCGGCAAAAATGCCTCCCGGACCTGCTCCTATAATCATCACATCGTACTTCATAAAAACCTCCCTGTACATAAAAAACAAAACTGCCGCATATCAGATTATGATCCCGGGATCATAGTCAACTATTTGCGGCAGTTGGTAGAAACGCTCAACCATATCTTGAGCTTATATAAATCCAAAAATATTTTATAGGATATACCCTGGTTCGTCAAGGGTCTGCACAGCATTTATCTTAATCTTAATTTCAGTTCTGCCCTTTCTAATTCATTAAAGAAATGAAAAGATTCAGGTACCCCGCAAAGGTCACCCAGAGAAGATATGGAACCATCAGATATCCCGCTCTTTCATCGACTGTATAAAAATACCGGGCGGCAGCCAGTATCAGGCACCATAATAGAACCAGCCACAAAAAAGAGAAGAAATACCACTGGCATTGAAAAAAGAAAACCGGCCAGAGAAAATTGACGGCAAGCTGCAGCCCGTAGAGAAACAGACTCTCCAGCTTATTCTCTGTCTGCTTCGATACAACAACAAGGTAAGAGGCGATTCCCATGAGTATATACAAAATCGTCCACATTACAGGAAAAAGCCATCCCGGCGGCGACAGCGGCGGTTTGTTCAAAAGCTTATAGGCTTCCATGCCGTCTTTTGTAATCCACCCGGAAAGCGCGCCCGCCAGAAGCGGCACAGCCAGACAGATCAGCAATATTTTTGTGTTCTTTTTCACTCCAGGGAACCTCCCGGCACATTCATTTACTATAATCAGATTATATGCGGAAAGAAACTGTCCTATACAGTAAAGGCTGTTTTCTTTGGCAAATATTGCTTTTTCCGGCAGAGAATGTCATAATAATCATAATTCTCAGGAAAGGAAAACCAGAATTAAGGAATGATTACTGATCTTACCAAAGAACATCCCAACAAAACCCTCTGGCGGTTCGCGCTGCCGTTGTTTATAAGCGTTATATTTCAGCAGCTTTACAATATTGCCGACAGTATGATCGCCGGCCGTTTCGCAGGAGAGCATGCTCTGGCCGCAGTGGGAGCCTCTTATCCCATCACCGTTATTTTTATGGCCTTTGCCGTTGGGATCAATTTGGGAGCATCCGTGGTTGTCTCCCGTTGTTTCGGCGCAAAGAATTATCCAGATATGAAAACAGCGGTCAGTACCGCGTTTATTTCCTGTGCGGCTCTGAGCGCCGCCCTTTCTGTATTCGGATATCTATTCTGTCCTCTTATGATGGAGCTGATCCATACGCCTGATAATATTTTTAACGACGGCGTACTGTATCTGAATATTTATATTTACGGTCTGGCTTTCCTGCTTTTTTATAACGTATGCACCGGAATCTATACGGCTCTCGGCGACTCCAGGACCCCGCTCCTCTTTCTTTTAGGCTCTTCACTGGGCAATATTATCCTGGATTATATCTTTGTGGCACGTTTTCACTGGGATGTGGCCGGGGTTGCCTGGGCCACCTTTCTCGCGCAGGGTGTCTCTGCGGTTCTGGCTGTCGCATCCCTGTTCCGCAGGCTCAGGCGGCTTCCCGGAAAACGTTCGGCCCTGTTCGACAGACTACTTTTCATTCAGATTGCCGCCATTGCCATCCCAAGTATTATGCAGCAGAGCGTCCTGTCTGTGGGAAATCTTTTCGTACAGGATATTGTAAACCGGTTCGGCTCTTCCGTAATTGCCGGCTATTCTGCCGCTGTAAAGCTCAATACCTTTGCCGTCAATTCTTTCATGTCTCTGGGAAGCTGTCTTTCCAGCTATACGGCCCAAAATATCGGAGCCGGCAGAAAAGACCGCATCCCCCTGGGCTTTTGGGCCGGAGTCCGCCTTGCCCTGACCGCCGCAGTTCCTTTCGTGCTGTTTTATTTTGGTCTCAGCCGTCAGATCATGGGGCTCTTTCTGGAAAGCCGCAGCCATGAAGCCATCCGGGCAGGCATGGAATTTCTCAGATTTGTCAGTCCCTGTTATTTTATGATCGCCATCAAGCTGATGACCGACGGGATTATCCGGGGTTCCGGAGCCATGAAATATTTTGTGATTGCCACAGTGCCGGATCTGATCCTCCGTATCGTTCTGGCAAACATTTTTTCCGCTTTTTTTCAGAGTACAGGCATCTGGATGGCCTGGCCCTTCGGCTGGACCGCAACTACAGCCCTGACTATAATTTTTTACAGGAAAATATTGGCTGAATGGAAAACCACAGATTAGTTCAATACTGCAAGGCTGCCTTTACTTCTCCTTATTCCTGTCCAGGAGCGCTTTGCCAGCTTTTCATAGTGCTTATACAACACGCCGAACCGGTAAAGATATCCCGGCTTCCATGGTTTTGATTTTCCGCAGAAATGCAGAACCGCCGTATTTTCCATAACCCAGTCCAGATTGTACTGTGCGGAGCTGCGCACCATATAATTATTGTAATTACGCGCGTCATAATTCCAGAGAGAGTCGTCCAGTGGAAGAACTCTGTCGCCGTACATGGCGTTCAGAAGGTCCTGGTCGGGGAGCACAAGCTCCATCCGGTGTTCTTCCACATATTCAAATATTTTTTCCGGAATGATCAGCCTTCTGCCAAGCTTTAGATTCATCAGAAGAACGCCTGAATTATAGTAGTCGTGTTCCACTCCCAGACGGAGCTTATTCACTCCGTTGGCAAACTCAGTCTTTCCCGTATGGGCTGCCGCCGCAAACAAATTTTCTCCCAGCTCCGTCTCCCAGACGGCGTTCAGAGGATTAATGATCAGGATGTCCGGATCAAGATAAAGAACCTTGTCCGTCTTTTCCGGCAGCATCTGCGGCGCCAGAAGACGGTAGTACATCTCCACCGGATAACGGCTGCTTACAGGCGCCCCCTCGAATAAAGTCTCATCCATCTGAACCGGAATAAAATCGTATCCGGCCTCCCGACACCAGTTCTCCGTCTGCCTTAAAAGTATGTCCGGCAGGCGGTTATGCAGAATATATAAAGAGATCCTTGTACCGGGATTATTGATTTTCATAGACGTAAGCAGCACCTGAAGCCGGGGAAAATAATTTTCGTCAAGCGTCACTAATATATTCAATTTTCAATCCTCCAAAAATTCTGTTCGCCATAGCGGAAACCCGAAGATCAGGAATTCAGGATGTTCATAAACTCCTCCCCTGTGATCGTCTCTTTCTCATAAAGATAGGCTGCCAGCTCATCCAGCTTCTGCCTGTTGTCCGTCAAAATCCGCCGGGCCTTTTCATGCTGCGTTCTCACCAGCTCCACTACCTGATTGTCAATCTTTGTCTGCGTTTCTTCCGAGCAGGTCAGAGAGGTATCTCCGCCCAGATATTGATTGCTGACCGTTTCCATTGCAACCATGTCAAATCTATCGTCCATTCCGTATCTAGTGATCATGGATCTTGACAGCTTCGTGGCCTGCTCGATATCGTTGGAGGCTCCCGTGGTAACAGAACCGAAGACGACCTCCTCCGCAGCCCGGCCTCCGGTCAGCGTGGCTATCTTATTTTCCAGCTCTTCCTTTGTCATCAGATAATGGTTTCCTTCCTCCACCTGCATGGTATATCCCAGCGCGCCGGAGGTACGGGGAACTATGGTGATCTTCTGAACAGGCGCGGAATGGCTCTGAAGCGCCGCCACAAGGGCGTGTCCGATTTCGTGATAAGCCACAACCTTCTTTTCTTTGTCTGTCAGTATGGCGTTTTTCTTCTGGTATCCGGCAATGACGACCTCGATGCTTTCCTCCAGATCCGCCTGCTCCACATATTTTCTTCCGTCTCTTACCGTACGCAAAGCCGCTTCATTGATAATATTGGCAAGCTCCGCTCCGGAAGCGCCGGATGCCATGCGGGCGATCTTTTCAAAATCCACGTTATCCGACAGCTTGATCTTCTTTGCGTGTACCTTCAGGATCTCCTCGCGCCCCTTCAGATCAGGCAGCTCTACCGGAACTCTACGGTCAAACCGTCCCGGACGAGTCAAAGCGGGATCCAGGGATTCCGGCCTGTTTGTGGCGGCCAGCAGAATCACTCCGCTGTTCTCCTCAAATCCATCCATTTCCGTCAGAAGCTGATTCAGGGTCTGTTCCCTCTCGTCGTTTCCTCCAATCTGTCCGTCCCTCTTTTTTCCAATAGCATCGATCTCATCAATAAAAACAATACACGGAGCCTTTTCCTTGGCCTGCTTGAACAGGTCGCGGACCTTTGCCGCGCCCATTCCCACGAACATTTCAACGAATTCCGAACCGGACATAGAGAAGAAAGGAACATTGGCTTCCCCGGCTACGGCCTTTGCCAGCATCGTCTTGCCGGTACCTGGAGGGCCTACAAGCAGCAGTCCTTTCGGCATTGCGGCTCCTACTTCCTTATACTTATCAGGATTATGCAGGTAGTCTACGATCTCCGTAAGATTTTCCTTAGCCTCGTCCTCTCCGGCAACATCTGAGAACTTGATCCCCTCGGAGGATTTCACATATACCTTCGCATTGCTTTTACCCATTCCAAAAGCCATAGAGTTCTGTCCTCCGGCTTTCTTCATCAGCCTTTTAGATATGTATTGCCCTATTCCAATGAAAATGAGCATCGGCAGAATCCAGGAAAGCAGAATACTTACCAAGGGAGACATCTGCTCGATGATCTCGCCGGAGAACTCCGCACCGGATTCATACAGCCGCTGCGTCAGCTCTGGATCGTCCACCATCCCTGTCTCATAAATTCCTTTTTTGTCCTTATCTGTAAACAGTATCCGGTTGTCCTGAGTCTGGATTTCCACCTGCCCGATTTCTTTTTCTTCTGTCATGGAAATAAATGTTCCATAATCTACTTCCTTTATCTGCCGCTCCATCATCCAGGGCATAGCGAAAAAATTAAACAGCATCATGATCAGAAGAACAATCACATAATAATAAATCAACGGTTTTTTGGGTTTTTTCACTTCATTCATTTTTTGTCACTCCTTCTTTCGTTTCTTTTTCACTTCCGTTCATTTGCATATCAATAGCTTTAAGGGCTGCAAGCAAAGCATACTTCGCAGACTGCACCGCAAAATCAATAGCGTATTCAGCATACAGCGCGGAGGCCTCCGTCCGGCTTTCAGATGCTGTTCCGGTCTCGCTCCTGAGGTAAACCGGGAGCTCCTGATCCATAATTTTCTCCGCCTGCATGAAATAGCTTAACTGGGCGTCCGCCAGCGCCGTCACTGCAGGCGAACGACTGCTCTCCACACTGCATTTCAGGAGAAGCTCATTTTCCCTGTACTCATCAGAAGCCTTCTGCAGTTCCCGGCGGATTTTTTTATGGTCTTCCTGCTGACAGAGACGGAGACGGCTTTGCATCAGTCCGTATTGCCGCTCCAGTTCGTACAGCTTGGCGGCAAATATTCCCTCGCTTAATTTCATAATCAGAACCCCTTTCCTGAGTTAATTTTTTTATATCAGATCTTTCCGGACAGCGCCACTGGCAATTTCATCCATCTGTACTGACATTCTGGCCCAAATGTCAAAAACACTGACATTCCGCTGTTTTTGTAAGGTAATATGACAAAAAGCAACGGTTCTCCGCTTATCCGGCTTTCCCGTTGCTTTTTAGATCATTTTCTAATATAAGACTGCACTGCCCGGTTATCCGCGCTCCGTTCGGTCTATCTCTCCTCTATATCGTCAGGAAAAAGACAACAGATCTGATCGGCCAGATTTTTGGCGTCGATCTCCTCCAGCTCACAGCACTTAAAGAGCATCCCCGACAGGCCAAAGGACCAGAAATCCAGAACAATTTCCATATCCGAATAATTCAGAGGAATGTCCTTTTTCTTTGTTGTGACCATTTTCTGAAGATAGGTTCTGAGGGACTGTACAAACAGTTTCTCAATTTCACTCCGTTTTTGAGAATCCATCATTTTTCGGATCAGAATACGGTTTTCCATCGTGGACGAAAGCAAAATTTCAATGGCCTCCCTCGGCGTTTCCGTCTCCAGGCTCCGGGCAAGCATCAGATCTACAGCATGTTCGATGGTCCACTCGATCACTTCCATAATATCGCGGAAATGATAATAAAACGTTTGCCGGGAAATGTTACATTCCTCAATCAGAGCTTTTACTGTTATTTTGTCAATTCCCTTTTTCTTTGCCATTTTCAGAAATGCTTCGGCTATGATGTTCTTCATGTTGACTGGCATAAAATCCTACCTCATTTCATTCCCCAAAGATTTCTTTTGCCTGCTTCATGTTCTCCATGATCGGAACCTTAAAAGGACATCTTGTCTCACAGGCCCCGCACTGAATACACTCTCCCGCGTGATGCTCCAGAACCCGGTAATGCTCCCTGACAGTTTCCGGCACGCTTCCCTGCGCCCTTGCCAGATTCAGAAACTTGGTTACGGAAGCCACGTCGATTTTTTTCGGACAGGGCGCGCAGTGGCTGCAGTACATGCAGTGACCCTCCCAACTGATATTTGGAAAAGAAGCAAAGGCTTCCGCGTAATCCTTTTCCTCCTCCGTGGCGTCCTCATAAGCAAGGCTCTGCCTGAGCTGCTCCGTGCTGTGGGCCCCCGCAAGAACAGTGGAAACCGCCGGGCGGGTCAGGGCGTAGTGGAGACACTGGTTTGCTGTCAGAGCCTTCCCAGCAGGCGACAGCTTCTCATCAAGAAGATCGCCCCCGCCAAAGGCCTTCATCACGGTAATCCCCACTCCCAGCCGCTGGCACGTCTCATAAAGCTCCTGACGCTTCGGATCCATATTCACAAGATGCTCTTTATAATTTTTCTCGGCCCAGAGCTCCTCCACATCCTCGCTGGCAGGCTGCAGATCATAGCAGGGATTGACACTGAACATCAGAACCTCAATGCTTCCGCTCCTGACCGCTTCCAGCGCCACCTCCGGATTATGGCTGCTGAGCCCGATGTGCTTTATGATCCCCTTTTCTTTCAGCTCTCGCGCATAGGCCAGCACCGGGCCCTCCGCAATGGTATTCCAGTCTTTCATGGAGTCCACATAATGGATCATACCAACGTCTATATAGTCCGTCTGCAGAAGCTCCAACATTTCTTCCATACCCTTTTTTACCTCTTCTATATTTCTGGAGCGCTTATACTGGCCGTCCTTCCAGACAGAACAGATATGAGACTGAATCAGGAATTTTTCTCTTCTTCCCTTAAGCGCCTCTCCCACGGCCGCGCGCACCTGAGGATCAGAGGTATAAAGATCGAAATAATTGATTCCCTGACGCTCCGCTTCATCCAGCAGGGCTCTGGCGCCGCGGTATTCCTCTTCCGCGAACCCCTCGCATCCCAGTCCGATCTCACTGACCTTCAGTCCTGTATTTCCTAAGTCACGATATTTCATTTTTTCTCCTTTCACGGCGCACTGGCTGCGCCAATAATGGCAGATTTGGAAGTTTACTTCCAAACTTCATAGGTACAGTATACTATAAAACCATCTGTATATCCATCTCTGCTGCCGTCTTTTCGGAGAATAATTCTTTTTGCCCGCGGCATGACAAATATTCATTTATATCTTGACAGTCCGCGGAAACAGTGCTAATTTTACTGTGAAAAAGAAACCAAATAAAATACGACAACAAAATTCAATGGTGAGGTATGAACATGGAAATTTTAAAACCGATCAAAGAAGGTAAAGTACGCGAAATCTACGATAACGGCGACAGTCTGATCATGGTTGCCACAGACCGGATCAGTTGTTTCGATGTGATCCTGAATAACGAGGTCACCAAAAAAGGAACGGTTCTGACACAGATGTCTAAATTCTGGTTTGATATGACCGAAGATATTCTTCCCAATCATATGATTTCTGTAGATGTAAAGGATATGCCGGAATTTTTCCAGCAGGATAAATTCAAAGGTAAATCCATGATGTGCCGCAAGCTGGACATGCTCCCCATTGAATGTATTGTACGCGGATATATTACCGGAAGCGGCTGGGCAAGCTACCAGGAAAATGGAACTGTATGCGGGATCAGACTTCCGGAAGGACTGAAGGAATCCGACAAGCTTCCTGAGCCGATCTACACTCCTTCCACAAAGGCTGAGATCGGCGATCATGATGAGAATATTTCCTTTGAGCAGAGCATCGACCATCTGGAGAAGCATTTCCCGGGCAAGGGACGCGAATATGCGGAAAAGCTCCGCGACTGCACCATCGCTCTCTACAAAAAATGCGCGGAGTACGCTCTGAGTAAGGGCATTATCATCGCGGATACAAAATTCGAGTTCGGCCTTGATGAAAAAGGAAACATTGTCCTCGGCGATGAAATGCTTACCCCGGACAGCTCCAGATTCTGGCCGGCAGACGGCTACGAGCCGGGCCACGGTCAGCCTTCCTTTGACAAGCAGTTTGCCCGCGACTGGCTGAAAGCGAATCCGGACAATAACTGGACGCTTCCGCAGGAGATCGTAGACAAGACCATCGAGAAATATCTTCAGGCATATGAAATGCTGACCGGTGAAAAGCTGGCATAAAATATCCCAAAGCTGCGGGCGCTGTCGTCCCGCAGCTTTTTTATTATAGGAAAGTATTAACTCCATTATTTTAGAAAAGTATTTCTGTATATCTCTAATATCTAAAATATATCAATAATTCTTCATTTTTTCATACTTTATTCTTCAGATTCCATATATGCATTGACAAAGCTTACTGTCCACTGTAAAATAAAGGTACGACGTACTACTTTAAACATTATAAAGAAGGAGGCTACTTTATGGGGGCATCTGTAGATTACTATGTACTCACGCAGTTACTTATTGATGATATTCATCTCCCGTCAGGGGAACAACACAAAAACCAGCTTGGCGGTGGTATTTATGCTGCAGCCGGTATGCGTATCTGGTCTGAGCATGTAGGCTTTTGCTGCGCTCCAGGTCCGGATTTTGAAGGGAATTATGACCATTGGTTTTTAGACAACAAAGTTGAAATATCCGGCGGACGAAGAACAAAAAACTGTACTCACGCCATAATCAACTATTTTCCAGACGGAGAGCGGGAAGAAATACTGTTGCCCGGCTGTGCGACGCACCATGAATCCCAGCCTCTGGTATCGGAGATTCCCTTCGAGTATAAAAACTGTAAAGGAATGTATTTTTTTAAAGACTGCGAGGAAGAATTCTGGAATCAACTGATTCCTTATCTGAACCAGAGTTCTTCTGTTTCATGCTGGGAAATACTTGGTTCTGCTGCCGTTCCTCAAAACCGTGATTTTATCGGAGAGGCTTTGCATCATGTGGATCTTTTTTCTTTTAATTTGACAGAAGGAAAACGTCTTACTGGAAATAACCGGCCGGACGAAATCGTAAAAGCTCTTATAAAATTAAATGCTAAAAATGTTATTTTAAGAATGGGAGAAAACGGTGCTTTGGTTTCTTCCGGAAACGGAATTTATCATATACCTGCAGCAAAAACCACCGTTGTGGATGTCACCGGGGGAGGGAATTCCTCTACCGGAGGTTTTGTCACAGGTTTTTGTCAATCCGATGGTGATATAGTAAAAGCCGGACTCTGTGCCGCCATCTCAGCATCCTATATTTTACAGCAATACGGAGTACCGCCTGTTATAACCGAAGATTTAATGAACGATGCGGAACAGAAACTTTTTGAACTCAGGAATATAGTTACCCAAATCAGTTAGGAGGGGCATATGAAAAAAAATTTATATTTAGAGCATATTGAAAGTATCCCGGAGCTTATTGCTGAAGTCTTTCCTGTTCTTAATAATGAAGCCGCCCGGATTGCGGAAGAAGTGTCAGACTGGCCTCTGCAGTCCGTATATCTTTACGGAAGCGGAGATTCGTGGGCTGCCGCATTAGGCGCTACAGGTGCGTTTATGAAATTTTGCGGACTTCCCTCGTATGCTTTCACCTCCATGCAGGCATCCCGATATGCGCCCGGTTACTGCATGCCCGCGCCTAAATCTGTACTTATAATAGGAATCAGCAGTTCCGGATATATGCGCCGGGGAGTGGAAGCCACAATGTCAATGAATCAGGCCGGATATTATCCCATCCTGCTCACATCTAATCCACAAAGTCCCGGAGGACAGGCAGCAGATATGATTTTCTATACGCCCGTTCCAAAATTTGATACAACACCAGTACCGGGCGTGCGCAGTTATATGACTGCGCAAATTTCTCTGTACCTTCTGGCTGTGCATCTTTCTCTCAAAAAAGGAAAAATCAGCCATAAAGAGGCGGACAAAATAATCGAAGAGCTTTCCCATTCCGGAGTTATCCTTTCCGCAGCATTAAGGGAAAACAGGAGTATTCTCCAGGCATTTGGCAAACTCTGCGCTAAAGAAGAACGGGTGGAATTTCTGGCGGCAGGTCCCTGCCGTGCGTCTGCTGATTTCGGTATGGCGAAAACACTTGAAGCTACCGGATATACTGCACTGAGTCCGGAGCTGGAGGAATTCGCACATATGAATTTCTTTTCCCTGGATCCACAGCATATCCCTACCGTTCTTATATGTTCGGAGGATGCCCGCTGCCTTACCAGGTGTCTTGAAATTGAACTGTCCATGAAATACCAGCAGCGCCCTTATATCGTAATCACAGACAGTCACAAATTTTCAGCCCGGCCGGACCAAACAGTGTTGATTCCCAGTTCAGTAAATGAGATTTTTTCTCCGATGATCTTCTCCTTCCTGACTGCCTGCTTAACCGCCTATATGCCTCTGAGAGAAGGCGACACTTATATGCATGGTCACCAGGGACCCTACTTTGAAGGACCGTTTGAAAAAGGGAACGGATTTCCAACGATTATGAACAGCAAAATTATATTGAAATAAAGGAGGTAATTACTATGAACTGCTATGACAAAATCCTTAATGGATACGATTATTCAGACCGTATGAAGCCCGGGGGCTTCACCCTGGATGGAAAACCCGCACTTACACAGATCAATCCCGATCTTATAGGGGATTATGTGATACTTGTTGTGCGTGATCCTCTTCTCGTATATGGCGGAGATCCCGCTGAGGTACTTTCTGAACGCCTTGAGAACAGAGTTCTTGCAGGAAAATCAGGTATGTTCACCACATACAGCGGATATTATAAAGGCGCCCATATCAGCATTGTTTCAGGCGGAAGCGGCAGTCCGGAGGCGGAACTGATTCTCGTGGAATTTATGCATTATACAAAAGCCAGCACCTTTATACGTCTTGGCGGCGCTGCCGGAGTCCACGAGGACGTACATTCAGGCGACTGTGTGATTGCCAGCGGCGTCGTTCGGGATGAAGGAATGAGCCAGGCGTATATTACACCCAGCTATCCTGCGGCCTGCAGCTATGACCTGGTTGCCGCGCTTGCAAAAGCCGCCGATTCTCTTTCCTATCCTTTTCATATTGGTATAGGCCGCTCTCAGGACAGTGAACATGTCTCCTGCGGCCGGCCCTCTGTAAATGGTTATTTTCAGCCACGCCACGCAGAAATCATCGATTATTATAACCGCGCGCGGGTCATGTACTGGGATCGTGAATCTGCCGGAATTGTAACTCTCTGCAATCTTTTCGGCCGCCGAGGCGGAGCCGTTGTTTCTGTCGATAATAATCTGGTAACCGGAGAGTCTTTCTCCGCAGGAAACGGACAGGATCATGCCATTGACATAGCCTTTGAAGGGCTTGTAAACTTATATAAAATGGATAGCATCTCTAAAGAAAACGGACAGAGATATTGGGTACCTGATCTTAAATAATACAAAATATATTGGGAGGTAACATAATGAGCAGCTTACTGATTAAAAACATCGACACTCTGGTCTCATGCGACCGTCGGGATCGTATGTATCATAGTGTTAATTTGTACTGTGTCAACGGAATCATTCAGAATATTGGCAGCGACACACCGGAAGCGGACCGCATCATTGACGGAAAAGACATGATCTGTTATCCCGGCCTTGTAAACACACACCATCATTTATATCAGATCTTCTCCAGAAATCTTCCACAGGTACAAAATCTGGAGCTTTTTGACTGGCTTACAGCATTATATGAGGTCTGGAAACAGTTAAATGAAAACACAATTTACCTGTCCTCTCTTACCGGAATGGGCGAGCTGATGAAAAATGGCTGCACCACTGTCTTTGATCATCACTATGTCTTTCCTGATCATTCAGGAAATTTACTTGAAGCTCAGTGGCGTGCAGCAAAAAAGCTTGGTGTGCGTATGCATTTCTCCCGCGGAAGCATGGACCGCTCCAAAAAAGATGGCGGACTTCCACCGGATTCTGTCGTGCAGACTGTAGACGAAATCCTAAAAGACAGCATGAACCTTATTGAAAAGTATCAGGACAGCTCTTTTCAGTCAATGAACCGAATCGCTCTGGCTCCCTGCTCTCCTTTTTCAGTATCAGAAGATCTTTTAAGAGAAAGTGCCAAACTGGCCCGGCAGTATCATGTACGGCTTCATACTCATCTGTGCGAAACACTGGATGAGGAAAAATTCACTCTGGAAACAACCGGACTGCGGCCTCTCGCCTATATGGAAAAGCTTGGCTGGACTGGTTCTGACGTATGGTATGCTCATGGTATTCACTTTAATGACGACGAGCTGAAGCTTCTAGCCGAAACACAGACAGGCGTCTGTCATTGTCCGATTTCTAATATGAAGCTTTCCTCAGGCGTCGCAAGAATACCTGAAATGCTGAAGCTTGGGGTTCCTGTAGGTCTCGGTGTTGACGGAAGCGCAAGCAACGACGGGTCTGATCTTCTGGAGGAAATGAGGGTATGTTATCTTCTTCACAGGCTTCAGTCCAGTGAGGCCGCTCCCAGCGGATACGATATTTTGAAGATGGCGACATCCGGAAGCGCGCAGCTTCTCGGGCGGGAGCAGGAAATCGGAAGTCTGGAGACCGGAAAATGTGCGGATTTCTTTATGATAAACAAAAACCGGATCGAACTCGTCGGCGCGTGCCGGGATCCACTTTCTGTGTTATGTACAGTAGGTCTTAAAGGAGCTGTAGACTATACCGTAGTCAATGGAGTGGTCACTGTCGAAAATGGCCGTCTGTGTGCTATTGACGAGGAAAGACTGAGCAGTGATGCTGAAAAAGAAGTATCACGATATCTCCAGAATCTATAATTATTTCAGCGGAGATTTTCTCCTGCATAGTAAAAGCCGGGAACCTGTTTCAATGTTCCCGGCTTATTTAGGCTTTTTAGTTCTCCAGTGAATTCAACTGCTCTATGATGCTTCTGCACATAAACTCTGTCAGCTTTTCTCCTTTTTCCGCTGTAGCAAGATGGGCGCCGCCTATAATCCCTGAGGGATGAACTTCACTGGTCATCCAGGAATCCTTCCTGAGGGGCAATGGAGCTATTTTTTTATCAAAATACGCTTCCAGCTCTCCCATATCTACTGTTTGCGGAAATTCATACAGCATCTGCGATGTTTCGTCTTCACCTGCATGTACTTCTTCATCAGGTGATGTCTGCATAACCGTCTCTGCGCAGCGATAATAAATGGAATGCATTGTGTCGATCACATAAATATCGATCCCATACCTTCTCTTCCATTCCTGTGCAAATCCATGAAGAAATCCCTTATTTCCGCCATGGCTGTTAAGAATGATCAGACGTTTCCACCCATGCTGCTTCAATGAAGATAATATATCTCCCATTAATGAAGCTAACGTTGCAGTTGTAAGTGTAACAGTCCCACAAAAATCCATATGCTCATGGCTAAGTCCGTAATGGATAGGAGGAAGCGCATAAATTTCCGGAATCACTGCTTTATCTCCCTCAAGCCGGCGCAGTATATATTCGATTATAAAATCGTCTGTACCGACAGACATATGCGGCCCATGCTGTTCAATAGCTGCAACAGGAAGCATGGCATATATATTTTCTTTAGATAATTCCTGATGATTTTTCCAGCTTAAATTACGATAAGAATGAATCAATGCAATTCCCCCTTTTTGTTTTTACATGATTTTGAATCCAGTCTGCGAACTGAGGCCTTCATAATGTCTTCCTACCTGCGGCGGGAAAAACAGATGCTCGGTAATACCTGTAACAAAATCTGGCATATTTTCAATTTTGCAGGTGCGGGCTGTCGGCCTGGAATCCTTTCCTCTGTAGGCGATTATTCTTCCATCCACTATTACCAGAGAATTTCCAAACGGATCTCCATGTTCAATCGCCTTCAGCGCGTCAGTTCCACAGGATCCCGGCGGGTTATCAATAACCTGGAGATCTGCTTCCCTTCCTACTTCTATTTTACCGGTATTCAGACTGTAAAGATCCGCCGTGTTGCCTGTCGCCATTGCAATACATTTTTCTGCCGGAATATCGTTCAGAGCGGAGGCCTTTACAATGCACCGATTGATCGCCCCTGGCATAGATGCCTGTCCTGTGGGAGAATCACTACCCATAACCAAACGGTGCAGCTCGCCTTTTTGGTCCATATGTCTCAGCATTTTGTTAAAGTTTACAAAGTTGCCGTTTACTACAAGCTCCAGCGGAATATCGCAATCATCCATTAATCTCTGAATGTGAGAAAATTCGACACCTGTAGAGCCTCCGTTTGTATGGGCAACCTTATTCGGCTTCAGCTTCAGAATATTTTCTGAGGTTACCCAGGACGATCCAGGAATAGAAGGCGGCGCAAGATGCACGGAATAGAAAAAGTCATACTTACGCGCCCACTCCAGCATAGGCTCTACTTCTGCCGGGTCGCATAATCCGCCTCCTCCAATTTCAGCAATCAGCCATACACCGGCATCATGCATTTCCTTAAAATCCTGCTCAGTCAAACCATGAACCAGCACAAGCGCGCCTCCATGAAACTTCAGTCCGCCGCCGGGACGAAAACGGTCAAATACTCGTTTGGATAAAATAGCCGCTGCCTTACATCCAATAGCATCATCATAGAATCGCGGCCATCCCGGCCCCTGCTCCCCCTCTGATACCATAGAAGTCGTTCCGGAATATAATGCGTCAGCATAGCATCCCACAGCTCCTCTCTGAGGCGCATAATCATCCAGCGTGTTATGAACATGGCAGTCAATAAATCCCGGGCACACAATCTGTCCGTCTACGTCAACTACCATATCAATGTCTTCAAAATTCAAGTCCTTCTCATAGCCTATCTCTGCGATCATGCCGTCTCTTACTACAATAGTATCACCAGAAATTATGCCTTTTGTAATATCTCCGCTGACAATTTTATCAATGTTTTTAAGAACCAGATTGTTACCTTTTACCATTTTTTACCTCCTGTAATATTATTTTCCGTCGTACGTCTTACCTATTATGAATTTTATCACATTTTTACGTGGGATACAAGATATATTTTAAATATTCTATAAATATATCATCGTACGACGTACTATGTTCATCATTACACTTGCTTTTTTCTTTTTATCATATTATTATTTATTTAAACACCTAATTTATGGATTCAGGAGATGTAAGTTATGAAAAAATCAAATGCAAAACGAATTTTAAAAAGTACAACAAAAAGTCAGCAGGCATATGAATCTTTATACGAAGATGTATCCAATATGGAACCGGGAAAAAATAAATTTCCCTCAGAAGAGGAACTGTCCGACGAATTCGGAGTCAGCCGCGCAACTGTCCGGGATGCCCTTGTACGTCTGCGCATGGATCGTATCATCACCTCCCATCAGGGGTTAGGCACCTATGGACATCCTTCTGTTTTTAAGCTTAAAAATCGTATTGACCAGGACACAGACTTTGGCGTAATGCTGAAAAAACAGTATAATGACGTAAAAATAGAAACAGAGTGGGAAATGCTGGAGCACGGAAACAATACCTTCCGTGAATTTTTTCAGGATACTCCCGCCTTAATGAGCTGCTGGATATATTCGGCTGATAATCTCAAACGCCTCTATACCAGATTCTACATCCCTCAGGATCTTATCACGATACCGCTGGAACCGGATCTGCATATAGAAAGTCTTCCGGAATTCAGCCAGAAATATATGATAAAAAGCAAAGATGATGAAAGCAATTACATTGACTACTGTTCAATGAAATGTAAAATAAAATTTGATGAAAAAGCCTGCCAGCAGCTTGACATTGCCCCTGGCACTCCCCTGCTCTGCTTTGATGAAATTATATATAATATCAGCGATCGTGTCGTTGGCGTAGGGGAAGTTTTCGTTCATCCGGAAAATATGGTAATGTCTCTTGTTGCTCCGTTTAAGCTTTAACACAGCAGCCGCGGCCTGTAAAAAGACCGCGGCTGCATTTTTTTATAACGCTCTGATATTTTTCCCTGCTTTATCAAAAACCACACCATGGTTTATATCCATAGCTATCATCATTTCCTCTCCCGGCTCCAGGCGTATTGTATGTGATACTTTACTGCAGTATTTTTTACCGCTGATCTGAAAATATATCAGGGTTTCAGAGCCAAGATTTTCCACAAGAGAAGCATTTACCTTTATACAGAAGGCGCCGTCCGCATGTTCAGACAGTTGAATATGTTCTGGCCGGAGACCAAGCACATACTCCCCTTCGGGCATTTTTTTCATTATATCTGACATACAGGAATCAGGAACAGTGATACCCTCTATGCTGCATCTCCCATTTTTCTTTTCAATTTCGAAAAAGTTAATAGAAGGTGTACCCAAAAATCCCGCTACAAACTGATTCGACGGTTTCTCATAGAGCTCCATCGGCGTCCCGATCTGCTGGATACATCCGTCGTTAAGTATAGCAATACGATCGCCCAGAGTCATGGCCTCTTCCTGATCATGCGTTACAATAACTGTGGTGATTTTTAATTTGCGCTGCAGCTCTTTGATTTCTACCCGTACCTGACGGCGGAGCTTCGCATCCAAATTGGACAGTGGTTCGTCCAGAAGCATCAGTTTGGCGCGAATCGCTACTACTCTGGCGATTGCCACCCTCTGCTGCTGACCGCCTGATAATTGATTCGGATACCTCTCCGCATAGGTAAGCATATCGACCACTTTCAAGGCTTCCTCAACCCGGACAGCACGCTCCTGCGGCGGTATTTTTTTCATTTTCAGACCAAACTCAACATTTTGACGAACAGTCATATGAGGGAAAAGGGCATAATTTTGGAACACAACGCCGATATTTCTTTTATATGCCTCCAGATCCAGAATACTTTCCCCATCAATGCGTACGTCTCCGTCATTAGCCTCTATAAACCCAGCGACTATACGCAGGATTGTTGTTTTTCCGGAGCCGCTTGGTCCCAGCAGCGCCACCATTTCACCGTCATTGACTACTATATTGGTATTTTTCAAAACCTGGTTTGTCTTGTAAGACTTTGATAAATTCGTAATCTCCAGCACGATTTTTCCTCCATTCTAAAAGTATTTTGACCAATGCGCGAACTTCTCCGCAAGCACAGAAACAATCAGCACTATGATGATGATAATAGTTGAATAGGCCAAAATCATCGGATTAAGCCCCTCTGTCACCATTGATGAATAAACTCTAACTGGAAACGTAGTTAAGCTGCTCACACTGATAAACAGTGTTATGATTAATTCCGAGAAAGAAAGCATAAATCCAAACATAGAGGCTACGATAATTCCAGGTGCAATAGATGGAAGTGTCACATAAAAAAATGCTTTTACAGGCGTCGCTCCAAGACTGTTTGCCGCGTCTACAAGGCCATAGTCAAATTCAGCGAGACATGTACCGACAACTCTGATATAATAGGGAGTCGCAACAATCACATGCGCTAAAACCAGAGTCCAGAAATTACCTCTTATTCCTAATTTAGCCAGCCAGAGCATAAGTCCCACTCCAAGAGCTATCATTGGCAAAAACAACGGCGCCATAAACAATACCTGCATTTTCTTTATTATTTTCCTGCTTCCTCTTGTCAGGGCAAAGCATGCGGGTATACAGAGAAGGTCCCCCGCAAGCATTGCGCACACGGCAATTTTAAGGCTGGAGGCCAGCGAATTAATATGTTCTCTGTTTTGAAATGCTTCTTTATACCAACGCAGACTAAAGGAAGTAGGAGGAAATTGAAAATACTCTGTATTACTGACAGATGCACCTACAACAGCAATCATAGGCGATACTATAAAAAGCAGAATTAAGATCACAATAATTGAAAAAATAGTTTTTGAAATAAATTTTTTTCTTTTCAATTTCATCCCTCCTGTCTTTTGGCCGCTTTGCGAGGCGCAATATTGGTTATGCAAAATACCACCAGAACCAGCGCTATCAAAAGCATGGCGATAGCTGACGCAAACGGCCAGTTGTATACCTGCATTGCCTGTTGGTAAATTGTAGTTCCAATTACAGCTACTTTGCCTCTTCCCAGGAGCAGCGGTGTAGTGTAGGAGTTCAGACAACAGCCGAAAACAAGAACAAAGCCTGAGATCACACCGGATTTGCTTAACGGAAGAGTAATACGCAGGAAGCGCTGAAGACCGTTTGCTCCCAGATTATCCGCAGCCTCCAGAACATTTTCGGGAATTGTCTGTATTGAATTCATAACCGGCAGAATCATATAAGGCAGAAATCCCTGCGTTAGCCCGATAATCACTCCTGACGCTGTTCCCAAAAATTCAATAGGTTCCTTAATAATCCCGAGAGCCAGCAATGCGTTATTAATCGGCCCGTAGCTTGTCAGCATTCCATATAACCCCAGTGTCTGTACCATAACGCCAGCCACCAGCGGAAGGATTACCACAACCAGAAGGATGGTTTTTGCATACCCCCTGCATTTAGATATAAAATAAGCCACCGGATATCCCAGAACAGAACATATAACAGCGGTAAGCAGACTTATTCCTATTGTGCGTCCGATCACTCTCGGATAAAAGCTGTCTTCAAAAAATTTCGCATAGGAATCTATGGTATATGGCGTTGTCGGAATTACCTGTCCTGATTTATAAGACAAAAAACTATAATAGAGCAACACAATAAAGGGAATTATAAAAAGAATAATAAATACTATCGTCAGCGGAATCAGCATAAAATTCGCTTTATTGACTGACTTCTTCACGTTTTCACCCCCAAAACATAATTATATACACAAAATGGGGATACGGATATGATCCATATCCCCATTTTGGTCATATGTTAATTACCTTCAATTATTTTATTATACATGTCTGTCCAGTCGCTTTCACGGGTCAGAATATAATCCCAATCCAAAGTAACCAGCTTATCTACCTCGTCCCCGTAAACAAGCTTCTCCGCAATCTCGTCGTCAACCACTACCTCTTTATTACAAGGTGAGAAATAAATATTTTCCGCATATGCAGTCTGCGTTTCCACACTCAGACATCTGTTGACAAACTCTTTGGCCAGAGCCTCATGGGCGGTATTTTTTGAAATCACAATCGTATCCTTCGCAAGCACTGATCCCGGATCAGACGGATAGACGAACTCCACAGGAAAGCCCTGTTCAATATAATCATTACTATAGCTGTTAAACATTACAGCCGCCTTTACAGTGCCCTGCTTCATCTCCAAAAACAGCTCGTCTAAATCTGTAAAGAAAAGTGGGAACGGTCCCAGCTCTGCAATTTTGTCAAATACTTCTTCTTCCTGTGTCTCCAGATCCAGATCCCATGCCTGCGCCGTTATATCTACAAATGCGTCATCTTCAAAGCTGGGGAATGTAGTAAGAGATACCTTTCCTTTTAAATCTTCCCTCCACAGATCCTTCCAGGACGTAATCGGTTCTGTAACAAGCTCGTTATTATAGCAGATACCCAGCCCCATAATGGACATCCCATATCCTCCGGTCTGCGCAAAATCGTACAGTGAATCAAAGTTGCTTAACGACGTATCCACCTCCTGCGCAACTCCATCGTCAATGGCCTGCTTTGATTCATAAATATTAAGAAACAGTACGTCCATGGATGGATTATCTACTTCTGCATACATTTTAGCCTTACGCTCGCTTGTTCCCCCCAAAACAAGCTCTATATTGCAGCCGTACTCTTCTTCCATCGGATCAACAACACTTTCACGGAGCACTTCTTCTATTGTCCCGCCCCAAACGCCAACTACAAGAGTTTCATCTTTAAAATCCTTTTCCTCTTCGTCCGCAAAAGCCACGACTGGCATACTACAGGCCATCACAGCCGCAAGTAATACACTTAATAACCTTCTCTTCATTTACCGATCCTCCTTGTTCTAAATTTGTTGGAATCATACGCATCAGGATATGACGCATATATTGTTGAAAATCCGCAATTAAATTTTAGGTAATAGGTACGACGTACGTCATATACTTATAATAACGTCTAACCCTGTTTTTGTCAATAATATAACTTCAATTTAAAATATTTTTTTAAACTTTCTGGATTTATCAAAAGGATTCGTTAAATAGTCTCTTATTACTTTTTTATGATACTCCCCCTTTTTTGCAAAAAACAGAGGTAAATAATTCCATCCGGAACCATTCGCCTCTGCTGCTAATTCCTATTCATTTTTTAGAACAATACGCAAACTCCCTCCTTCAATCTGACTGCATATTTCATTCCTGCCGGACAGCAGTTCAAAATAGTCGACAGGCCCGGTCACTCCGCGGCAGATATCGTACCATACCCCAGGCTGCAATAGTATAATCTCTCCTGGATTCAGGATAAACGCTTCTATTGAATCTATTCCGGGAGACAGACTGTCCTCCCGCCCCGCCACAGTCAGAATCATTCTCTGAGTTCCACAGATAATAAGCTTCTGTCCATCACTTTTTTTCATTTTATCCAGAATAAAAGGCTGCACAGAATCACAGTGGCATATTCCAATACCCGCGCTTTGATCTATACATATTCCTTCTGTCATCCAGCATTCCCATCCGGTTCCGCTGAAAGCCTCATAATCTGTCAATTTTATAAATGTACCGTAACGCCCGCAGGCTTCTTTCCGGGCGTCAACTGCATATATTTCTTTCATAACTCCTCCTTACAGTTCCACTGATACAGGATCAGGTTTTACAGAGAGCCAGGCTGTTTCACTGGGTTCCCCGTTTGTCAGTGACAGAAAATAATACATTGTTTCGCCTCCGGTACTATGGCATGCATCATGCCAGATTCCCGGTTTCAAAACAATCACATCTCCCGGCTGGAGAAGGAATGATACCACATCCTCTGTTCTGGGATTGCCTGACGGATCACTGTCCGCAACACTCAAAATAATTGGCTTATTCCCTACGATCTGCACCTCTTCAGATGACAAATGCCTCTCCATACTGTCAATAACAAAGGATTTTTCATTGCTGCACTTTGTAATCCCCAGCTTCAGCGGCCGGGTAATAATATCTGTGGCTGTTTGATAAGCGTGGTATGACTTACTGCTTATTTCATTATCTTCTTTGATATTGTAATACTCTCCATATGGGCGAAACACTTCTTTTCCAATCCTGCATATACTTCCATTCTTCATGATTATTTACTCCTTTGCCGGCGAAACGCCTCCATATATTGTTTTATTACTTTTTCAGATACAATGCCGGCCCTCGCGCCGAAGGCCGTAACTGCGTAGGCGCCGGCCGCATTGGCGTATTCTGCTGAATATTCCAGAGATTTTCCTGAAAGCCAACATTCTGTAAAAGAACAGTTAAAGGTATCCCCCGCTCCTGTCGTATCCAAAACCTGAACCCGATTCCCCGGAAGTCTGACCTCTTTGTCCCGGGTCCGGCAATAGCAGCCTTCTGAACCTAATGTAATAACCACCGCTTCCGTATGTCCCTGAAACAGCATTTCCATTGCCTCACTGTCACTGCGTTCACATCTGAACTTTTTCCATCCTTCCTCATTAAAAAAGATCAGCTTTGCATACGAAAATGTTTTGTCATCCCAACTGTCAAAGGTCGATGTCTCGGCATCTATTACCAATGGCACACCTGTTTCCGCCAGTTCTTCCGCCAGTTTCTCCCATCTCTCCAGCCGGTGAAATTCCATTACCGAGGTATAAACACATTTTGCCTCCAGCAGCAGTTCATGAAGCTGTGAGTTTACTTTATATTGTATATGATCCATGTTGACCACAAAAATGCTTCTCTCTTTTGGCGTAGATATAATCATACATTTGGGATCCGCCAGGGAATCATCTTTTATCACGTAAGACAGATCCAACTGCCATCGTTCCAGATCCTTTTTTATAATTTGGCTGATACTCCCTGAATTTAGTGCTGTGACAAGATATGTTTTCTCTCCCATTCCTGCAAATACACAGGCCGCATTTGGAATCATTCCCCCTACACGATTCTCTTTCCATTCAACATTGCATTTTTCACCTTCAGGGATCCAGGCCTCTGCAGTATAGTATTCATCGATACAGGCAACACCTATTGCTACAATATGCTTTCCATTCATATGGCCCTCCTCCATCTTTATACGTACGACATACGACATTGACTTAATTTTAAAATATTTTTTACAATTTGTCAATCTTTCAGAAAATGAAAAATTCTATATTTCCGCACTTCTTTTAAAAAGAAAAAGAGGGGATGCCGCATCAATGTAATATGCCCCCTTCCAGGTAGACAAGTAAAATAATAAAAACCTGTCACTTAGAAGGGATCATATCATTTTAGTGCGACACCCCCACTGCAATAAATATTTTCTTAATTCAGAAGCCTACCGCCGGCTCCGTTTTCCTATTCTCATCTCAAATTCTTTATTTCTTAAAACTCTACTGTTACTTCTTCTCCTTCGTAGACGAAGCTTTCCGTCCGCCCGGTTCCCTCCAGGATCACATGACAGGTTCTGCCCTTCAGACCCTGTGCGAATACCTTCTGCGCGGCTCCGATGACAAATACCTTTTCCCGTTCCTTCCAGTTCATAGAAATCCGGTTGTAATTTCCATTCTCATACCCGTATCCGTCTCCCTCGTCCTCATAGAGGCGGAAAGAAGCGTCCGCGCCCGGATAAATATGGATTTCAAAGGGCGTGTCTACAATTTCATCCGCATAGGTCATTCTCTGCTCCATAGGAATCACAGAGCCGGCCTTTACAAATACAGGGATCCGGTCGATGGGGGCCTCCACGGTGATTTCCGCTCCGCCTTCATATTTCTTTCCGCTGCTGAAATCATACCAGTCCGCGCCCTTCGGCAGATAGCAGTTCCAGGTTTTCTCCCTGTGGATTTCCCGGCTGTTTTTCTCGTAATACATGGGCTCTGTCACAGGGCAGACCAGAAGACTGTCTCCAAACAGGAATTCGTCTCCGAGCCCGGCCGCCTTATGATCCCCGGAGAAATCGAACAGAAGGCTCCGGAGCATAGTATAATCCTCGGCCCAAACTCTGGCGGCGTTGGAATAAATATAGGGCATCAGACGGTATCTCATTTCAATGGTCTTTACCAGAGCGTCATAGAAAGGCTCCCCTTTCTTTCCGAAATTCCATACCTCTCTGGGCGTGTCTGTTCCGTGAGAGCGGAACATGGGAAGAAACGCGCCGTACTCAAACCAGCGCACATACAGCTCACGGTATCCGTAATCCTCTACTCCGGTCTCATAGTCTCCCCGCCAGAACCACTTGGGCGTAGGATCTTCATTACAGAAACAGCCTCTGTGACGCCAGTTTTCATTCACTGTAAAAAATCCGCCGATATCCAGAGTCCAGTAGGGCATTCCGCTCATGCACATATTCAGTCCCTCGTGGATCTGCTTTTTCATGGTATCCCAGGAGGCGAAGATATCTCCTGACCAGAGAACCGTGCCGTATTTCTGACTGGAGGCGTAGCCGGAACGGGTCAGGTTCAGCACGCGCTTGTCCGGGGCGGCCTTTCTCTGATTTTCGTATATTCCGCGGGCATGAGCGGCGGCATAGAGATTGGCTCTGCCTGCTCCCAGGAATTTCCTGTGCTCGTCGCCCACCAGCCGGAAACGCTCCCATGGCTCTCTCTTAAACTCACCATTCCAGTCCGGCCCTGAGAAGGGCTCCGTAGAATCACACCACCAGGAGTCAAATCCACCGGAAAACAGCTCTCTTTCCGCCTGTTTCCAGTAAATCTCCCGCCCCTTCTCCGAAAAGGCGTCATAGGTGGCGTAGTCGTTCAGAAGCTGTCCGGCTTCCTTCATTTCCTCATAATCCTCCGTGCCGGCATTCATATTGGGCCACACGGACACCATCGTGTGGATATGCATATCATGCAGTTTACGGTTCATAGCGGCAAGATCCGGATATCTCTTTTTATCGACTCTCTTATTGCCCCATTTTCCGGCTTCCCAGGTATTCCAGTCCTGAACCAGACAGTCCAGGGGAATGTCCAGACTGCGGTACTTTTCCGCCGTTTCCTCCATTTCCTGCTGGGTGAGATAAGCCTCCTTTGACTGTACATATCCAAAGGACCATTTCGGCAGCATCACCGCCTTTCCGGTAAGCAGCCGGTAGCCTGCAATGATCTCATCCAGAGAATCTCCCTTGATAAAATAATAATCTAACTGCTCAACCATATCCAGATACAGCCAGGAGCCCCGGCAGTCGTCGTTGAAGGTCATCAGAGAGCCGCAGTCTACCAGAATACCGTACCCTTTGTCCGACACAAAAAACGGGATCGGGATCCTCATATTATGCTGATAAAGATACTGCACGTTTCCGCGGTAATCGTAGATTCCCTCTTCTCCCTGCCCAAGGCCATGAATATGTTCGTCCGGCTCCCAGCAGAAGCTCAGCTTCCCGTGGTACGCCCTGTGATCCTCCACCGCCTTCAGATTTTTCACAAAGTTTCTTTCTCCGTCTACCGTCTGCACTCTGTGAATGATCGGTTCTTCACCGCCGGTGTTATAAACCATATACGGGGCTTCCGTCAGTTCCTTTCTGCGCTCTCTGAGAAGTACGCGGCTGTCCGCCGCGTCCTTCCAGACAAAGCCTCCCTCTCTGCAGTCTGCCTCCAGAACAAGCTTCCCTGTATTTATTTTTACGGTCTGTCCTTCCTCTTCCACGGCGAAGCTTCCCTCCAGAGAAGCTTCAATCCCTATGGGAGACTCCTTCTGCCACTCTTCTTTCTTTGTAAAAGAACATCTTATAATATGATCACGGACAGCCTGCAGTCTGCAGCTTCCGTCTTTTAACTTAAATTCCAGTTCTTTTCTGTCTGACATACTCATGTTGTCTTCTCCTTATCGTCTATAGCATCAGCCCTTTACCGCTCCGGCTGTCTGACCGCCTACAATGTGCTTCTGGCACAGCAGATACATAATAATGACAGGCAGACATGTCAGAAGAATGTCCGCGCAGATCAGATTCCAGCTCTTGGAATACTGCCCGAAGAAATTATATACTGCCAAAGTCATCGGCCATTTTTCTGAGGAATTCAGGAAGTACAGCGGCATCACAAATTCATTCCAGGTATTCAGGAAACACAAAACCGCCGCGGTCACCATACTTGACTTCATCATCGGCATTACAATACTGAAAAACAGTTTCCAGGGCCCGCAGCCGTCCAGTACCGCGGCCTCGTCCAGGTCTACCGGAACCTTGGACACAAAGCCGTACAGCAGAAATACAGAAAACGGAAGCTGCATAGCCACATAAAGAAGAATAATCCCAAGTCTTGTATCGTTTAATTGAGTCACCTGCATCACTTTCATAAGAGATACATAGTTCACCGGGATCACAATACCGAGAACCATGTACATATAGAGGGCGTTGTCTTTCTTTCCGCGCCTTCTTGCCAGCACATAGGCCGCCATAGACGCAAGGATGACTGTAATGATCGTAGCGCACCCCGCGTACATGAGACTGTTCAGAAAGCTCATACCAAGCTTTCCTTTTTCAATAACAACGGCAAAGTTACTGAACTCCCATACCTCCGGCAGCTTCAGAGAAAGTGTCAGGGCTTCAGAATCCGGCTTAAACGCATTGATCACGATCAGCAGAAGAGGGATCAGCATGATCAGAGAAACGATCCATGCCAGAATATTTTTTAAGATTGTCAGCACCATTCTCTTGGTCTTTGCGTTCATTACTCTATCACCTCGTCTTTCGTCAAAATCTTAATCATAAAGAAGCCTACGAGCACCATGAAAATGAACATAACGGAACTGATGGTTGTACCCGCCGCGTATAGGCCCTGGGAGAACTGTTTAAATACCGCTGTATACATAACCTCGGTGCGGTGTCCCGGTCCTCCGTTGGTCAGAGCGTATACCATATCGAACACCTTTAATCCATAAAGCACGTTCAGAACGATCGTCACCGCCAGAGTCTGCTTCAGCATGGGCAGAGTGATATAGATAAACTTATGGAAGCCGTTGGCGCCGTCGATACCTGCCGCCTCATAATATACATTGGGTATCGCCAGGATTCCCACGATCAGGATCGTCATGATGTATCCGGTTCCTCTCCAGATATCCACACCCATAACCGACCAGAAGGCAATCTGTGGATCCGTCAGCCACTTCTGAGTGAGAGAATCCATCCCTATCATCCTGAGTCCTTCGTTTAAAAGTCCGTTCTTCGGATTCAGGATGGAGGTAAATACAAGTCCGATGATCAGAATAGAAAGTACGGAGGGCATATACATTACGCCTCTGTGGAAGTTCTTCGCCTTAATATTCCGGCTGAGGGCAAGGGCGAACAGAAGTCCCAGACCGGTTTTTGCGGCTGTAGTCACTACTGTAAACAGCAGCGTATTAAGAATGTACTGTAAATAATCCTGATCGCCGCTGAACACCTCTATAAAATTCTTAAAGCCAACGAAGTGCAGCTCATCAGAATACGCCGACCAGTCCGTAAAGGAATAGCCGATACCGATGATCCCGGGAACTACGGAAAGGGCTGTATAGATCAGAAGCGCGCCGGCCGCGAAATACCAGGGATAAATTTTTGATTTTTTCACGAAATCCTCCTCCATTTCTCTTTGTTTTTCTTTATTCTAGGTTAATTTGACGGATTTTCACATGCATCCCTCCGTCACATTTATGTATTTTTTTAACCATCCCGGGATTTTTCCCCCAGGATATGTTATACTGTTAGCACTGGTGTACAAAGGGAAATACGGAGGATACAACTATGACTCAAAGACACGGCAAAAAAAGCCTTCAGACTATTTTATTTTACCGTTTTCTGACGATCGCGGCGGCGCTGCTGATCGTCATATCAGTGATCGTTTATATGATCCAGTATTCCAGTCTGTACAAAAATATGGAAAACGATATTCTGCGCACCACCACCTCCATCGGCGCTTCCATTGACCTTCAGATCAGCCAGATGGACAATGTCTGTCTCAATGTGATCAACTCCACCTCCATAAAAAGCACGTTTGCTCTCTGGAGCCAGGCCAATGAAGGCTCCGCCTATGAACGCAGCCGGCATCAGAACGCTCTCAGCAATGCGCTGATTTCTATACGGGGCGTGGACGCTTCTATCCGCCAGGTTAATATTTACCCTATGGAGGGCAGCGGTTACGGAGTTGGGAATTATTACGGTATGCTTTCCGCTGAGACCGCGGAGCTTCCCTGGTATGAATCCGCGCTGGAAAAGAACGGATACCGCTATGTATGTGTGGCGGAGCAGCCCCTGCTTTCCAAAAACGCCGGAACCCGCTCAGACCGTCTCTATCTCTCTCTGTACCGTATGTATTTTGACAATTACCATAATCCCATTGGTTTTGTGGAGGTTCTGAAATACTATGACGATCTTTTTGCGGACGCCATCCTTCCAAAGACAGAAGCTCCGGTAGACGTTGCCGTCTATGACGGCGACGGGACGCAGGTCTACCCGTACTCAGAGGAAAATACCTCCCGGGATTTTGATTATTACAACGCTCTGGGGGAAGAAAATGCTGTAAACGGAAATATCCGTCTTTATAACGACAGGGAAAAGCAAAGCGAATATGTTTCTTTTTCCCGTCTGGATTACAGTGGTTTCACAGTGGTCTGTTCCGTCAGGAACACTGACTTTTTCGTACCAATATTAAAAAGTCTGATGTGGATCCCTCTTCTGGCTTTCAGTCTGTTTGTGGTCTGTTATTTTGTGGCGGGCTTTCTCAGCCGGAGGCTTGCCAGTCCACTTACTCAGATGCATCAGTTTTTGTCCGACACAGATTCCAACGGACAGTTTCAGCTAATACATCTGGAGGACTCCGGCATAATTGAAATCGACCGTCTGCGCGATTCCCTGAACGCTTCCACACAGGCGAAGGAGGCCGCCACGGAATCCATGCTTGTTATGAAGGAGCAGGAGATCCAGGCGCAGATGCTGGCGCTCCAGGCGCAGATGAATCCTCATTTCCTCTACAATTCACTGAATACCATCAGCGCTATGGCAGAGGAAGGGATGACTGAGGAGGTCAGCGGCATGTGTCAGGACATCACTTCCATTCTGCGTTATATTTCCTCAGACAAAGAGTCTGTTTCCACAGTAGAAGAAGAGCTGGAACACTGCGATCTCTATCTGAGCTGCATGAAAAAGCGCTTTAAGGACTCCTTTACATATGAATTTGATATTGCGGACGATCTGCTGGATCTGAAGATTCCAAAGCTGTGCATCCAGCTCCTCATCGAAAATTCTGTAAAATTCACCTCCCGGACGGCGCCGCCCTGGCATATCCGTATTGAGGGGTATATTGACGACGGACAATGGCTGATCTCTGTGAAAGACAATGGTCCGGGCTTTTCTCCGGAGGTAGACAAACATCTTCGCTCCCAGATGGACCAAATTCTCAAATACAGTGTACTGCCCAGCCTTGAGCTGGACGGAATGGGAATCCTGAATATTTTTATACGTTTTTACCTTCTTTTTGGCAAAGCTTTTCTGTTTCAGTTTGGCAACCTGCCGGAAAAAGGCGCATTTGTAATCGTAGGAGGACGTTTCCATGAAAAAGATTAAACATTACAACATTATGCTGGTGGAGGACGAAGTACTGCTCCGCCAGTCGCTGGCCCGCCATATTGACGCCCTCGAATCAGGCTATAAGGTAGTCTGTCAGGTGCCGGACGGGCAGGCTGCCCTGGAGGCCCTGCGCACCGAGGATATTCATTTGATCATCACCGATATCCGTATGCCGGTTATGGACGGGCTGGCTCTTGCAAAAAATGTCCATGACCGTTATCCGCATATTCTTACCATTGTTCTTTCCGGCTACGCAGATTTCGAATATGCCCAGGAAGCTCTGCGTCAGGGAGTTTTTGACTATCTTCTGAAGCCTGTTTCCAGAGAAAAGCTGGAGAGTACCCTTGGAAAAGCCAGCCTCCTTCTTGAAAAGCATTTTCAGCTTGAGGAGGACACCGCCATGGTCGGGAAGGATTCCCAGGAGATTGTTGATTATGTGCTCCTCTATATCCGCAGTCATTATATGGACGAGGTGGATTTTTCCGAGCTGTCATCCCGTATGGGCTTCAGTTCCGCCTATCTGACAAAGTTATTCAATAAATATGTAGGGCATACGCCTCTGAAATATCTGACCGACATACGTATTCACGAGGCGAAGCATCTGCTTCTGAACACGAGCCTTCCTATCCGGGAGGTTGGGGAAAAAGTAGGATATCCCGATCAGTTTCATTTCAGCAAGACCTTCCGCAAGCTGACAGGAGTGAATCCCACCGCTTACCGCCAGTCCCCGCCGGAAACCCGCGAGGATTTGTCCTGATAAAAAATCAAAAAAATCCCCGGCGATATCGGATTTTCATGATATGCCGGGGATACTTTTTATACTTTTTTATGGAAGGAATTTATATCAAAATCCTGTTTTACTGCCACGCTTCGTCTCCAACCGCTTCTGCCTGGGTTGCTCTTCTTTCGTCAATGGCGTTAAGAACATCTTCTGAAGTCATGTCTCCGATGAACATGGATACGATATCCTGAGTCAGCTCTGTCCACTGAGGATTCAGGTATTTGATGCTGTCCTGGAATACGGTTCCCTGTTTTTCCGCAGTTTCAATGAATGTATTGGTTTCCTCGCTGTAGCTTGGAGTCTGTCCTACGTCAAAAGGAAGATTTTCAATCTTATCGCAGTTATCGATCATGTACTGTACACCATCGGCAGACGCGATGTACTCCAGATACTGTTTTGCCTCATCCTGATGTTCGGAACCGGAATAAATAAATCTGGACGGTCCGCAGGGATGTACGTTCAGCACATCATTGTCCATCAGAGGGATCAGGAACATTCCAAAATCGTCTTCTGTGTATGTACCGCCGGAAGCCTCCGCGATAGCCGCGATCTGACCTGGTTTTTCCAGTGCCATTGCGTATTCGCCGCTTCCCAGATTCATAAGAAGGTCTGTGTATTCGTCGGACAGATAGTTGTCTCCGAAATAGCCTTTCTGAGCCATATCATTGATCTGATCGAGAGCTTCCTTCAGCTCCGGAACATCTGCGAATTTAATTTCATTGTTATTCAGAGAATCTACGATTCCCGGAACAAGCTCTTCGTATTTTCCGCCGATCTCAGTGAACCACATGGTCTGATGCCATCCGTCCGCGCAGGGCTCATAGATGGGGATAATGTCGTTGTCAAGAAGCGTCTGGCAGGCTTCCTCGAACTCCGCGTATGTGGTGGGAACTTCAATATTATTTTCCTCAAAAATCTTCTTATTATAAATCACATAATAATCTGTAGAAACATCATAGTAGGTCATTCCATAAACCTTATCGCCCACGGATGTCTGCGCCTTTGCGAACTCGTCATAGGTTTCTACCCATGCCTGATCGGAAAGATCCACCGCGTTTTTCTCAACATTGTACTGAGAAACGATATCAAAGCTTCCGGACTGTCCGCCAAAAATGTCCGGGCCCTCGCCGCTGTTCAGCTTCGTCATCAGCATATTATAATACTGGTCAGCCGGAACGATCTGATAATCTACCTTAATACCGGTTTCCTCTTCGAACTGCTTGCCGAGCTCCATTTCCGCATCATATACCCAGTCCTGGCTTGCCATCACAGTGATCGTGGTGCCTTCCGCAGCCTGTACGGTTTCTGCCTGAACTGTCATAGCGCTTGCCATCATCACTCCGCACAACAGTGCAGCCACTACTCTTTTCTTCATATTAAAAACCCTCCTGTTTTTTGATAGTTTTATCTTAACAGCACATTCTACAATATAACATGGAAATAGCGCGGCTGTTTTTGTCAATTTTTAACTTCTTCCTGCAGAGGAGGGTAAGCGAGACATGCCGGATGCAATTAAGGATAACTCAGCAGTGTGGAAAAAGAGTATAGGAACTGCAAAAGGATGCGCATGGGGATTCAGCATGCACATCCTTTTTACTGATTTTATATTTGGTTATCTTCCAAGCGACTCGCAGAATGTCCCCTTTACATCACTCCAGTTCTTTTCTGCATAGTCCAGAAGGTATACCGCCTGTTCCATGGACATCTCCGGGAAAAGAAGGAAGAGGCTGTGGGATCCGTATTTCTTAACAATACGGTCTACATTTCTGATCCAGTCCTCAAATTCTCCTGAATACACCTTCACCCAGATTGATTTGCCTGCGGCGATCGCTTTATCATAAATTACATCCCAGTCCGGAAGCGTACCGTCTGGGCCCGCGTCTCCGCTGGTCCACTGAAGAGCGTCGATCCCGTCGATTTCCATGAGCGCATCCATGTGCTTGATCGCTGCCGGTCCGTCCAGATGATAGAGTACATGATCCGCCTTTTCGGACTGCGTACGCAGAGACGGCTGGATGTAGGTACGGAAATCATCCGGGGCCATCATAGCGGAAAAGTCACACTGGAGCTTCACAGTTTTGCCCGGCCCCCAGATCTGGAATACTGTATAAGCGTTTCCGCCTTCCTCATCCTTGATCGCGTCATAGAAGCGGTTATAGTAATCATAATAGCAGTCTGTAACCTCCTGGATTCTCTGTCCCACCTTCTCCGGCTCGTCCAGAAGATCCATAAGCACGTCCTGAGCTCCTCTAAGAGACGCAAGTACGTCAATGTTCTCCATCAGGTCTGGCATATCTACATAGAAATCACTTCCCGCCAGCTCGCGGCAGTCTTTTGCAAGCTGTAGATGCTTTTTAAACCATTCATTGTCCGGGTCAAACTGCAGCTTCGGAACACCGTCCCAGCTATCCAGACATTTTTTAAACCATACGGTATCCTCTTTAAAGCCGATATCAGAACCCAGATATGCCGCAAGAGATCCCGGCCCAAAGTCAATATTCAGATTGGGGAAGCTCTCTCCCAGGAAGGCATGCGTCTCGCAGAAATAACGATAGCGGTCAACGATTCTCTGAGCGTTCTGATACTTATCCTCCATATCCTTCCATTTCAGTTCTTCCGGCATGTTATAATACTTACCCTGACAGATCTGATCCAGATATCCGCCTTCTACCGGAGTTCCGTCGGAATACTGCTCTACCTCCGGTCTTCTGGCGATCACGCACATCAGCGGTCTTCCTGTATTTTTATGGTTCCAGTAATTTCTGAATTTCTCTTTTGTCTTATCCCAGTCCAGCTTATATCCTTCCCCTGGCTCCGGCAGACGTACTGAGCTGATATCCACCGCGCTCTTGTCAAAGCTCACCTTCACTTCCGGCTCCGCCTCAGAAACTTTTACTTTAGCTTCTTCATCCTTGGACGCCGCTGCCTTTGCCGCTTTTTCCGCTTCCATAGCGGCGATTTCTTCAGCGGAAAGATCAAATTCTCCTGCCGCGGCTCTTGCGCAGAAGCCGGAGTCAGAGTATTCCTTGGCTTTCTCTGCCGCGGACGCCGCATCCTCTGTATATGCGTCCGCACCAATCTCGTCCGCGAATGCCTGCGTGATCGGCGCGCCGCCTACCATGATCTTAATACGGGGACGGAACGGCTGCTCCAGGAGAGCCGCTACTGTATTGCGAAGAGACGGCATCGTTGTAGTCAGGAGCGCGGAAAGGGCTACGATAGTAGCGTCCTTATGCTCGTTCACCGCATCAATGAAAGTCTGAATCGGCACATCCACACCAAGATCGATTACTTCGAATCCGGCGCTCTCGAACATCATTCCAACCAGATTTTTACCGATGTCATGAAGGTCGTCCGCAACCGTACCAAGAATGATCTTGCCCGCACTGCCCGCTTCGCCTGTTGCCAGATGAGGCTTCAGCACCTCCACGCCTGCTTTCATGGCCCGGGCTGCAGCCAGCATCTGGGGAACAAAAATGATTTCCTTTTTGAAATTCTCTCCCACTACGGCCATAGCTCCGATCATGCCGTCGTTGAGGATCGCCGTGGGATCACATCCCGCATCCAGGGCTTCCTGTACGCGCTGTCCGATTTCTTTGTTTTTACCGTTCTCAGTAGCTTTAAATACAGCCAGCATTTTCTCGTCCATTGGATTCTGAGGCTTCGCCTCTGCCGGAGCTTCCTCTGTACGGCTGTTGAATTTCGCGATATAATTCAGGCAGTAATCGTCCTTCTCCAGAAGGGCGTTTGTGGCATAGATCATACCGATCATGTTTTTATTGGTAGGATCCACGATCGCGCTGTCCATTCCCGCGTTCATGGCAAGCACCATAAACGCCTGATTGATGTTCTTTCTCACCGGCAAACCATAGGATATGTTGGAAAGTCCGCTGGTAATGTGAATATCCGGATATTCCGCCTTGATCTGACGGCAGCATTCCGCAAACACCGTCAGCGCAGTCAGGTCCGTGGAAAGAGTAACTACCAGGGGATCAATGTGAAGGCGGTTCGGCGCGATCTTATATTCTTTCGCCTTTTCCATGATCCCGTGAAATACCTTCATACGTTTTTCCACGGAATCCGGAATTCCGTCATTGTCACAGAGCAAAGCCACACATTCCCAGTCTGTATCCGCGATTACCGGGAAAATCGTATCGATCTTATTTCCCTCCAGAGAAACAGAGTTTACAAGTCCGGGACGCTTACAGAGCCTGATGCCTTCCGCACAGGTTCTGGCGCTGGGGCTGTCCACACAGATCCGCGTATCTGTGACCTCCTGTACAAGATCGATCATCCATTTCAGGGTTTCTACTTCCACTTCCTCTTCCACAGAAGCGCATACATCCAGAAAATCCGCTCCGGCTTCCGCCTGCATTCTGGCTCTCTCACGGATAAGGTCCGCATCTCTTTCCGCAATGGCCTTCGCAACTGAGGGAATGGATCCGTTCAGTTTTTCTCCAATAATAATCATGATTCCGTTTCCTCCGCATTCTTTATATGCGACCATTTTATCCTTTTTTCCGCCGGAATGCGTCTACTATTTTTTGCAGAATATGTACTATTTTTTGATTTTAGGTAACAGTTGCGCAGAGGCCTGCAGAGACCGGGTACCTTTTCCGGAAGCTTTATGGTACAATATACTCGAAAATCCAGCCGCTTCGCGTCTGACGCGCCTTGCGCTCTGTGATTCTCAGATACCAGTACAGTCCCCTCTCTGCAGGGGTACAGTCTTCAGATAAAGAGCAAGAAAGGAAACCCGCATGAAACTAGAACGAGATAACATTCCTTTAAATAAAGATTTTCCTTTTCAGATTTCCAGAGTGATCCTCAACTCAGAAAACAGCCGTCCGGATACCTGGCACTGGCACAGCTATTTTGAGATTACCTGCGTACAGCGGGGCAGAGGAACTTACTTTGTCAACGGGCAGGAATACACTATGGATAAGGGTGATATCATCATCTTTAATAATGTGGAGCCTCACGGCTGGAATCTTCTGGATGAGGACATGGAGCTTCTGGTTATGATCTTTTCTCCGGAATTCGTGGCGGAAAAGCTCAGCTTTTTTGACGCCGGATATCTGAAGCCCTTTGTAGAACGGGGCAGCAATTTCAAAAACCGCATCGGCAGCGAGGAGCCTGTCAGTCATGAGATCCGCAAGGGAATCCGGGAGATCTACCGGGAATGGGAAGAAAAAAAAGACGGCTACAACCTTATGATCAAGGCAAATATCCTGCGTATCCTTACCATTCTAATCCGCGCCTATCAGGATGAAAGTAAATCTGATGAAATGCTGAAGGAAAAGAAAAATGCCATGAAACGGCTGGAGCAGGCTTTTCAGTACATTAACAGCCACTTCTGCGGCAAAATCACTCTGGAGGAAGCCGCCGGAGCCGCTTATATGAGCCCCAGCTACTTTTCCACCTACTTCCGCAAGGTGACAAATGTCAGCTTCAGCGAATATGTGACCCGTCTTCGGATTTCTCATGCCCGGGAACTTCTGAAAAATACAGACAGCAGCGTAACCGATATTGCCATGGAATGTGGATTCAATAATATTTCCAACTTTTACCGGCTGTATAAGCGTCACACAGGCAGGTCTCCCCGAGAGGATCTCTGAAACTGCCCCGGCGCTGTCAGGGGCATTATTCGCTGTACGGCGCCGCCGTCTCAGGGAAGAACAGGAATGATATTCCTGATCACGTCTGTATGACTGTAGCGGTCATACAGCGTTTTCCGGTTTACAAAGGTAAGTCCTGCCTGAAGATGCTTTGGATCAAGCTCCGCCATTCCTGTTTCGCCGGAAATGGACACATTATCCGTATCAGCGACGACGCTCTCAAATTCATACCGGAGAGTTTCAAGCTCGCTGACTGTATAATTTCCTATGGGAATGTTCTCGAAGGTACAGCTCAAAACCGCATAACCGTCTTTTACTATGTAACTGCTCCTTTGATATTCCACAAAATCTTCATAAGTATGCTCCTTTCCCCGCGCGTCCGTACCGCTTACCCGAAAACGAAATACCGGATTTCCATGAGCCCAGATAATATCAGCCTCTTTGATCTTTTTTACAACAGTGATCTCTCCCGCTGGCAGGACAACCGGACTGTTGAGTACCGTAAGCTCCGCCGTCTGTTCCTCCTGGCCTGACGTGTCGAAAACAAACTCTTTCTCAAAGCTTCCCTCATATCCTGTGGGATTTTTGCTTTCAACTATTTTAAATTTACCTGCATTCAAATCATTTATTTCAAAACCTTCTGACAAATACCTGCCCGTACCGGCGTCGTATACAACAGAACTCTTCTCCACAGTATCTTCATATTCTCCCGTTTCCTGGTTCCATTGGAGAATCTTAAATTCACCGTCTCCGGCTTCAATTACCTCTCCTGTAATGCTGTCTTTCTTAAGAATGGAAACTCGTCCGTACTTCATTTTTATTTTACTGTTTTTGGCTTCATATATTTCATTGACCCCTGCCGCAGAAATATCCACATCTTTCTGCCAGCCTCCTTCATATCCAGGAGGCGCTTTCGATTCCATGATCCGGAATTTCCCCTGATTTTCCTCTGTATAAGTCAGTGTTCCTGATTCATAGACCTTTTTTCCCTCGCTGTAACTCATATTCTTTAAAAAAATATACTGATTCTGATTCCGGTTCCACTGATACAGCCTGAATTCCGCGCCCGTAAGAATTTTTCCGGCATCCTCCCCGTCTACCTTTCTGACCGAAAAGCTTCCTGTTATACGGCCTGTCACATAAGTGTCGTTGGTTGTCCGGGTGTCGTTCAGCACACTGGAAACAATCTGCCTCTGAGCGCTGTTTTTCATGAAGAATACATTGGATTTGTAGTGGTTATGACCGGAAATTGTTTTATTGTCCTTTGCCGTTACGTTTATCCGGAAAAAATAGGTCACATCATTCATGGCCTCATCTGTTTTGAGGAAAGCGGCCTGAGCCGCGAATCTCACCGTATTCCTAGCCTGAGAAACCGTGAAATACTTTGTCACATTCTGACCCCCTGAGGTATATACCTGTGCTGATTTATATGTGAGACAACTGTCCAGGGTATCCGTAACTTCAAATTTACTGTAATTTCCCGGAAGAAGTCTCTGCGCGATCACATAGTCAAAATTTTTTCCCGCATAAATCTCATAGGCGTCCCCTTCTGTATTGTGCTGTCCCATGCTCTCAAACGAACCCCCGGCGTCTCCCGTTCTTTTTTCCGGATCAGGATTTGGCTCATAGGTTCCAACCGACTGAGATGTGGAGATGAAAAACGCGTTCATCGGCCCTTTTCCGGTAAGCCACGAGTTCTGTGCCAGCCAGTTCACAATAAAGGTTCCATTGAAGTCTACCTGACACCAGCCCTTGGGATCTGAATTTGTAGTAGCCGTACCCTCGGCCCCTCTCAGATCCAGATAAGCGCTTCCGTTGGGTGAGGTGCCCGTCTCCGCCTTCAGGTGGTCATAACCGTTCCGGATATAGAGTCCGTTTATTCCCCAGTTGTCATAAACGCGGAAACCCTGACCGCCGTCCAGATCAGCCATAGTCACATGTCCTTTCGGGCTGATTTTCGTGCCGGTGTTATGCTTATAAAATTCAAACTGAAATCTTACCGTGCCTACAGAAATAGTATTAAAAGCGATACGGTCTTTATAGAACAGGATACACGGATATATTTTTGTTCCGTCAAGGCCTATATGATCATTATTTACAATTCCCCACTGCACTGCCGTGACCTTCAGATCCACAATCTCTCCCTGATACTCTCCAACATTGCTGTATAAAACGGAGATTGGGTCGGAATAAGCAGAATCATTGATCAGGGCCCCGTAGAAAGAATTACAGTAATCCGTTGTAAAACCGTTGCTGTCTCCAAACCAGTTGTGCAGTCTCTCATTCAACGTACCGTTATACCGACTGATCGATTTAAGCGTTGTCACTCCTTCCCGGAAAGCATAGGTAAAGGCATAATCCTGATTCATTTTCGTATTGGCGTCCACCTTCTGTACTGTGATGCCGCTCCTGGGCGCGGCGGCGGATTCCGGTGAATTCTCCCATAGGCTTAAATCATCTCCCTCCGCGAATTCCTCTGTTTCTTCTGTCAGCCCCGCCTCAGCGCTGATCACAACATCGGAACCAGGCATGACCATCTCATAAATATGATCACCAAAGGCAGTTATTTCAACAATCTCCCCGGCTGCTTCAGCCTCCACCGTTTTTACCTCATACCCGGAGGAAGGAATCACATAAAAGCTGACTTTATCACCCGCCCGGTATTCATGTATCTGTCTCTTCAAAAGCTCCAGATTTTCTTCTGTAAGGAAGGCTGCCGTACTCTCAGGCAGAACCGCCCTGATTGTTTCCAAATCCGGCAGGCTCCCGCCTTCGCCTTCTCCGTATATTTCTTGTGAAGCAGAATCATCTTCCGCAGGTATTTCTTCTGAAGCAGTATCACCCTTCGTAAATATTTCTCCGGCCAGCTCCGTCTGATCATGGAACACTTCCTGCTCCTCCGCGGGATGCTCTGCTGAATCCGGCTCTGTCAGCATCCCTCTCTCCAGTTTCTCCAGATCTGATGAGAAAAGAATCAGGCTATGCTCCGTCTTATCGTCCGAGATCTGTACCTGAAAAGCTTCTGTCTGCTCTGCCGTATCCGGAAATTCAATTCCAAATGAATCTGATTCTCCTTCTTCCATCTCGGCCTCCTGTGAACCCGGCAGTTTTTCCGTATCGGAGCCATCGTAAAAATCTACCTCCTCAGAAGTCTCCGTTTCCGTAACTTCACCGCCATCCAGATATCCGCCGGCAGGCTCTTCTTTTTCTGTACTTCCATCAGAGGAAACAGTATCGTTAAAATCTCCATCCGCTTCGCCGCTGGCCAAATACGATTCCTGCAATCCGGTATTCTCTTCCTCCAGTCCGGCCTCCGTCTCCGCGGGAGAAAGCGTCGGCCCAGGCTCCGCCTCTTTTTCGTTATCCGCGGTTTCCTGAGCAAAAACAGTTTTTCCCAACCCTGCGCTCCCAACAGATACAAAGGGTACCCCAGCCATGGACAAAAGCATTACAGCAGCAAGAATAATCGGCGCGATTCTTTTTTTCATGAATTTCCCCTCCTTTTCTTCTTATAAATACCTGCTGCCAGGGCTATACCTCCCGTACTCAGGAGGATTCCGGCCATGCCTTCATAGGCAGACATATCGCCGGTCTTTACGGGTGCCGCTTCCTTCGTGTCCGTGGTTTTCCGGGATGCCTCTGTGAATGAGTCTCCCCCGCCGGCCTCCTCCGATGCGTTCCCGCTGTCTTCGTTTACAGTGAATATCCATTGAACAGCAGCGTCCCGCAGAGCGTAAGCATTGTCCCATTCCGCCGGTACCTCAAGAGCGAATTTCAGCTCTCCCTTTTGTCCTGGCTGGTATATTCCCAGAGAATGATTTTTTTCCAGCTCCGGAGAATCCAGAGTTCCCTTATATACCTGTTTTTTATCCAGATAAACTGTCAGTTTAACTCCCTTCAGGATCTCGGTCTGCTTCGTGTTCTGATCCGAAACCGCGGTTCGGAACCATATTTCCGCCTGGCTTTCTGTCGTATTTGACACCGTAACCGTGTCCTGAAATACGTCCCCCGGCATAGCGGTTCCCATATTAGAGAAAAAATCTCCGGGAACAGCCAAGAGCTTATGAGCTTTTCCATTGAACTCAACAGACAGCTTCACCGGCTCTGCTTTACACGCAAAGTTACCGTCCTGTTCATGTACACACTGCTGGATCTTCTGATTCCCCCAGGGCGACATCGCTTCAAAATCCGGCTGAAAATTTGCCGCCTGAATTGCTTCCGCCTGTACTGTAAGTCCCAGACTTTGTCCGCTGTGCTCCTCTGTCCATGCGGATGGAACAGACACAGTCTGAAATAAATCCACAGAATCTTTCTTTTTCAGGATTTGCGTATAATAGTAATACTCTCCTCTTTTTATCCAGTTCTTGGGAAATCCCGAAATCAATGTTTCATCCAAACCGTCTGTTTCTGTATTTTCATTGCTGAAAATAATTCTGGCTCTGATCCAGCAGGGCATGGCATAATTCGTTATTCTGGGTATTTTGGAAATCACCGCCCCGGGAAGTATTGTCTTTGAATTTTCAAACGTTACTTCTCTGCCTCCCTTTTTCTCAAATTCCTTCAGGCCTATATTCACATCTCCAAGAGCAATATGATTCGTCACTCTCAGAGTGTCGGAAAAATATCCGTAAGTCCCTGTTATCCCGAGGAATGCCGCCGACAATATGACGGCTGTTATTTTTGTAGTTCTGTTCATATTTTCACCTGCCTTCAGACACGATCCTGCCAGGAGGCCCAGGCCTCTTTATAATCTGAAAATCCCTCCGCCTGTACAGATTCTTCATATAGCTGTATTTCAAACTCCGGAATCAGACTGAGACTATCCGGGTCTACTTTTGAAGAATCAATATAAAATCCTGTAAACAACGGAGTGGTGGATTCTCCCTCCTTCAGAGATTTTCTGAAATAATAATAGCCATCCTCCCCATGTATCCAGTTTTCAGTATCAAGCTCTTTAAAAACTACAGCCTGGAAAATATCACTGTGAGAGCATCCAACGGCCATTCTCACATAACAGTCCGCCAGAAAACCCTCCTGCTCCGGTGAGGTATTCGAAATCCAGACCTTTTTTTCATACTCAGGATTTTCCTCCACCGGCGCGGGGGAGGGATCCGGAAATTCCTCTTCTATACCTGTCGTATTGCTCCCGACAGATATGCTGTTTTCCGCCTTGTCGAAAGAGGTCAGATACGCAGCCGTACTGCCGATCCCAAAAATTCCTGCCGCACATACCAGGCAGGCTGCAGGAAAAACCTTCATTTTCTTTCTGTGCTTCATAATTTTACCTGTTTCCTTTCTCACACAGCGGTCATATGGTGGCCTGCCCTTCCTGATCCCGGTTCTGGGCTACATATTTTTCATAGGCTGCCCTGGCCTGATCCAGTACCGTTTCTTCCCCGTCCCCTGTATACGCCGTCTGGATAGCATATGCCCGTACAGGTATCTCCAGCTTCTGTGAATCAAGCTGCCCTTCAATAATATTCAAAAATTGCACTGTCTCAAAAAGAGGCTCCGTCGTTTCCCCCGGTTTCACAATCTCGTTATATGTATAGACATAGACCTTGCTGTCCCCGCCGGCCTTAGCGCTGAGACTGGTCCATTTGTCCCCCGCCTGAAAAGAAAAAAGCTCCTGCAGCTTCTGCTCCAGACGGCTGCCGTCCTGTCCCGCGGCTGTTACATTTGCCATGGGTACCGCGATCTCCAGATAAACAAAAGCATCGTTCACACCTGTATTTTTAATCTGAGGATCCTTTTTGATCTCTTTACCCGGTTCAATTTTAGTGTGCTCTTCCGGATTCCAGCCCGGTTCATCAAGTTCAATTTCAACTTTGCCTACCGTAAATTCATTAGCAGCCTTGTCGTAATCGGTAAGATAGGCCGACACACCTCCTATAGATGCCAGACATAGAACTCCTGACAGCAAAACTGCTTTTTTTATATTTCTATTCATAGGGCTTTCCCGCGCACTTTTCTCTGCGCTCTCCTTTCCTTTGGATGATCAAAAATATAATTTCCTGCGCAAGCATGAGCAAAAGCAGGCAGAACACTGTCTTTTTCTGAAAAAAGACGGCGGCATATCCCAACAGAGGAACTGAAAATAGGACAATTCCTTCAATCTGTGTTTTTTTCACCGGCGACGCGTCTTCTCCGTCATTGGCGTCTCCTTTTGTAATAAAATAATCTCCGTCCTTATCCACGACCCGGTGTGTGACACAGGCGTTTCCCAGGCGGTAGGTAATAATATCGCCAGGCTCTGGCGCTGTATTTTCTGTATCTGTAAAAATAATGCTCCCTGTTCTCAGAACCGGCTCCATTGAACCTGAAAGAACCACGTCCGCCCGGATCCCCCATACTGGAAGCAGCAGGAAAACAGCTCCCGCCGCCGCAAGCACTGTACAAAAAAACCGTCCTGCCCGTTCTGCTTTTTTCATATAGTTTCTCTCTTTCTGTTTTTATTTTTCCGGCGGGGATCTGCCCCGCAAAATTTTTTTCATAGACTGCGCCTGCTTTCTCCTGTATTTATTTCAGGATCAGATATGGAAGGGATAAGAAGAAATTGTCGAATGCCACCAGAAGATAAAAAAAGACGAGTATATGTACTCTACAGACTCCTGCCATAAAACAGGAAAAAGCGGCGAATCTTTTTATATAAGATCAAAGAGAAAATCTCTTCAATCTTCCGGTTTGTGACGAAAATGCCGTACAGAATCCTGCACGGATATTTCTGATAGAATGTCATTTACCTGCCGCGCACAGCCGCGGAACACTTCATCTGAGATGGTTATTCCCCCGTTTTCTCCGCTTAGACGCGGCAAATTGCCAGATAAGTTTTTATAAAAATATTATATGGAAATTACCCCGATTCCCTTCAGAAGAAGGGCGAGCAGGCGGATGTTCCTGCTTGTTAAGATGGTTTCATCTTACCCCAGGGCAATAAAAAAGTCAATGAAATTCGTTCGCCAGATTCTGACGGCAGTATATGACATTTTCTCTGTTTATGATCCTGACATTCAGATGAGTTTAACGTGTCAAAAAAATCAGACAGATTGCGTCGTGCAAAATCACTCCCGCAATCCAGATTGTTAAAAAATTGTTAATTTGACGTATTTTCCGGTTGATTTTATGGTTCAGTTATGTATAATATTAAGAAGATGGTTTTTGTTCCGCGTCTTTCAGGAAAAGATGCCGGAACTCCTGCCCTTGCAGCAGGTTATCTATTACTATTTAAAGAAAAGAGGTAGATGTGAAATGGCAGAAATCAATTTAAGTAAGTATGGCATTACCGGAACTACAGAAATTGTGTACAACCCTTCTTACGAAATGCTGTTTGAAGAAGAAACCAAGCCTGAGCTGGAGGGCTTTGAAAAAGGTCAGGAGACTGAGCTGGGCGCAGTCAATGTCATGACTGGTATTTACACAGGCCGTTCACCCAAAGACAAATTTATTGTCATGGATGAAAATTCCAAAGACACTGTATGGTGGACTTCTGACGAGTATAAAAACGACAATCATCCGGCTTCTGAAGAAACCTGGAATACAGTAAAAGATATCGCGTTAAAAGAATTGTCCAACAAGAGACTGTTCGTAGTAGACGCATTCTGCGGCGCTAACGCCGACACCCGTATGGCGATCCGTTTCATCATGGAAGTTGCATGGCAGGCTCATTTTGTAAAGAATATGTTCATCATTCCTACCGAGGAAGAGCTGAAAGATTTTGAACCTGATTTTGTTGTTTACAATGCTTCCAAGGCAAAAGTAGAAAACTACAAAGAGCTGGGTCTGAACTCAGAAACAGCCGTTGTATTTAATATCACAAGCCGCGAGCAGGTTATCCTGAACACATGGTACGGCGGAGAAATGAAAAAAGGTATGTTCTCCATGATGAACTACTATCTGCCGCTGAAGGGCATCGCTTCCATGCACTGCTCCGCAAACACTGATATGAACGGAGAAAACACCGCTATCTTCTTCGGTCTTTCCGGAACAGGAAAAACCACGCTTTCCACAGACCCGAAACGTCTCCTGATCGGCGACGACGAGCATGGCTGGGATGACAATGGTATCTTCAACTTCGAAGGCGGATGCTACGCAAAGGTTATCAACCTGGATAAGGAATCCGAGCCGGATATCTACAATGCCATCAAACGCAACGCTCTTCTTGAGAACGTTACAGTAGACGCTGACGGCAAGATTGATTTCGATGATAAGAGCGTAACCGAAAACACCCGTGTATCTTATCCGATCGACCATATTGAGAAAATCGTTCGTCCTGTTTCCGCCGCTCCGGCTGCAAAAGAAGTAATCTTCCTGTCCGCAGACGCTTTCGGCGTACTGCCCCCGGTATCTATCCTGACTCCGGAGCAGACACAGTATTACTTCCTGTCCGGCTTCACAGCTAAGCTTGCCGGTACAGAGCGCGGTATTACAGAGCCCACACCTACCTTCTCCGCATGCTTCGGCCAGGCGTTCCTGGAGCTGCACCCGACAAAATACGCAGAAGAGCTTGTAAAGAGAATGGAAGCAAACGGCGCCAAAGCATATCTGGTTAATACCGGATGGAACGGCACAGGCAAACGTATCTCCATCAAGGATACCCGCGGTATCATCGACGCGATCCTCAACGGTGACATCCTGAACGCGCCTACCAAAAAGATCCCGTACTTCAACTTCGAAGTTCCCACAGAGCTTGCAGGAGTTGACACAAATATCCTGGATCCGCGCAATACCTATGCCGACGCTTCCGAATGGGATGCAAAGGCTAAGGATCTTGCTGAGAGATTCGTTAAGAACTTCGCGAAATACGAAGGAAATGAAGCTGGCAAGGCGCTTGTTTCTGCCGGCCCGCAGTTATAATCCTTACGAAAAGTTCATTGGATTGATATTTTCAGCAGCCTATATAAAATCCCGGCAGAATTACCTGCCGGGATTTTTGTATACTCTTCTCTGTCAGTTTCCTGCGCAGCCGTGCTTATTCTCTCCACAGTGATGTTCGCCGCAGGAATGTTCATGCTCATGATGTGAACAGCGAACATCCGGATTGAAATTAAGCTTCCCGTCCAGATATGCCGCTACCGCATCATCTGCTGATCCGGAAACACCGCCGTAAAGCCGGATCCCCATCTGAGCCAGCGCTGTCTGGGCGCCGCCTCCGATGCCTCCGCAGATCAGAGCGTCCACCTTCGCCTCTGTCAGGAATCCCGCCAGCGCGCCATGTCCCTGTCCGTTCGTATTGACCACCTGGCTTCCGATGACCTTTCCATCCTCGATATCATACAGCTTAAACTCCTCTGTATGCCCGAAATGCTGAAAAATCTGTCCGTTTTCATAGGTTACTGCTATTCTCATTACTTTTTCCCCTTTCTTTTTTACTTGCGGCTCTTCTGCCGCGTCCTCTGCCCTTCTGCAGCTTCTTCCGCAGCAAAAGGCGGCAGATCCGTCACAAAACCGGTAATGTCCGCCGGAGATCCCCAGGGCCTTCCCGTTTACGATACAGTCGGCAATCTTGTACCGCGCCGCCTCATAAAGCTCCGTTACAGTAGTTCTGGAAATATCCATCTGCTCCGCGCACTGAGCGTGGGTATATTTTTCAAGGTCGATCAGGCGCACCGCCTCATATTCATCCAAAGTAAGCACCACCTGTTCTCCCGCTCCCACTCCTTCCGGCACAAAGCTGTCATAGGCCGGCTCTGTACAAATCCGTCTGCATCTCACTGGTCTCGCCATAGTTTCACCTCCGCCGCCATTATCGACATATGTCGTTTATATTATAAACCCAATCCATCTAACATGCAAGCATGTTTTGTGCTGCCCGGCCACTGTATGGTTAAACTGTCATCCTAAAGTTTATATAATTCCGTCTTTTTATTGTTGAACTTTTGAACCTTATGTGATATACTTGCAGATATAAATTTGAACCTCCGCATTTCGCATGAAGCAAGTTCAATTTTACAAACAATGAATCATCTACGCTAAATTGTGAGTCCCATAAATGTGCAGCGGAGTTTTTTATATGAGAAAATCAGAGAAAACATAAAAATATATATGACTTCAATCAGTTGTTGAAGCAGGGAGGTAGCATCAGTGCCGAAAGAATTATTTGCCGCAAGGCTGAAAGCCGCCATGGAAAAACAGCAGATGAAACAGATCGACCTTGTGCGGGCGGCTGCCGCCCAGGGTATCAAGCTTGGCAAAAGCCATGTCAGCCAGTATGTAAGCGGAAAAACAGTTCCCCGGACAGATATCCTGCATTTTTTGGCGGACACTCTTCACGCAGACCCGGACTGGCTTTCAGGAAAAACCGAGGAGGAGCATGTTTTTGACAGTCAGCCGTCTGAAAACAAGCAGACAAAAAACGGACAAACGGAAAACAGACAGCCGGAGAACAAGCAGACGGAAAACATCCAGCCGAACCATACACCGGCCAATATTCAAAAAAATAATCATTTTGGAGGATCAACCATGCGTACATTTAAAAAATCATCAAAGCTTGACAATGTTTTATATGATGTGAGAGGACCCGTTGTGGAGGAGGCCAACCGTATGGAGGAGGAAGGAACCAACGTCCTCAAGCTGAACATCGGCAACCCCGCCCCATTCGGATTCCGCACGCCCGACGAGGTCATTTATGATATGCGCCAACAGCTTACAGAATGTGAGGGGTATTCCTCCGCAAATGGACTTTTCGCGGCAAGAAAGGCTATCATGCAGTACGCTCAGTTAAAAAATATCCCCAATGTTTCGATTAAAGACATTTATACTGGAAACGGCGTCAGTGAGCTGATCAATCTTTGTATGTCCGCGCTCCTTGATACCGGAGATGAAATCCTCATTCCCTCTCCGGATTATCCGCTGTGGACCGCCTGCGCCACCCTCGCCGGAGGAACCGCCGTTCATTATATCTGCGACGAGCAGTCCGAATGGTATCCGGATATTGAGGATATCAAAAAGAAGATCACCGACAGAACAAAAGCGATCGTCATCATTAATCCCAACAATCCCACAGGCGCTCTTTATCCAAAAGAGGTGCTCCAGAAGATCGTGGACGTTGCCAGAGAGCATCAGCTCATTATCTTTTCCGATGAAATATACGACCGTCTCGTTATGGACGGCGAAGAGCATGTTTCTATCGCCGCGCTGGCCCCGGATCTATTCTGCGTGACCTTCAGCGGGCTGTCAAAATCCCACATGATCGCCGGCTTTCGTATCGGCTGGATGATCCTGAGCGGAAACAAAAAATATGTAAAGGATTATATCGAAGGCCTGAACATGCTCTCCAACATGCGGCTCTGCTCCAACGTACCCGCGCAGTCCATTGTACAGACCGCTCTCGGCGGCCACCAGAGCGTTAAGGATTACATCGTTCCCGGCGGACGGATTTATGAGCAGAGGGAATTTATTTATAAAGCGCTGACCGATATTCCGGGCGTCACCGCCGTGAAGCCCAAGGCTGCCTTTTACATCTTCCCCAAGCTGGACACGAAAAAGTTCAATATCATGGACGACGAAAGGTTCGCGCTGGATCTTCTCCGTGAAAAGAAAATTCTGATCATCCACGGAGGCGGCTTTAACTGGAAGGAGCCGGATCATTTCCGCGTGGTTTATCTGCCCCGGGTGGAGGTTCTGGAAAAAGCCGCCGCAAAGATCGGCGACTTCCTCAGCACCTATCAGCAGCAGCTTTGATATGTGATTGTTTTGCACTTCACGCTCCCACACTTCTGCCTAGCCTATGATATAAAGAAGGAGATGTTTCGTATCTGTCATGTACATACGAAACATCTCCTCTTTTGCTGACAGGCACCTGCGATTTCCGAATGTTTTGCAGAATTTAGCTTCTCTGCGGAAGGCTTGCCTCTGTACTCACACCGTCGTCGTCATAAAGCTCATATGCGCCGTCTTCGTAGCCGATCGTCTTCATGGTATCCATCTGGATATCCTCCACGCACTCCGCCTGCTCCACAACCGGAATGTTCTTTCCCTTTCGGATGAAGAGCGGAACTTCATTGAGGGCGATCTCCACAAAATGGTGACCTTTTTCAAGGGTTTCCTGATATATACTTCCATCCGGCATAAACTTCACAAATTTCATCTCCTCCGGCAGATACACATAGCGTCCTTTCGCGTTCTGAGTATATACAGGAGCGATCATGACCTCGTTTCCAAGCAGAAGCTGATCCTCCACCTGCAAAGCCATGGAATCCTCCGGGAAATCAAAGGAAAGAGGTCTGAAAAGCATGTCGTTCCCCAGAGCCGCCTTCATATATTCACTGTACAGATAAGGAATGAGACGGTAACGCACTCCGATCACATGACGGAAATCCTCCACATGTTCAAAGCGATAGCACTCCTGATCTCTTGTCCCAAGAGCCGCGTGATCCCTCATCAACGGAGTAAATACTCCAAGAGCCAGCCAGCGAAGAAGCAGATCTCTTGTCACATTGGAGTTGAATCCTCCCAGGTCTGCGCCTGTATAGAGGAAGCCGCACATATTCAGGGACGGGAGCATTTTCAGATTAAGAAGGATATGAGACCACCAGGAATGATTGTCTCCCATCCATATTCCGCCATATCGGTGCATTCCAATATAGGAGGAGCGGGAAAACATCAGGATTCTCTTTCCGGGAGCGATCTTCCGGAAGGCTTCCCCTGCCGCTCTTGTCATATTAAATCCAAAAAGATTATGCACCTTGTCATGACGGACGCTCTCGCCGTTCACCTTATGATAAAAGTTTTTATAATCCTCCGCATTGTTGGCAAGGGCGCGCACCTCGTCTCCCAGACGGAATCCCGGAGCTTCCTTCTCCTCTGCCAGAAAATCCTTCAGATATTCCTTCAAGCGGGCCACACCCTCCGGCGTGGAAAACATCGCCGGCTCGTTCATGTCGTTCCAGAAACCGTCGATCCCCTGAGAGATGAGAGTTTCATATTTTCCGCCGAACCAATCTCTGGCTTCCGGATTCAGCATATCCGGAAAATGGGTCCAGCCGGGCCAAACCTCTGACACAAAGTCGCTTCCGTCCTCTCTCTTGCAGAAATATCCCTTTTCCTTTCCTTCTTCATAAATCTCATAGCCGTCCTCAATCTTCACTCCGGCGTCGATGATCGGTATAAGATGAATCCTCTGCTCCTTCATCTCCTCCACAAAGGCTTTAAAATCAGGAAATTCCTCTGGATTCACCGTGAAATCCTTGTAATGATCCATATAGTCGATATCCATATAGAGCATATCCATCGGGATATGATTCTCCCGGTATCCTTTTACTACATTTCGGAAATCCTCCGCGGTCTTATATCCCCAGCGGCTCTGTCCGAAGCCAAAGGCAAATTTCGGCGGAATATAGCTGGTGCCGATGAGCTTTCTGAACTGCTTCACGATCTCATACGGAGTCTCTCCCTCAATCACATAAAAGTCAAGATCCGCATTTTCACACCGGATCACAAGCTCATCCTGTCTGGTATACCCGATATCAAATTCCATAGTTCCCGGGTAATCCAGAAACAGTCCAAATGTCTCTTTCCCAAAAACAATAACAAAATTGTGAGCTCCGTACAGAGAATACTTGTTTTCTGTATGGTTGGGATCGTCCGTACAGTTGCTGATATACAAATATCCTCTTTTGTTGATGCCCCTGTTAGCCTCTCCCAGACCATATACGATATCATCCGCCTCCATTTTGTAGGTGAACCGGAATCCGTCATTTAAGGTAATTTCACCGTAGGCCGGGCTGCCGCCGCAGGGAGAAACCTTTTCCACCACTGCCTCTGTCTCAAAGGGATGACCAAATACATACTTCTGAATCATAACATGACCTCCTGAAATAAATCCTGCCGCCTTATTGCTGCTGCACATCTGCTTTATAACACTCTATTGGCATTATATAAAAAACTTCTTGCTGAATCTTGCATTATCCACTAAAATAATAACATAAAATTGAGGAGGTGCCAGATGAACGAAAAACAATCCTTAAAAGAAGCCGCCCGTCACGGAACAAGCGGCCAGCCATTGACAGCCATACATTTCATTACCGGAGCGGGCACCTTTTATCCCGACCACTTTTTTGTAGAGAGGCACTGGCACTACCCGGTAGAAATCCTCAAAATCGCCAGGGGAACCTTCACCGTCGAGATCAATCTGGAAACCTATGTTCTTCATCCCGGGGATATCTGCTTTATTAACAGCGAAGAGCTTCACTGCCTGGAGGGAAATCAGCAGGATACGGTCCATGACGCTATTATTTTTCATCCTCATATCCTGGAATTTTCCTATCCCGATGAATTTCAGGAGCAGTACGCGGCCCCCTTCCTGTCCCACGCCTCATCTCTGCCCCGTCTGCTGACGCCCGGGGACACTCTGTACGGCACAGTAGCCTCACTTTTTGACCGGGCTGCCGCCATCGCGGAAAAAGAAGAGGAAGGCTGGTATTTCCGTGTGAAGCTTCTTCTTCTGGAAATGTTTTATGAATTATGCATCCACAAAAAAATGCCCGCCGCAAAGGATCTGTTAAGCGCGGCAGGCAAGGAACGGACGGACCGTTACAAAAAAATCATTTCCTATATAGAAAAACACTTTATGGATAAAATCTCTCTGGAGGATCTGGCAGAGGAAGCCCGGGTGAATTCCCAGTATCTCTGTCACTTTTTCCGGGAAATTGCGGGAATTTCACCAATCCAGTACCTGATCCGCTTCCGGATCGACAGGGCCCGGGAAATGCTCCGGGACACTACCAAGAGTATTCTGGAGATCAGCCTGGACTGCGGCTTTGACAACGTCAGCTATTTTATACGTCAGTTCCGCAAATTTACCGGACAGACGCCCCGGCAGTACAGACAGGCGCAGAAAGCTCCCGTCAGCCCACCCCGAAATCAGTGATCTCATACAGGACCTCGACCTCAGGATCGTCCAGCAGCCACCGGTATTCCTCCATAAACCAGCGTACAAGCTCCTCGTCCCTTTTAATGGGAGTGGTATTATTGTTGTATACATTGACGGTTCCGTGACGAAAATACTTTTTCAGAACAGAAATATCGTTTCGGATCATCTCTTTTGTCTGCCCCTGAATTCCCACCATCAGACAAATGGAATCAAACAGAGCGGCTACCTCCTCAGGAGTTCTGAAGTCCGCGTGCTTGTTGAGGGTTTTTTCACGAAAATCATAGTCAAAGGTTTCGATGCCGATTTTATAGGTAACAGGGATTCCAAAATACTCCCTCATCTCGTCCAGCCGCTTCCGGTAGATCCAGTGGCTTTCAAAAATCAGCCTCTCTATCCCCTTCTCCCTCACAATCTCCCGGATATCCGCCAGGGTTTCCTTTGGAAGCTCAAAACAGCTTCCGGAATTGATCACCTCCAGCACCTTCCACTGTCCCGTGACTCTGGAAAGCGCCTCCCGGTTCTGACGGATCATCTCCGCTTCGTCCCTTCCGTTGTCTGCAATATAGTCGCAGAAGGCGCATTTTCCCCAGACGCAGGGAAAGGCTCTCAGAAGAACGATCTCTCTTTTATTTTTATCTGTGATTCTGCTATACCGTTCCATTATTGCGTATCCCTCCCGACAGCTTCCGGCGAAGCTCGCCTCCCAGAACTGTCACGCAGATGCTTACAAGAAATACCGAAATGCATCTGTCCAGATAATCTGTTAAAAACTGCACCGCAAAAATACTTCCTGTCAGCCCCAGCGGAGTTTTTGCCAGAAGCTGGACCAGGATTGCGGATCCCGACGAAGTAACTCCCCCGAACAGCAGCGCGTTGATCACAGAGCTTACAATGGTTCCCGGTATCGTGATCCCTGCGGCAGCCAGCAGGATTTTCGCCTTTTTCACGGAAATTCTGCGGAAAATAAGACCGCTTACAAATCCGGTGATCATACCCACCGGAGCAAAATAAAGGGAATAAATATCTACTGTCATCCCCATAAAAATACCGCTCAGAAGATTCGGCACCATTCCGAACCAGGGTCCCAGGAGAGCCCCTGTAAGAATAGTTCCGATGCTGTCCAGATATACGGGCAGTTTCAGGAAAAGAGCGATCTGCCCTCCCACAATGTTGATGCCTACTGCCAAAGCCACCAGGCATATCTGATAAGTATTGATTTTCCTTTCTGTCATTTTTTCTTCTCCCTTATCTTAAACACTCTGATCACAGACTTTCCAGAAGAGAGAGCTCCTCCTCCCTCCATCGGCTTCCGTCCTCCTTTTTCAGCACTCTGGACAAAAAGAACCGCATAAATTTTCCGGAATCCGTTTCCGTCAGAATATGGCTGTTCGGTTTCTTTTTCCAGAAATCCATAGAATCCACCACCGTCTGCCCCCGGCAGATCCCGTCCGCAGCTACCGCCGTATAGCTGTCAAAGCCGCGGCACATGGAACGGTCGATAAAATAGGCCACTGCCAGCGGATCGTTGATCACACAGCCGATGATCTTCTCGTATTCCCAATGAAAATCCATATAGAATCCGGTGATTTTTCTGATAAAGTCTCCGTTTTCCGGATCCAGACGGCATATATATTCCAGGATATTCGGCGTCAGCACAATTTTTCTGGTAACGTCAAGGCCGATCATCTCGATCTTTTTGCCGGCCTCCCCGAACAGTTCATAACAAACGGCTGCGGCGTCCGGATCGCACCAGTAGTTGTATTCTGCTACCGGGGAACAGTTTCCGTGGCTTCGGAAATTTCCTCCCATGGACACCAGCTCCTCTACCTGGCCGATCAGCTCCGGCCTTTTTAAAAACAGCTTCGCCAGATTCGTCATGGGCCCAAGGGCAATGATACTGATCTTTTCCTTTTCCAGTGTCTTCTCCAGAAATTCAAGAGCGCTTCCCTCCGGAAATTCTCCCTGTACCTCAGGCAGAAAGCTTTCTCCCAGGCCGTCCCTTCCATGGGTATCCATGGCGTCTGTATAACTGCACTTCAGCGGAACGCTCTCGCCTGTATACACCGGAATATCCAGACGGCCCATCTGGCGCAGCACCTTTCTGGCGTTTCCCGTCCCCATATCTGCCGGGACATTGCCGGACACGGTAGTAATTCCGGCGATTTCCAGCTCCGGAGACGAAAGCGCCAGCATCAGCGCCAGAGAATCGTCAATTCCCGGATCACAGTCAATGATAATTTTTCCCATAAAAAAACCTCCTGAACCTTCCGCCTTTTCTGCAGAAAAAATCCTCCGCAGAAAAAGGCATCATCCGTCAGGAGATACCTGTCACCTAGTTTTTTATACTGGGAGGATTTCGAACCAGTTTCGCGGTTATCCGGCGCCGGACAACTGCTGTCTGTTTTCAGTTTATAACCTTACTTCTCATTCGTTAAATGCCGTTACGCAGAAAAATCCCTTCCGCATAACGGAATCAGTATAACAGATTTTCCACGCCGCCGCAACTGTAATTTCAACTCTTCAGCATTTCCCCCTGAGCATTTTCACGATGAAGGATTTCACAATCTCCCGGATGGAATAAGGAACGATGTCCATGCCGGCAAGCTCCATGGCCTCTTTCTGCTTCTCCGTAGCCGTTGTGTACGGATATACTCCGAACAGGAACGGAAAAAATGCATAGAGAAAACCTGTTTTTTCGCCGGCCTCCATTTTCGGGAAGAATTTTTCCAGACAGCAGGACAGCGTTTCCACCGCCCGCGCGTACACTTTTTTGAATTCCACCAGGTTCTCCATACGGCTGCTGCCCTCCATATCATAAAGATTCATGGAGATCAGCTTCAGCATACATTTCCTTTTTTCCAGGGTGCCCGCAAGCTTCTCCGCGAACCCACTCTCGGACAGAAAGTCATATTCTTCCAAAATCCTTCCCAGATCTGAAATCCAGGCCTCGTACTCCCGCTGAAGCAGACCCAGAAAAATTTCCTCCTTGGTCTGGAAATAATTATAGATCGAGGTACGGGTAAAGGAGGTTGACGCTCCGATATCCCGGATCGTGATATCCCGGAATCCCACAGTCTCATAGAGAGCGGCGCAGGCGTTGATAATTTCTTCTTTTCTGGCATTTGTCAGCTTTTCTGAGCCCTTTGGCATAAACGCTCCTTCTTTCCCGAATAATATCCTGTATTTCCGGCTGCATCGGCTTTCAATCCAGCAGCTCTCTCACCATCTTCGCGTCAAATACCACGCTGGAAACATGGCTGACCTCGATGCGGTACAGCGCATTGGCCGCAATATGCTCCGCAGCCTGTTCCAGATCCCGTATTCCGGTAGTGTCCGCATATTTCTCGATCACCGCATCGAGAGCCTCGTCGCTGACAATACACTCGCTTTCTTTCAGGCTCATTCTTTTCAGAACCTTTGGAAGAGAAAACCTTGAGAAGATCACTTTTTTCTCCTCCGGCGTATAATCCGGTATGTCCACCACCGCGAACCGGGACATCAAAGGCGCGCTGATCTGGCTTTTGTCATTGGCTGTGGCAATGGGATATACCCCCACTGTAGGAACCATACATTCCATATAATTGTCTGTAAAGCCCAGATTGTCAAGAAGGGTAAGGAGCACATCCGCAGGATTGCCGTTGCCTTTTCCCGCCGAGGCCTTATCCAGCTCATTGATGATAAATACCAGATTAGATTCTCCCGCCATGGAAAAAGCTTCCATAATAATACCCGGCTTCGCGTTTGCATAGACGCGGGAGCTTCCGGTAAGCTGCTCCGGATCGTTGATGGAGCTCATATCCAGAGTAGTCCAGGGAAGCCTGAGGATCCGCGCTACGGCATAGGCGATCTGAGACTTTCCAGTTCCCGCGGGGCCTACCAGAAGAAGGCCGTAAGCCGGAAGGGTATGCGTGCGGTTGATCTGAATGATCGTCTCAATGATCCTCTGCTTCACCCTCTCCATTCCGTAAAGCTCCTCGTCCAGGATCCTTCTGGCTTCCTCCGGGTCTATGGATTCAAAATAATTGTTCTTCCACTGAATATTCATCATAATGGAGAGCGCCCGCTGGGCGTGGCGGCGTTCCTCCTGGGACACCTCATGAGAACGGGCCACCGCCAGATTTCTCCGTGCCCAGAGACGGATATTGTCCGGAAGCGTCCGTCCGGCGCAGGTCATAAAATCTGTAATACTCTGGATACTGGTCAGCTTCATCTCATCGCCGTCCGCTTCCTCTTCCTCATCTCCCGCCCATTCTTCAGGAGCATTGCTGGAAAGCAGTCTGCCGATCATGAACTGCAGGAAACCGTCCTCTGCCGAAAGCTTCGTACCGCCGCCAAAAGCGGTCTCACGGATTTTGTACACCGCGTATCCTTCTTCCTGGTTCTCCCCGGATAGCCGGACACTGATTCGGTTCTCCCCCAGCCAGCGGATCAGGCTCACAAAGCGCGCGTCGATCCTCAGAATATCCGCGCTGACTACGCCCTGCTGCTCCTCTTTGAATTCAAAGGAGGTACGGTGAACAGGGTTTGTAAAGACGCCGCAGGAATGGTGCTTCCACTGCCGCCGGCTGTTGTCCAGATAGAGGATCGGCTTTTCCGGGGAAGTCTCCGCCTCATTGGACTGAAAGGTGGTGTAGGTGCATTGGGGAGTTTTATTCTTTTCCGGGGTATTATTAAAATCAAAAACTGGCATAGATCATTCTCCTTTATCACAAAACGGGACGTTCTTATTTTCACAGCCCCGTTTCTTTTTCCGTAAAACATACTCACATTATAGCAATTCTGTTTCGTATATTCAATAAGCAGGAAGCGTGATCACTCTTTCCCGCCATGTACAAAGACATCTGCGGTCGTTGAACTTCGACATTGCCCTCTCTTTACAAGAGCACACACGGTCGTTGTAAAGAGAGGGTATCCTTACTTCAAAAAATCTCTTGTCTGTTCCATGATCCGCCTCAGATGCTCCAGATCGGCCAGAACGTCTCCTGTCTCCAGAGAGTGATTCCCTTTTTCTGTAATATAAAGGGGCAGCTCTTTCTCCCTGCAGCCAGTCTCCACCTCCAAAGTTTCCACCCATGGATCTGCTGTTCCGTGAAATACGATCCCTCTCTGTTCCTTATAGGGCCTCATGAAGGAAAAGGATGCTTTTACAGGCGTGTAGTAGATATGCTCCGCGCGGATCTGATGATCCGAGGCATATGAAGCCGCCACAGCAGTCCCCAGGCTTTTCGAGATAAAAACAATTCTCTCGTATTGTCCGAACTTTATATTCTTCAGAAGCTCCTCCGCCTGCTCTCTGGCGCTGACAAACGTCTCTTTCATCTTTTGTTCAGAGCCTTTGATATGCTTCGCGAAATTGCCGTAGGGCGCCTCCGCGATCTCATATCCCAGTTCCATAGCTGTTTTCTTCCCATAATACAGAAGAGGCTTATCCGTATGATATCCTACTCCCGGAAATATTACCGCCAGTCTCATCTTTATCCCCTCTTTTCTCGGTTTTTTCACTCTAAACTCTTTTATTCCCAAAGAATCAATTATAAAAAGTCAACTTCCAAATTTTTTTATCAATCCAGAAATGTTATGAAGGTATCTTCATAAAAATCCGATTACTGATATCATACTTTTGGTACACTGTATTTCTGCATTTGATACTGATTTTCACATACGCCCCGTATGGTTTTATATAAATATCATAATAGTAACCGCTGTTCATCCCTTTCACTCTGTAATTACGGACGCCTTCTGTTACTTTGAAAGCAAAAAACTCTTCATAGGACGAACCAAACGGCTTATTTTTGTCCCAAACCGTCAAATAAGCATTATTAATTCTCTCAAATCCAATCCTGTAAGAATATTTTGATCCTTTGTAATCAAACGCTTCGCCCTTCTTGCCTTTATAAGTTATTGTCGCTCTCGGCGTGACAGCCGATACTCCATTTCTGTTGTAACCGCCCCATATTACTCTGCCATTCACTCTCCTGTATGCGCGCACCGTATATGTATATTTGATTCCCGGCTCTGCGGTTTTATCCGTATAACGGGTCGCGGCGGAACTGACGTTTCTCAGAACTCTCCATCCAGTACCGCTGGTTTTACGGTAGATGCGGTAGCCGTTCGCACCGGAAACCCTGTTCCATGCAAGGCTCACCTCTGTATAAGATTTGGCTTCAGCGGAGCGGAGCACTGCCGTTGCCACGGAGGTGTTTGCAGCCCTACGCGTGGTGACAGTCCATCCATTTCTTTGATATCCTCCCCAGTATACCCGGCCATTGATCCTCTTGTAGGCACGAACGGTATAAGTATATCTGGTTCCCGGCTTTACGCTAGTATCTGTATATCGGGTCGCGGCGGCGCTGACGTTTTTCATAACTTTCCATCCGCTGCCGCTTGTCTTGCGATATACACGGTATCCATTCACACCGGAAACCCTGTTCCATGTGACTCTTACCTTTGTAGGAGAGTCGCTTTGGATCGAACGGAGTCTGACTGCCGCCACATAGGTATTCGACGCGGCCTGTGTCTCTGCTGCGGTGAAAGCTGATACCGGAATCAAAGAGAGGGCCAGGAACAGAGTCATTATCACAGCGTATAGTTTCTTTTTCATCGCTTCATTCCTCCTGAAAATAAATATGTTCATACCACGGGTAATCAGCCCGCATAATTATTATAGCATTATCCCAGCCATTACGACATGGGTAAATCAGACTTTTTACAGCGATATCGTCCGCCTGCGGCTTCTGTCCCAGTAATTTCCCCATCTCCTATGCCAGACGGCAGAAATAATCCTGCTGCCGGGCAAAGGCCGCAAGACTTTCAACTCCGCATTTTACCATACTGTCTACAGCCTGGCGGGTATAAAAAGCCATGTGCTGGGTCATGATCACATTGGGGAACTGCCGCAGATATGCCATGTCTCTGTTTTTAATGATCTCCGTTCTTCTGTCATGGTGATAAATCCCGTTTTCATTTTCAAAGACATCAAGAGCCACCGCCCCTATCTTTTCATCCTCCACGCCCCGGGTTACGGCTTCTATGTCCATCAGCTCGCCTCTTGCGCAGTTTACGAGGATTACGCCCTTTTTCATTTTTTTTACGGCATCCCTGTCGATCATATGATAGGTGGAATCCATCAGCGGCGTATGAAGGGAAATAATATCACATTCTTTGTAAATCGTATCCAGATCACGGTAAACCGCATATTTTTTTACTTCCTCTTTCTCATAAATATCATACGCATAAATACGGCAGCCGAATCCCGCCAGATTACGGATAACTGTTTCACCGATCTTTCCCGTGCCGATGATCCCTACAGTCATTTCACACAGCTCCCCTCCCACAAGGCCGTCCAGAGAATAATCATTGACGTTGATCCGGTAAAGGGCGGGCTTATATTTTCTGAGACTCATCAGGATCATCATGACTGTGTACTCAGCTACCCCGTGAGGAGAATAGGAAGCATTGCTCACCCGTATTCCATATTTTTTCGCGGCTTCCAGGTCAACATGATTATAGCCTACGGATCTGGTGGAATATCCCGTCACTCCCATCTGGTGAAGCTGCCGGCAGATATCTTCATTTATCACGCTCTGTCCCAGAGTCGTCACTCCCGCGGCTCCCTCTGCCAGCTCCAGAGTTTCCCCGGTGAGAGGCTCTCCGGTTATCACAAGCTCATCCACCCCGCATCTCTGGGCGTATTTTCTCAGATTTTCTTCCTCGTCTTTTCTCACTTCATAAGCGGTCAGTTTCATGTCATTTCCTCCTCTTTGTCACTTTATTGCATAAAAGAAGGAGCCGCATTTCTGCTGCTCCTTCTGATTATTGCCAAATATACTGTTTGATATATCTTCGGACGGAAAAATACCGGGTATACCGCCGCGGCTCTCCATCCGTATTTCCACTGTTCCTTTCATCGCTGCCCTCTCTATGGTTCCGGGCCATTATATATTTCCTGTATTTCCCGAATCCTGTGTTACAGGAATTATTATACTCAAACTATTTCACAGTTACAAGGATTTTCTGTCTGTTTTTGGTAACAATTCAGCCATACAGTGGTCGGAAAGCATAAAACATGCCTGCATGTTTTTGCGAGCGGACATCTGTATGAGCTGAGCGCCCGTTTATGAGTAAAACAGTGGCATCAGCCACAGTAAGCACGCAGTGCGGTTTTACGAATGGCGCGGGCTGAACTGTTACTGTTTTGTACCGGCCCCTCGCCGTAGGCGACTTAAAATATGCCTGCTTTACATCATAGGCTCAAGAGAAAGAGCAGGATGATTCTTTTCTGCGAGGAACGCGACCAGCGCCTCCGGATCGGTAGCTACCGTCTCGTCGCCTACCATATCCGTAAAATTATCAATTCCGTACATTTCTTTTGCTGTTTTGTTCAAGCGTTCCGCAACAAACTCCTTCAGTTCTCTGGGCATCCAGACGATTCTCTCGATACCGCCCTCCGCCTTCATGAACTTCTTCGAGGATATAAAGTGTTTTCCGTGTCCCATGAAGCCGGGAGTCTGTACGCCGCCTCCGGTCATAGACGCCATCTCCGGGAAGGTCATTCCAAGAGGCGTCATACCCGCATATTCACGGTTGGCGATCACCACCCCGTTGGAGAACGGTTCAATTCCGCAGATACACTCGAAACATCCGCAGGAGGTCATAGGATCCTGCATAATGGAATAAAGAGTTACATGCTCCAGAGCTCCCTGAGAGAATTTTTTCACCGCTTCATCCACATCCTCGTAAGCTCCGAGATTCTCGTCTATGGGTCGCTCTTTTGTGATCACCTGACAGGGGCCGTTGGGATCCAGTTCATTGGTCGCTTTTGCGTCCAGCCATGAAACAGCTCCGCACAGTCCCAGGCGTTCCGGAGTCACCACGCATACATGGCTGGGCGAGAATGCCTGACAGAGAATACAGCTATAATAAACCTCCACCGACTCGTCAGTCAGATTGTCCAGACGTTCGTCACGCTTCTCAAAGGTAGGAACCGCAATCTCATGACGCACTCTCTTACATTCCTCAGGATCCGTGTAGATCACCACCTCACATTTGTCCACAACAGCGTCAAACTCATTTTTGACCTGCGCGTAGAGAACCTCCCCGATGTGTCTGATACGGAAGCCCGCGTTGAAAGCGTCGATACTGATACGGATACGCTGCATATCTCTCTGCCCGGTATGGTACACGCCCTCAATACAGTTGATGTAATTATGGAACTTACGCTCGATCACCGGCTCGAAATCCGCCTGCATGTTCTTTCCGGACACCTTTACGATATAAGCGATATTATTTTTGCTTCCCAGCTCCATCTCGTCCGCTTCCGGCCCGATCACAGTAATCCTGTGATCCTCCACCTCGCCGGCGCCGCAGGTCTGCACAAGCTCCGCGCAGTCTACGCGGGAGCCGTCGAATTCCACCTGCATATCCTTGCGGCGGATGATCTCCCCTTCAAAGGCGGATGCGAAGGCAACCGGAATATCAATATTCGTAATTTTTATCTTAATGTCCCTCGCTTCCAGAGAAGTAGTGTTCCATCTGGAAATATCCGGCTGGCATATCAGGCTCCTGGGTACTTTTGCCACTCCCTCCTGGTTTGTGATAACCGGGAAGCCAAGAGCGATAGCTCCCGCTCCGCAGGCTACGATCACATCGTTTAACGGCGCAAAAGCATTCACAAAGGCCGGAACACGTTTCAGGGTATATTCCATCAATGTTCCCGCGTCGCCCGGTTTTACGTTTCCAAAAATCAGAGCCGCGCGCAGCGCCACGGAAACCACATGAATCACTGCCGTTACATCCTTTCCAAGGGGGATCACACGGACGTTGGCTCCGGTCTTAAAGCTAGCCTCCGCAAGCTGGTCAATGATATCTCCTACCAGAGTTACAAGGATTCCCTGGGCCTGATAGGATTTTACAAGGGCAGCCGCTTCCTCCGCGCTGGGCGCCCTGCCCAGGATTACCGCCACGCCCGGAATATCGCCTGTTACCAGAGGCACGCCCAGCTCACGGATCACCGCGTCCGCCAGATGACCGTAGCAGGGCTCTTCATAGGGAGCCGCGCCGTCAATGTATTTCAGCGCTTCGATAAACTCCGCGCAAAGAGCTGTGGCGACGCCGGACATAAATATATCATGGGTCTTCTTCTCTCTTGTCATGAGAGTCTTCACAACACCGAGAGCTTCCTTCAGCTCCGCGAGAGTACCTATCTTTGTTCCTGTCACCGCATAATAGCAGGGAAGAGAATACGCAGTATTCGGAAAGCTTACAGCCTTGTCCGCCCCGTATGTTTCGACAGCATGACTGACCGCATCCTCCGCAAGTCCATAAACCGCATCATTTCCCGCGAAAACACTTTCAAATAAAGTCACTGTAATCCCCTCCTTAAATGCCAAGCGCCGAACGCTTCTCTTCAATACGGGCTATCATCCTGTCGCCCAGTTTATCAATATCTGTTTCAATAAAGTAGGAAGCCTCCACCCAGTCACGGATTCCCTCTGTCAGCCACCATACCACCTCGCTGGAACCAGTCACCTGAGGCTCTACGCCAAGGAAGGTGTCAATTCCGGTAGCTACTACATAGTTTCCGATGGAGACCGCTTTTTCGGACATCCATTCCGGAGCGCAGCCTACCACAGGAAGCTGGGAGATATTCAGGCCGGAATCCTTCGCAAGCTGGGAGGCCAGCACTACCATACGGCTGATATCCACACAGGAGCCCATATGCAGTACCGGAGGAATATCCGCAAGCTCACAGACACGCCTTAATCCGTCGCCGCAGAGCTCTTTCGCCTGCTTGTCCATCAATCCGGCTCTTGCTGCCGCCTGAGCGGAGCAGCCAGAAAGGATCACAATAATATCATTGGCGATCAGCTTCTTCATCAGTCCGATATGAGCGGAATCCGGACGGACTCTGGGATTATTGCAGCCTACCATCGCCACAGCTCCGCGGATAACGCCGGAAGTAATGCAGTCCAGCAGAGGTTTAGTGGTCCCTGTCTCATCCACCTGAGAATTTGTCACACCGTCCAGGGTTTTTATGATTGCTTCTACAGAATAGCCCACGGTAGCCTTCTGTTTTAACTGTGGAATATGTACCAGCTCTTTCTTTCTGTTTACAAAATTTTCCACCGCCATTCTGACGATCTTTCTGGCCTTTTCCCCGGCGGAGCCCGCCTCAAAAAGAATAAATTCGGAATCCGGCATCTGCGCGATCTTAGACGTTGTGATAAATTTTGTATGGAAGCATTTGCTCAGCGGCCCCAACGCCGGGAAAATGCACTGCACATCTACCACGATCGCTTCGCAGGCTCCTGTCAGCACTACATTTTCCTGCTGAAGGAAATTTCCGGCCATCGGCACTCCCCGGCGCATTGCGACCTCATTGGAGGTACAGCAGACTCCGGCCACGTTGATTCCCTTCGCTCCTACTGATTTCGCAAGAGCGATCATCTCGGGATCTTCCGCGTACTCACAGATCATCTCAGAGAGACTGGGATCATGTCCATGTACGATAATATTCACTTCGTCTTCTTTCATTACGCCCAGGTTCGCTTCTGTATCCACTGGTTTTGGCGTGCCAAACATAATATCTGAAAATTCTGTTCCCGCCATGGAGCCGCCCCATCCGTCGGACATGCCGGAACGAAGGGACTGACGGATCAAAGCTTCCGCCTTGCTGGAATTTCCCATATGGGTCATATGCATCGCGGTAGCCACTTCACGGTCAATGGCGCGGGGTTCTATTTCCGCGTCATGCCACAATTTCTGCGTATGCTCCGGAGCGCGGGACAGCCATCTCTGCACGCCGTATGGCTTTCCATATTCCATCAGAGCAAGCTCCGCCATCTCGTGAGCCAGATCATAAATATCTCTTCCCTCTGTCTCAACGCCCCATTCTTTCGCAATACGGAGAAGCTTCTCCGGATCCTTCACCTTATAATCGCCGTCCGGCGCCACATGGGTAAAGGTATGGCAGATTTCACGTCCATGGTCAGAATGGGTAGCGGCTCCGCCCGCCACAAAGCGCAGGAAATTTCTTCCTACAATTCCATGGGCGTCACAGCCGCAGATTCCCCTGGGCGCCTTGGGAGTGATCCGGCAGGGTCCCATGGAACAGATACGGCAGCAGATTCCTTTTTCTCCAAATTTGCAGTGAGGAGTCTGATTTTTCACACGAAGCTGCCAGGAATCCGCTCCTACCTTCGCTCCTGTTTCCAGCAGGCGCTCTGTGGCTTTCTCAAACTCTTCCACTGATGACAGTTTAAATTCACTCATCGTTTCCCTCCTGTAATCTGAACTATATCTTTATTCTATCAGGACGGACATACTCTGCCCATCAACTGTATTTTTCTCACCGTAAACTTATTCTTGATTCCTCCGGCAACGACACTGTGGGCGTACAAAAAAGAGAGCTCATACATGACGCAATGCCGTTTCTCCTTAGACATTGCTCCATGACAGGGCTCTCTTTTTTTGATATAATATAATAAGTGAATTCGTCTATTATACTACCATAGAATACTTTTTTTGAATATCAACCAACAGATGACAGGTATCAACCAACAGAAAAGAGGATTTTGTTATGACCATCAAAGATATGGAAAATTTCCGCACGGTCTGCCGGGAACAGAGCATCACAAAGGCCGCCCGGCTTCTTTACATTACGCCCCAGGGACTCAGCAAATCCATCAAGAACCTTGAGTCCGAGCTGAACACCCAGCTTCTGAACCGCAGTTCCTTCGGCATCACGCTCACCGAAACAGGGCAGTATCTTTACGACCATATTTCTGAGCTTCTGGATTCCTATTATAATATTTATAACGGAATCCAGAAAATCCAGCAGACAAAAAACAGAGAGATCGACCTTTTGTCCGCCTATGGAATCCTCCGCCTGGTCACCCCGGAATGTATTACTGATTTCCGGAGGAAGCACCCCGAGATCACTGTCCATTACCGGGAATATCCGGACAAACAGGTGGAGCGTCTGTTTCTTCAAAAGGAAGGAAACGTGGCCTTTACCATCGGACCCTCTGATTCCGCGGAGTTCCATTCGGATCTTCTGGAAAGCTTTCCTGTTAAGCTTCTTGTAAACCGGCAGAATCCATTGAGCAGTAAAGCTTCTGTCACCATCGAGGATCTGAGGAATCAACCTCTTTATCTGGAAAGCAGCGAATTTTATATCCACCATCTGATCGTAAAGCGCTGCATGGACGCAGGATTTACGCCTGATATTGTTTTCGAGACAAGCGGGTTCAGTCTCTGCCATAAAATGGTCAGAAAAAACCTCGGTATCTCCGTAGTGGTTGACTTCATTTTCGATGATATGGGGGACGACAGCATGGTCCTGATCCCCTTCTCTGACGGCAGCTATCAATGGTCCACCTATATGCTCACAAGAAAGGATCTTGACGTCAGTCCTGATATTCTTCTTTTTCAGAAGCATGTTTTAAAATGGATGAACGACATAAAAAACGGCGCTGTCACACGATAGCCGCCGTTCTTTATATAGTCCGTATTTCCGGACTGCACACTTAAATATTCTGTTATTTATCCAGCCTGATTCCCGCCAGAGCCTGGGCGAAAGCGTTATTCACAGGCTCATTGGCCTCTTTCTGCTGCTGTTTCATATATTTCTGGACGTCTCTTTTTGTAACTCCGGCGCCCTCCTTTTGTCTCCGGGCCTGAAAGGCGGACAGTCGTTCTTTATGCCCACAGACGCATACGAAGGTCTCTTCCCCGCCTTTTACCAGCATCTCCATCCTCTTATGGCACTTCGGACATCGGGCGTTTGTCGTACGGGCTATGGTCTCCCTGTAGCCGCATTCCCTGTCCTGGCATACCAGCATCCGGCTGTTTTTGCCGTTGACCGCCAGAAGACGCTTGCCGCAGTCGGGACAGATCTTATTTGTCAGGTTATCGTGGCGGAAAGTTCCCTCTCCTGTTTTAATCTCATCTACGATCTCACAGGTGTATTTGCGGATTCCTTCCAGGAACTCATCCTGCCGCAGTCTGCCCCTGGCAATGTCCGAAAGCTTTTTCTCCCAGTCCGCCGTAAGATCCGGTTTTCTCAGATCCTCCGGCACAAGCTCCAGAAGCTGCTTTGCCTTGGAGGTAAGATGTATCTCATTCCCCTTCTTTTCCATCAAGAAGGTGTTAAAAAGCTTCTCTATGATATCTGCCCGGGTCGCCACCGTTCCCAGGCCTCCGGTCTCGCCCAGCGTTTTTGCCGCCTGCTGATCCTTTACCGACAGATATTTCACCGGATTCTCCATGGCCGCCAGAAGCGTGGCCTCCGTAAATCTGGCCGGAGGCTTCGTCTGTCCGGAGGTAAGCTGAAGCCTTTCTATCTGGTGCTTCTGCCCCTTGTGAAAGACCGGAAGGCTCTGATCCTTCAGCTCCTGGCTCTCTGTTTCTTCATCCTCTTCCTGGAAGCCGTCCTCATAAACCGCCTTCCAGCCGGAATCTGTCACTACCTTGCCCCGGGCTGCAAAACGGTATCCTGCCGCCTCTCCCTCCACGGCTGTCTGCTCGTAGACAAACGGCGGATAAAGAACGCTCAGGAATCTTCTCACGACCATATCATAGATTTTCCGCTCCTCATTGGTCATATGGTCAAGCTGTACAAACTGCTCTGTGGGGATGATGGCGTGATGATCGGTCACCTTCTTATCATCCACAAAGCTTCCGTTGGTCTGGAGCGGCTTCGTGAGAAGAGCTCCCGCCAGTTTCCGGTAAGGCCCCGTACCGCAGGCCTTCAGACGCTCCCTGATAGTGGGAACCACATCTTTTCCGATATACCGGGAATCGGTTCGGGGATAGGTAAGTACCTTATGATTTTCATACAGCCTCTGCATGATGTTCAGGGTTTCTTTCGCGGAAAATCCATATTTCTGGTTTGCCTCCCGCTGAAGCGTGGTAAGATCATACAGTCCCGGCGCATATGATTTCTTTGGTTTTTTCTCCACTGAAACGATCTCCAGGAAAGAATGTCCGGCCTTTTCCCGGATCTCCTCAGCCTTTTCCCGGTGGAAGGTGCGGGTGCTTCCGTTCTTTCCGTCCTTCCAGATCCACTGTACGCCTCCTGCCTGGAGCGCGATACCGAAATATTCCTTTGGTTTGAAATGACGGATCTCCTCCTCACGCATGGCGATCATGGCAAGGGTGGGAGTCTGTACCCGGCCGCAGGAAAGCTGAGCGTTGTATTTGCAGGTGAGAGCTCTGGTCCCGTTCATTCCCACCAGCCAGTCGGCCTCTGCTCTGGCGGCAGCCGCCCGGTACAAATTCTGGTACTCTTTGCCATCTCTCAGATTATGAAATCCATCTTTGATGGCCTTGTCGGTAACAGAAGAAATCCACAGACGCCGTACAGGTTTCCGGCAGCCGGATTTTTCCAGAATCCAGCGTGCCACCAGCTCTCCCTCTCTGCCCGCGTCTGTGGCGATCACAATGTCTCCGATATCTTTTCTGAAAAGCTGCGTCTTCACCGCCTGGAACTGTTTCGAGGTCTGACGGATCACTACCAGCTTCATCTTTTCCGGCATCATGGGAAGGGTGCCCATATCCCATTTTGTATACTTTTTATCGTACTCTTCCGGATCCGCAAGTGTCACAAGATGTCCCAGAGCCCAGGTGACCACATACTCCTTTCCCTCCAGAGCGCCGCCTGTCTTCTGGTTACAGTGAAGCACTCTGGCAATGTCTCTTGCCACAGATGGCTTCTCAGCAATTACAAGTGATTTCATTTATCTGTCCTTTTCTCTTATTTTCCCATCTTATAGCCGATTCCCCTTACCGTCTCAATGAGATCTCCCGCTTCGCCAAGCTTCTGACGGAGCGTACGGATATGTACGTCCACCGTCCGGCTCTCGCCGTCAAACTCGTATCCCCAGATCTGATTAAGAAGCTGCGTTCTGGACAAGACCATGCCGCTGTTTTTCAGCAGGAGGCAGAGCATCTCATATTCTTTCAGAGTCAGGCTTACCGGCTCCTGATTAACAGTTACCACATATCTGGAAGGACACACATACAGATTTCCGATCCGGTATTCCTCCGCCCCCTTGTCCTCAACTCTCCTGAGTCTCGCCTTGATACGGGAAATCAGCTCCATCATACGGAAGGGCTTGGGGATATAATCATCAGCCCCGCTGTCAAGTCCCATTACCGTATCATACTCACTGCCTTTAGCCGTCAGCATGATAACAGGCAGCTTTCTCGTATCCGGCCTTGCTCTCAGCTTTTTCAGTATTGAGATCCCGTCCTCCTCAGGAAGCATAATATCCAGAAGGATCAGGGAGGGAAGCTCCTTCTCCAGTTCTTTCCAGAACTGGGCCGGCTTTTCAAATCCCTTTGCGTCAAGCTCCTGGCTCTTCAGCGTATAAACCACAAGCTCACGGATGCTTTCGTCATCCTCAACCAAATATATCATATCTATTTAACCTCCGGACTTTGACATTTTTCATTCAGTATATAAGCTTCGGGTTAAGTTTCCAGTGTCCGGACTGTAAAATTTGTGTAAAGATTTCTCTTGCTTCTTTCCCCGGCCTCCTTTCCTTTTGCTCCACTCCTTCAATCTTCAATAGCTGTTACTTTTCCAAAAATTCTTGTGTCTTAAAAATATAATATCCTTCATAATAATAGCTGTGATCGATGCCCTTCATATAAATTTCACGGTCATAAATATTATCCGTCAGAGCATTTTTTAAAAGAAGCTTAATTTCAATATCTTTAATTGGGCTTCGCTCCATAGCAAGCAAATAATCTTCTTTATCTACCTTGCTCCAATCCACCACATAACCGATTTCTTTTTTCAACATCAGATCAAGCCATATTCTTGTGCTTCTTCCGTTACCTTCTCTGAAGGGATGGGCAACGTTCATTTCCACATATTTCTCAATAATCTCGTCAAACGTTGACTGAGGCATTTTATCAATATTCTGCAAAGCTGCTCCCAAATACATCAGCGGCGCAAATCTGAAATTGCCTTTGGACAGATTCACTTCGCGAAGCTTACCGGCAAACTCATAAATCTCGTCAAATAAATATTTATGAATGGCCGCAAGACTTTCATATGTACCTGGCTCCAGTTTTTCCAGGAATCCGTTTTCAAACATTTCTATGGCTTTTTGCTTACTGATTTTTTCTTCTGTTCTTGCCAATTCTGTTGAATCAGTAATACTCAATTTATTTTCAAGCATAATTTCACCCCACATTCATCCGCGCTCTGATCATTATACATCATATTATAAGTTTTGTACCATATAATCGGTAATAAATTCCCGGCATCCTTACTTTTTTCTTGAATATCCCAGAAAGCTGATTACAATAGAGAACAAAAAAATAACAGTGGCGGCGGCACATAGCCAAAGCAAATAAACTGAAATAGAAGCAGGTCACAATCATATTCTTATATTTTCTCTTTACCTTTTCCTTATCTTTTACCAAACATTCGATTCCACTGCTCGACTGACGGGAAATAAGATAGTCTTTCGGGGATAACGCGACAAACTCACTCCGCCGGCATTTCAATATTCCGTAATGGTAAATCAGATCATCCTTTTGCTCTTCAAAAATCACTTTACCCTGATGGATAAAAATCACATAATCGGCAATTTTTTGAATGTCTGATATTATATGTGAAGAAAAGAAAACCGCATGAGTTTCGTCCTGAATGAAATCCAGAAACAGATCTAATATCTCATCACGCGCAACTGGATCAAGCCCTGTTGTTGCCTCATCCAAAATTAGCAATTTCGGAGAATGGGACAACGCACATATGATTGAAAGCTTCATTTTCATTCCTTTTGAAAAAGAACCGATCGGCTTTTTTTCCGGAATTTCAAATTTCTTTAAGTATTCATAATATAAGCTATCATTCCATGAAGAAAAAACACTTGACAAAGCACGCTACAAAAAAGGGCTGCATTTCTGCCATCTATAGAAAAAACAAATAAGGGCTGTATTTCCCAGGGCTTATAAAAATTTTGAGAAGTACGAAGAAAAGCCTGTACACAAATTCAATTAAATCCATAGAATTTCTGGCAGACCTTATAAGCCGCCACAAACATCTTGCGTCCGCCTTTTCCGGGAAGATTTGCAGCTCTTCCCAGCAGACTGTAGCGCAGTTTGCGGTAAAGCCAGCGGTCCTGCTCGCGAATATATTCCATCAGCTCTTTTTTCTTCTCCAGAGCCTCCTCCGTCCCGGCCCGCACCAGCATGATGGAGGAAACAGTGGTAATGATGTCCAGATAGCTGAGCATATAGTCGCGAAGGCGGCGGTTATTGCCGAATCTGCATTTATGAAACGCGTCCGCCATCAGTTTGTTTACGCGGATCTGCTGATCGATCCGGCGGATCATAACCTTTTCATTTACCGACTGATCTTCCCGTCCGATGAAATAACGGTAAAAATTCACATCCAGGTAGTACATGTTTTTTACATAGGGAAGCGGTTCAAAAGCAAAAATATTATCCACATAAAACGTATGCTTTGGCAGCTCCAGTCCACATTCATGAAGGAGCTTTGTCCGATAGATCATGGAATGCATCAGAAGATATTTGCCTCTGTGCATGTGTACGCTCTCCCATCCGAATATCTCGTCCGACGGCAGGCAATGACGGTACTGCATCACCTTTTTCCTGGAGGCTCCCTGCTTTTCATAAACAAAATTACTGATGAGAAGATCTACGGTGTGAGGCCCTCTTATCAGCTCCTCAAGAGTATTGAGAATTTTCCTGTAGGCATCCTCGTTTACCCAGTCGTCACTGTCCACCACCTTAAAGTACAGTCCGGTGGCATTTCGTATTCCAGCGTTCACGGCCTCGCCGTGACCTCCGTTTTCCTGATGGATCGCTCTGACAATGGTGGGATATCTCTCCGCGTAATCGTCTGCTATCTCTGCCGTGCGGTCCGAGGAGCCGTCGTCCACCACAAGGATCTCCACATCCTCGCCCCCTGTCAGCAGAGAATCGATACACTTATGCATATAAGCCTCTGAATTATAGCAGGGAATCGCTATACTTAAAAGTTTCATCGCATTTCCTCCTTTTTGCCGTGTATTCCGGTATTTGATATCTTATTCTTTACTGTATTTTCATTTATTATCATCCCGCGCCGCGGTAAACAGATTTTCTCCCTGTTTCATGTATTTTGTATATGCGCGAAAGGCAGACGGAATGGCATATTGTTTTTCTGACTGCGCCTTCTCTACAAAAAGCAGCCCATGATTTTTCATCTGCTCCAGAGACGCCACTCTGATCAGATATCCTGTCATTCTCCATTCTATATGGGAAAAGATATGCCTGGACGTTTCCAGTTCTTTAATGAACAAGGGCTCCAGATCCAGCTCCTTCACCCTTTCCAGCGCCTCCTGCTGTGTCAGAGCGCCTTCTATATTAGGAAGCTCGTACAGACCTGCCAGGAGCCCCTTTGAGGGCCGTCTGCGGATAGCGGTCCTGTCCCCGTCCTGAATCACTAAAACTGTTCTGTCTTCCAGTCTTCGTTCTTTTTTCTTCGCTTTTACAGGAAGCTCCTCCACAGTCCCATGGCGGTAAGCCTTACAGCAGAACGCTGCCGGACACTCCCCGCATTTTGGCGAGCCGTTGGGAACACAGATCACCGCTCCCAGCTCCATCAGAGCCTGATTAAAGTCTCCGGGACAGTCTCCGGGCATGATCGCGAGGAGCTCTTCCTCTATTTTTTTACGCACTGACTGCTTCATAATATCCTCGCGGCTCTCCGTTATTCTTGAGATAACTCTCAGAACGTTTCCGTCCACCGCCGGAACCGGAATATGATAGGCAATAGAAGCGATCGCTCCCGCCGTATAGCTTCCAATTCCCTTCAGGGAAAGCAGCTTCTGATGATCTGCCGGCAGAACCCCACCATATTCAACAGTCACTGTCCGGGCCGCCTCCTGCATATTACGAACGCGGTTATAATAGCCCAGCCCTTCCCAAAGCTTCATCAGTTTCTTTTCCGGGCAGAGGGCCAGCGCCCGCACATCGGGAAGCTCTGTTATAAACCTCTCAAAATAAGGCTTTACCGCCTCCACCCTTGTCTGCTGGAGCATAATCTCCGACACCCAGGTATAATAAGCGTTATCCTGGTCTCGCCAGGGAAGGATCCTCTTATTTTCTCTGTACCATTCCACCAAAGGGCTGACAATCTGTTTCAGCATAAAGGCTCCTCCAGGTCAATGGGAACGGGATCCCGGATTTCCAGACTGTCTTCTCCTACCAGGCAGTCATAGGCCAGCACTTTTACCCCTGCTCTCTGAGCCTCTCCTACGGCTTTTCCAAAAGCGGCATGAGTGCCCCAGTTTGGCTGAAACAGCCTGACGCCTCTCATCTGGATCACAAAGAGCAGATACGCTTCATATCCCTCCCGGATACAGTGAACCAGCTCCTGCACATGCTTCACGCCCCTTTCTGTGGGGGCGTCCGGAAATCTGGCAATGTTGTTTTCCTCCAGAGTCACGCCCTTCACCTCCACAAAGGCTTTTCGCCCGGAGGCTGTTTCCACATAAAGATCAAATCTGGAATTCCCATGCTTTTTTTCCCGGGATACCGTGTGTTCCTCATCAAAAAAGCTTCCGTCTCTCAGCCATTCCTCCGCGGCCCTGTTCGGCGCCTGGGAATCCATGTTGATCCAGCGGCCTTCTTTACAGACACTGATCAGATCATATCTGGTCTTGCGGGCCGGATTTCCGCTTTTCTCGAGTATGATCTCACATCCCGGAACCAGCAGCTCCCGGCATCTTCCTGTATTTTTCACATGGACAGTTTCCACCTTTCCCTGGAGCTCTACATGAGCGATAAAGCGGTTGGGACGGTCTAAAAACTGTGCCCTGACTGTACGATTATATTTCATTTCACTCTACCTCGCGGCTGTTTTTCGTAATAACCTGCGCATTTTCATCCGGTGGAAATGCCAGGTATAAGCAACAGTATCCTTATCTGTCCTACCATCATACCATAAATCTTCAAAAAAGACAGTTGCTTTTTTCTATTTTCTCCTATAGAATATGGGAGAAAGGATGACGATATGGACAGTATTATTTTTGATTTAGACGGAACACTCTGGGATTCCACGGAAATCGTGGCAAATGCCTGGACAGAATACCTCAATAACACAGAGCATATGGACATTACCATTACCGTTGAGAAGCTGAAGGCTCTTTTCGGCCGTCCCATGCCCCAGATCGCTGAAAAGGTTTTTACCGGCCGCAGCCGGGAGGAACAGCTTCGTCTGCTGGACAACTGCTGCCAGGCGGAACACCGCGCGCTCCTGAAGCACTGCGCGCCCCTTTACGAGGATCTGGAAGAAGCTCTTCAGACCTTATCCCGGAAATACCAGCTTTATATTGTCAGCAACTGTCAGGCAGGCTACATTGAAGTCTTCCTGGAAGCCTCCGGACTGGGCAGATATTTCACGGGACATCTCTGTCACGGCGACACCGGCGCGGACAAGCCGGAAACTCTTTCGATCCTCATCCGCCGCCAGGGACTTAAGGCTCCCGTTTATGTTGGCGATACTATGGGCGATTTTCTTTCCTGCCAAAAAGCCGGGGTACCTTTTGTATTTGCCTCCTATGGATTCGGAGAGGTTCCCGCCCCCGATTACCGTATTGAGAGGCCTATGGATCTTGTCCGTCTCTTTATATAACGAGAGAATCCGCAGAAATCATCCAAAGCAGAGCGTTCGTATTATAGGCAAGCTTGTAATTACGGCTTAGAACAATTTGTGATGCACTTTCCTATAATAGATGCAAAGAGCATGGAAAATTACTGTCTTCCATGCTCTTTTTTCAAAGCAGAAACAGACCTCTTATCACAAATCCGCCCCGGCTTTTCTCACTATTCACAAATCTTTATTATTTTGTGCATTTATACTTCAAATATAACATCAGTCCCGCGAGGATAAGCACCAAAACTACAATATACCCGATTTTTGCGGCCACTCCTGTAGTGTAGGAATCGATTCCTGTCGCAAGGCCGATAAGGATCAGCGCTACTCCTGAACCCTTGGACATTTTCTTCTCATCATATTTCGCCTTGCGGAGCTGTGTGTTGCCGCCCTTCAAAAAAATATCTCCGTGCCCCGTCAGAAGCATAATCCCTACAATAATCGCCGCCCCCGCAAGCACAAAGTCAAACGTTCTTCCCATCATCTTCTTATCCTGCCTTTTTCTTTCCCGGCAGAAAGCTTCACATCTTTCCGCCGGGATATTATTTAGTAAAAACAAACAATCGGTACATTATACTGTATGATGCTGTAAAGCACAGCCGCATTTTCAGGCGGAAGGTTGATACAGCCGTGAGAGCCATTGGTAAGATAGATGTCTCCTCCAAAATCACTTCTCCACGGCGCATCGTGGAAACCTACTCCTCCATTGAACGGCATCCAGTAATCCACCGGTTCTTCATATTCATATGATCCGTCAGGTCTCTGCGTTCCCCGGAGCACATCCGGACTCTTCTTATAATAAAGAGTATAGATACCTGAAGGCGTCTGTCTGTCAGAATAGCTCATATTGCCCGATACGAACTCAGAATCAAAAATAAGAGAGCCGGACTGGTAATAATACATATGCTGCGCGCTAAGATCCACTTCGATATAAGTGTCTCCCAGATCGTTGACCCCGTATGAATTCGCCGTCTGTGAATATGCCGGCTGCCTGGTGACCTGGGCCCCTGACTGGATTTCCTGAGCGAGCTGAGCCGCTTCAGCGCTCTGATCGATCGCCCATCCATATGCGGATCCGGAAACATATACTGTCCGGCCGCTGGTCGTGTAGAATTCTCTCTCAGTTCCCACGGTATTGTACTGTTGGGCAATCTGGGCGACATAATCCGCGATATGCTGCTGAAAGCTTGCGTCGTCCAAAAGGAGCTGTCCCTTCTCGTCAAACTGCAGCCAGTCCTTGATGGTATTGCCGTCAAGAGTTACTGTCTGATCGCCGAAGGTATAGGTGATGCTGGCCTTAGTATAGTTGTTGCAGGCTTCCAGCGCGGACTGAAGCTCCGGATCGTCCTTCGTCACCGCCGCGGAAACATATGCCTCAGAAGAGGCGCCAAAATCCACAGAAGTCTGATTTTCTGCTACTGCCTTGTCAAGAATCTGATATGCCTGCTTGACATTCAGCTTCGTTCCCTCGGTTTCCGGAACGATCTGGAACTGATTATCTTTAAAAGCGACATAGGCATTCTCCGGTTCCACCTGATTTTCTGCTTTTGCACAGTTTAAGGAAGTCACCTGATTCTGAAGCAGTGTTTTATCATAAAACGTATTAGATGATACCGTATAGCTGCTCTGCTCATAGAAGCCTTTTATCCATTCATACGGCTTCTGCTGCTTCAAAAGATTCAGAACCTCGCCGCTGGACAGGTACTGATAATTGATCTGCTCCCCTGTGATCGTCTGCGGTTCCTGATTCCTCGCCATTACCTGAATGGAATAATCCTGGATCTGATCCGCGAGAGCCAGTTCCGTCTCATAAGCGGTCTTTCCCGAGCAGTTGATCCCATTGATCCACGTTCCCTCAAAAAAGCGGTATGAGTAGTAATAGGAGATCCCGCCATATGCGCAGCCGGCGAGAACCACCAGCATAAGCAGCAGAAAACCTGTAATTTTCAGGCCTTTATGTTTCTTTTTCTTTTTTTCGGAGGGAAGAGGCATGTCCTCGTCCAGATCATCCATCGGAACATACACTACCGGCCCAGGACGCGCCGATTTATTTCTGCTTCTCAAAGGAGCTGAAGGCTCGTCTTCGTATGCGTCCTCTTCCAGATCGCCTTCCTCATATTCATCAGAATCGTCATCTTCTGCTTCCTGAGTTTCTGAACCGTATTCTCCGCCGTCTTCCTCCGAATCATAGGATTCGGTCCCATACTCCTCTGAATCGTACTCTTCGCCGTCCTCCCCGGCGTCATACCCTTCCGAATCGTATTCTTCATTTTCATATTCTTCGTCTTCCGGGCCGCCGCCGTCTGCAGCAGCTCCTTCATCGGCTGTCTCATCCGGAAAATCCTCTGTAATCCTATCCATGGCCGCGTTAATCTTTTTTTCAATCTCCGATGTGCCATCGGCGGAACCTGCCGGAATGTTTTCTCTGTTTTCTTTGCTGCTCATCAAACTGTTCTCCTCGACTGTAACCTATCAATACAACCATCTGTTCCGGCAAATATATTTTTCCAGAACATTTTTATTATAGCATACTTTTCTATATTTGTACTATATATTATAATATCAAATCCCTTAGTTTTTATTGTATCCTGCATTATACATTTTATCCTTTGAAGAAATTTGAAAAAGACAGCGGGCTTTGACGGCCAGTCCGCTGAACGCAGAACAGCCGCAGAGCAAAATTCACTCTGCGGCCGTATTTATTATTTTTTAACTTTATTTCTGGATAAGAAGAGATTTTCCTGTCATCTCCTCCGGCTGCTCCATTCCCATCAGCTCAATAAGAGTGGGAACAATATCTGCCAGACAGCCGTTTTCTCTTAAACCATATTTCGGATCTGCATTTACAAGAATGAACGGTACCGGATTTGTCGTATGAGCAGTAAACGGATCACCTGTCTCATAATCCACAAGCTGTTCCGCGTTACCATGATCGGCGCAGATAAACATCTGTCCGTTCACTTCCTTCACGGCTTCCACTGCTCTTCCCACACATTCATCCACTGCTTCCACAGCGCTGACCGCCGCATTCTCCACGCCGGTATGGCCAACCATATCCGGATTCGCGAAATTGATGATCACTACGTCATATTTGTCAGATTTGATCGCCTCCACAAGCTTATCGCATACCTGGGGAGCGCTCATCTCGGGCTGAAGATCGTAGGTAGCCACCTTGGGAGATTTCACAAGGATCCGGTCCTCTCCCTTATTCGGCTCTTCTACTCCTCCGTTAAAGAAGAAGGTTACATGGGCGTATTTCTCTGTTTCCGCAATACGAACCTGAGTCATATCATGCGCCGCAAGATATTCGCCGAAGGTATTGTGAAGCTGTACTTTGTGGAAAGCAACCAGCTTATTCATAATTGTTTCGTCATAATCTGTGAAGCATACATAGGTAAGATCCAGACGTTTCTCACGGTCAAAGCCCTTAAATTCATCATCACAGAAGGCTCTCGTGATCTCGCGGGCACGGTCAGGACGGAAGTTAAAGAATACGACGGAATCCTTATCCTGAACTACAGCCACTGGTTTGCCGTCCTGCTCGATTACAGTAGGAAGCACAAATTCGTCCGTCTTTCCGTCATCATAGGATGCCTGAACCGCTTCCGCCGCGTCAGTACCCTTCACACCCTCGCCTTTCGTGAGGGCCTTGTAAGCAAGTTCTACACGATCCCAGCGGTTATCACGGTCCATAGCGTAATAACGTCCGGATACAACGCCGATCCGGCCTACGCCGATCTCCTTCATTTTCGCTTCCAGCTCTTCGATGTAACCCTTGCCGGACGCGGGAGGTGTATCACGTCCGTCCAGGAAGCAGTGAACATAAACCTTCTCCACCCCTTCTCTTTTGGCCATTTCAAGAAGACCGTAAAGATGGGTGTTATGGCTGTGAACGCCGCCGTCGGACAGAAGTCCCATAAAATGGATCGCGGAGCCGTTGTCCTTCGCGTTTTTCATTGCTGCCAGAAGCGCTTCGTTCTTGAAGAAGTCTCCGTCGTTGATCTCCTTCGTGATTCTGGTAAGCTCCTGATATACAATGCGTCCCGCGCCCATATTCATATGGCCCACCTCGGAATTTCCCATCTGACCTTCCGGAAGACCCACCGCGAGTCCGCTGGCATTTCCCTTTACAAAAGGATACTCTGCCATCAATTTATCCATGACCGGAGTCTTCGCCTCATAAACGGCGTTTCCGTCATGCTTTTCATTCAGTCCGTAACCATCAAGAATCATTAAAACAGTTGGTTTTTTGCTCATAATGTTCTCCTTTTTTGTATTGTTTCTCCACAGTCCCTCGGGAACGCGGAGTATTCTGATACATATTTTGGCATCCGGGAAAATATCCTGTATATAACTTTTTCCCTCTTAAATATAGTACCAAAAATATAAAAATTTTCAAGGATTTTTTGACTGTTTTTCGTACTGGCCTGTGCTTCTACTGGCCATACACTCTCAGCATACTGGAAATCTTATGAACACACTGCCTGCCGGAAAGCTCTTCCATAGCGGTACGGAAATCCCCTTCCCGCACGTCGCCTGTGATCACCACTACCTCGGCCACTTCTCCCGGCTTCGTCTCCTTCTGGATGATCTGCGCCACACTTACATGGTATTTTGCGAATACCGCCGTCATTTCCGCCAGAACGCCGCAGCGATCCTCCACCTTCAGTCGCAAAAAATAACGGCTATAGGTGTCAGCCATCTTTTTCACAGGAATATTTTTATAACAGGTACATCCGATCCTTGCGCTGGAATTCGTTTTTATATCGCGGGCAATGTCAAAGACGTCTCCGACAACCGCGCTGGCCGTGGGCAGCTCTCCCGCGCCCCGTCCGTAGAACATGGCGTCCCCTACAGCGTCTCCCTGGACAAAAACCGCATTGTAGGAATCATTTACTGAGGAAAGCGGGTGAGAGCTTGGAAGAAGCATGGGGCACACATAAGCCTCTATTCCGTCCACGGTATTTCTTGCCATACCGATAAGCTTGATGTCGCAGCCCATCTCCTTTGCATACAATATATCTCTGGAAGTGATCTTCGTAATGCCTTCTATATATACATCGTCAAACACTACTCTGGAATTAAAGGCTACAGAAGCAAGGATCGCCACCTTTCTTCCCGCGTCCAGCCCTTCAATATCCGCAGTGGGATCCGCTTCCGCATAGCCCAGCTCTGTTGCCAGATCAAGAGCCTCCTGAAACTCCATTCCCTCCTGTGTCATTTTGGTAAGAATAAAATTCGTCGTACCGTTTACAATTCCCATAACCTCTTTCATGTGGTTCCCCGCAAGACACTGCTTCAGCGGGCGGATAATAGGAATCCCTCCTGCCACCGCTGCCTCAAACAGGAAATCCACCTGGTGAGACTCCGCCATATCCAGAAGCTCCTTGCCATGAACGGCAATCAGATCTTTGTTGGCGGATACCACATGCTTTCCGGACTCCAGCGCAGAAAGAATATAGGTTCTGGCGGGTTCAATGCCGCCGATCAGCTCTATGATAATATCAATATCCGGATCACTGACGATCTCTTCCCAGCTATTCGTCAATACAGAGGGATCATCCACCTTGGCCGCGGCTTTCTCCAGATTTCTCACCATAATCTTTTTGATCTCCACCACACTTCCCAGTTTGGCTTCCATCTCGTCTCTCTGTGCCTTCAGCACCTTATATACGCCTGTTCCCACGGTACCCAGGCCCAGAAGCGCTGCATGAATCACTTTCTTTTCCATAATATAGAGAGGCTCCTTTCCTTTGTGTTTTTCGTAATCTATTTTTCATAGTAGGGCAGAAGCCGGGGTTTGTCAAGAAGGTTGTGTGGGGTATTCTATAGTATGTAACCGCTTTTATTTTCCCTCCCCGTTTACGCAATTACAGCCATACACTCTTTCTCATAAAACGCGATTCCATATTTGATCATCTTTTTCATGCCGCGGCGCTTTAGCCCTTCCTCATACTTCTTTTCTTCAATCTGATTTAAGGCCTCTTTGCAGGCAGTTTCCAGGTTTCCGTTATTCGCATATTTCAATTCAATGATGATTCCAACCCGATCCGGCGTCTGGATGGATATGTCGCTATAGCCTTCCCCGGTCTCCGCATTGGACATGACCATCCAGCTTCCCTGACTTCTAAGCAATCCAAGCAGCATACCGTGGTAAAAATTTTCTTTCATGTTTGTCCGTACTGCTGTATCCCGTACGCTGATGGAATCCCACAGGTAATCATAAAGCATCTCCTGAATTGTCTGCACATCGCCATCTGGGAACGCCGCGCAGAAGCGGTTGATCCTCGCGGAATCTGCCTGTGTCGTTTCCTCAAACCAGTCTTTTACCAAATCAATAAAAAGTTCCCGTACCTCCCGGTTTGGAAGGGCCAGCTTTATCTGTTTTCCCGGCAGGCGGCCGCGTCCAGTCAGGTATCCTGTGGAATAAAGGACACTCCAGATATTATCAATGGAACCTTCAACATCCCTGTATGTCAGCTCCTGCCGTATGGTTTTTATAATTGCTTCGCCGTTTATCAGCTGTTCAACTTCACTTCGTGTGGTCTGATTTGCCTTCTTCAGCAGGCGGCAGATAAGATCATTTCCGCTGGTATTGGCCCAGTAATTCTCTGGCTCAGCTTCCGGATCAGCCAGCAGTTGATCACAATAATTGATAACGTCCCATGGACAATATACATCCACATCTCCAAAGCGGTACCCGTCATACCAATCCTGGAACACACTTTTGTATGCAGGCAGACCATAAAACTTCAATAATTCATTCACATCTGTATCAGTAAAGCCAAAGAACTCATCATACCGGACATCTGAAATCGTGTGCACTTTCAGATTATTAAGGCCTGTGAAAATACTTTCCTTTGAAATCCGCAGACATCCGGTGAGGACAGCAAAATAAAGGCTGTCATTTGTCTTTAAAGCATTTCCAAGCAGATTACGGATAAGATTTGCCATTTCATCATAGTAACCGGCTTGAAATGCTTTATCCAGAGGAACGTCGTACTCATCAATCAGAAGGATAACCTTCTGGTTATAGTGCTTGGCCAGAAGCTGAGAGAGCGTTTTCAGACTTGCCTCCGCCACGTTTTCTGTCATATCATAGATAGCTTTGGTCTCTGCTCCCACTTTGATCAGGCGGCTATAGGAAGCCTTTTCTGTATCAGTAAGATTTTTACTTTCCAGCAAAAATTGATATTTCAGCGCCTCATTCCCAATCGCAGTCCGTAACGCCGCGGATGCCGACTCAAGGTTTCGTCCATCCACACTTTTCAGGCTGATAGAAATCACAGGGAACTTTCCCATATATTTTTCACACAACTCTTTTTCCTGCATGATCTTCAATCCATCAAACAGCGCCGGATCGCTCCCGACCTCAAAAAAGCACTTCAGCATACTCATGTTCAGGGATTTTCCAAAACGTCTGGGACGGGTAAATAAGTTTACTTTTCCCCAATTCCGCAAAAGTTCCGCAATGAAAAGGGTTTTATCCACATAATAGAAATTCTCAGCCGAAAATTCTTCAAAATTTTCAATTCCAACCGGGAGTTTTTTCTCCATTATCTCCTACACTCCTTTCCGACGTCAATGGCTCCTCGTGTGTCAATAAATAGTTCTTTCATTTCTAAACTCCTTGGATTTCTCCAACAGACAATAAAAGGGCATAAATCACCTGTTATGTTTTCAATTTACTATAAAGCCGCAGGGCAGTCAAGCCGGTCCGCTGAATTGTCTGTAAATCCTAAAATGAAATTTTAAATTCCGCACCCCCATATCCCTGTGGAGTTTACTTTTGTACAAATAGGTTTTACTCTTTCATATATTGCTGTTATGATTACGTTACCTTCTGACAGCACTAGAAGGAGATACTGTAAAAAAAATAAATTAAGAAAAAATCGTGGAATGGATACAAAAAACAGGCTCACACAGTGAACCGATTTAAGAGTATTCCCATCTAAGTAGAGAGGCGCACTTGCACATCAATAAACAAACGGGTGGGTGCATCTAATACTGATGCCGGGATGCTTTAATAATTAAGTCTATTGTAACACGAAAATTTGAAGGTGTGAAACACTTTCATTACTATTTGTGCCGCCGACTTGGCGGCGGAATGGAGATTATTATGAGCAATTTAATACCTGGAAACCAAAAGCATCTTACCCTGGAAGAACGCCTCTACATCGAAAAAGCTCTTTCCAATGGTACTTCTTTTAAAGACATTGCCCGCTTCCTCTGCAAGGATCCACCACTATCTCCAAGGAGGTGAGGAAACACCGTCTCAGCGACTGGTATCACAAAGGCACTTTTTATAACGCCAAAAACTTCTGTATCCATCGATACCATTGCCGTAAGACCAATGCCTGTGACAAGATCATCCTCTGCGGCATCAAATGCACCTCCTGCCCCACCTGCAACCAGACCTGCAGGGATTTCATCAGGGAACGCTGCAGGCGTCTGGATCAAGCCCCTTATGTCTGTAACGGCTGTGATAAGGTGATCCACAAATGCACCATTGCACACAAGTATGTCTATGATGCCCGTTTTGCTGACCGCAAATACCGCGAGCTTCTTTCCAGCTGCAGAGCTGGCATTAACATGACCAAAAAAGAACTGCTCGAGAAAGACAGGCTTGTTTCCCACCTGATATACCAGGGACAATCCCCCTACCAGATCGTCACAAACCATCCGGAACTGGATCTGTCGGTCCGTTCCATCTACACATACATTGACAAGGGGCTTTTTACCTCCAGGAACATCGACCTGAAACGGAAGCAAAAATTCCCCCCACGCAAATGCCATAAGACACAGATTACCAATCGTGAAGTGTTTTCCGGGCGCATGTACAGCGACTTCCTCCTGATCGATCCCGACCGGATAGAACGTACTGCTGAAATGGATACCGTACATTCTTCCAGGGATTCAAAAAGGGTGCTCCTCACGTTCTACCTGCGCAAGGAAAAGCTGTTCCTTGCCTACATGATGGACCGCTGCACGACTGCTTCTGTCCGTGCTATTTTCGACTGGCTCAAAAAACGTCTGGGTACCGATTTTCATCTCCTGTTCCATACGATCCTTACAGACCGGGGCGCCGAGTTTGGCAGCCCGGAGCCTCTGGAAACTGGCATATATGGAGAAAAGTGCTCACATATTTACTATTGTGATCCCATGCGCAGCGGGCAGAAAGGTGGTGTTGAAAATGCCCACACCCTGCTCCGTATGGTCCTTCCAAAGGGGACCAGTTTTGAATTCCTGACACAATGGGATGTGAACCTAATCGTAAACCACATCAACTCTATGCCGAGGGAGAGCCTCGGCGGGCATACGCCATATGAAGCTGCTTTATGGACATATGGGGAAAGCACTTTAAAAGCACTTCAGCTCAGACCAGTTCCACCGGACGAGGTGAACCTGACGCCTGAGCTGATTCGTTATAACCGTTAACTAACACACAAAATCTGCTGTCAGACCGGAAACAAGCATTTCACACTTTTTTTACATAGCAGGTGGAATTCAGTCTCGCACACTGAATCTCCAGCGGCTTGTTTGCTATGCTTCTATTTCCGTTATTTTATGTGAGGTTGTTATCATTATAACAGATTTACGACCAGCTGTCCCATAAAAATAAATAAAACAAGCAGTTTTTAAATGGGATGTGGAATTTAGTCCTGCACTGGATTTTACTTTTTCAAGTCAGCATTGTCTGTAAATTATTGGGGCACCTATAGGGGGGAATATTCTGCAAGGATAATAGATATAGCAATACTATAGCTACCCTCACTTTGCAAGAGCACACACGGTCGATAAAGAGTAAATTTTGCGTCCTGCTGCGTTACTTTCAATCAGCGTACCACGCGTGACGCTTGATTTCGCTCCGGTAATGGTGCCAACCATCACCCAACGCTTGCCATATAAATAAGAAAAAACCGATGGTTCTGTCCATCCTACTGATTTTCCAGTAAGTTGGAACGTAACCACCGGGGCAAAAAAGTCTAGTCGTTTGACATCACACTAAGCAATTGTAAAGTTTCCTGGATGTGCTTTAACTCTTGCGGTTCTGCATTATAATCATCTTTACCTGCTTTTGAACAAAATAGTCCACAATAACCCGGAAATCACTCTGGAACATTTCTACTTGTTCATGTGTTAAATATGCTATCTCAAACAGATTCATTTTGTAGTCGTTCACATATGACTCAAACTCTGCCGAAATATCAAATCTTTGCATAACATATTGGATAGAAGCGTAAACTCGTATTTTTATACTACCCCAAGACGGCAGGCAAGTCAACGAAACCACTGCTGGTGTGAGTGGTAAAGAATAAAATTAAAAATCAATCGTTTTTCATCTTGATCTTATATTTGTGTGATATAAAATACATATACAACAAAATCCAGATGAGTTATCCACATTCCATGAGTATGGTTCACCCATCCTTTCATTCTTGTGGATATTTAATTAATTTTTCTATTCCATTTCATCACCACCTGTTGTATAATTGCTTTGTTATTCGAGATACACTGTTGTGTATCTCTGGGTGTAAAATACATCTTCATCCGTTATGGAGTGGTGTCGAAAACTTTCCAATAACCTTGAAGATGTATTTTTTATACTCTGTTTTATTTCTTTCCTCAGCGGATTCCACACAAGATATATCTGCATAATGATATCTGCCACCTGCGTTAGCAAGTAATGGTTCTTCATTGCATTGCTGTTCCTGCTGTTTAAATGTTCTATGTCATAGATCCCGTTCTTCTGGTTGTTGAAGCCTTCGTTTTCTATCTTCCAACGCCCTCTGGCCGTTCTGATCATTTCAACCCACATTTTATATTTGTTTCCATCTTCCTCATATTCCACATAATATTGTTTTA
>DXEG01000040.1 GCA_019115125.1 Candidatus Blautia faecipullorum
AGAAAAAACTTATCCACAGAAAAGCTTTTTCATCTTTTATGGGATGGAATGGGCCCTGTTTCTGTGAATAACGACCGTAAAAATCTTTTTAAATTTCTCCCTTTTGCCTAAGGGAATGCTGAACTGTTACAAAAAATTATAAAAAAACTGTGAAAAGTCTTTTCTAATATGAATTTTTGTGGTATAGTTCTCATATACTTAATACATAGTTTTCAAAACTACATTATATATTTTTATTATCTACTAATCTTAGGAGGCGAAACTGATGAAAATAAAACTGAAAGATCCATGGAGCGCCATTACTCACGGGATAGCCGTTCTTCTGGCCGCGGCCGGCGCGGCTCCCCTTCTTATCAGGGCTGCCAGAAGCGCGGACACCCTTCATATTTTCGCTCTTGCGGTCTTTATCCTGACCATGATTTTATTATACACGGCAAGCACTATTTATCATTCTGTAGATTCCACAGAAAAGGTAAACCGCAGGCTCCGCAAGGCGGATCACATGATGATCTTTATTATGATCGCGGGCAGCTATACTCCTGTCTGCCTGATCGCCCTTCATAATAAAACAGGATACATTCTGTGCGGACTTGTATGGGGCATCGCCCTCCTGGGGATTTTGCTGAAAGGTTTATGGATCAACTGTCCGAAATGGCTCTCATCCGTACTATACATCGGAATGGGATGGCTGTGCGTACTGGCTTTTGTCCCTATTTTCCATTCACTTCCCAGAGCAGGCTTCGGCTGGCTTCTGGCTGGCGGTATCATCTATACCATAGGAGGGGTGATCTACGGACTGAAGCTTCCTCTTTTTAACGCCAGACATCAGAACTTCGGTTCTCATGAGATTTTCCATGTATTCATTATGCTGGGAAGCGCCTGCCACTTTATTGTTATGTATTTCTTCGTTTCTACCATGCCTGTCTGACAGAAAAATACGCAAATCCTCTCTGTACTGAGCTACGAGGGCACAGGCGGGACAGTTCCTTTACCCGGAGCTGTCCCGCTCTTTTTTTACTCTTCCGTAAATATCATCAGCTTTAACTTTTCTTTTCGGGTAAGCTTCTTAATAGCACATTCCCTCCTCATAGCTTCTTCTTTGGAGGCATATCCTTCATAATATACAAGCTGGACCGGGCCTTTGGCTTTTGTATATTTTGCCCCGTCTTTTCCGCCGTTATGCGCCTTCATACGCTTCTGAAGGCAGCTCGTCCAGCCCGTATACAGGCTTCCGTCCGCGCACTGCACCATATATGTGTAATTCATCTCTATTCCTTTCTGCTGTCTGTTCCAAAACCTCAGGCCCCTGCTTCCTCGGACGCTTGATCTATGTAAAGGACAGCCGCCGGCGCTGTGCAGCAGCAGCCGTCCCTGTATCTATAAAAAGCAGCCGGACAAAACAGGTATTTTCCCAGACAGAAAAGCAGGTAGGATATCTTCCGGCTGCGGATTTTTATTCCCACCTGCTTTATTATACGTTCATTTTCTGATTTTGTGAATACAGGGAAATTCATTTACTCATGGCAGATACATAATAGGATCTACCGGCTCTCCGTCTTTTTTCATGGCGAAATAAAGGTTGCTTCCCTCTTTGCTGTAATATTTCGTAGGAGCCGCGATATATCCGATCGTCGCTCCCTGTTCTACGGTATCCCCTTCTGCCACTGTAAGATCCGTAAGCTGCCCGTAAATAGCCTGATAACCGTCTCCGATCTCCATCGTTACCGTGGTTCCTGTCTGGGCGTTTTCTTCAATGGAATATACGGATCCAGGCACAGAAGCAATCACCGGGGCTCCCTCAACCGCCTGCACCGCGATAGCCGGACTTAATTTGTACTGATCCAGTGTGGGAAAATAAGTAGTCTGTTCCATATTATAATCCAGAAGGATATTCCCGTTTACCGGCCAGTCCATCAACGTATCCTCTGAAAAGCTCAGCTCCGGGATACTTGCGGCTATCGCGGAAACATCTGTGACTTCCGATGCGTCTGCCGTCAGATCACTCCCTGTTTCCGAGGTCTTTGTCCCATCGTAGCCAGCCTCAGACGCTTCTTCTATGGATACGTCAATTTCACCTGAATCCGGCTCCTCCGCCTCACTTTCCATAACACCTGTTCCCGCCAGATCTCCCTCCAAAGCGTTTTCCATATCTGCCTCTACCTGGCTGGCTCCCGCGTCTACCATGGGCTCTTCTGTGTCTCCTTCCAGCTCCACTGGCTGAAATTCAGCTTCCTCCTTAATGCTTTCATCCCTGGAGGGGGCCGTTCCTAACTGATAGACTCCAATTCCGGCTGCGGCAAGAACTGCCAGAAGAGCAGTGTTGGCGGCGTATTTTACAATTTTGTTTTTTGTCATATTCTTTTCACCTCTGCTATAATCATTTCTGTATTTATAGGGTGTCCAGAATATATAGGTCTATTCACTTTTTTTTAAATAAGGGATGTCTTTTGGAAAAAATTTCCTGCTTACATGAAAAGCTCCATATAATCCGTCTGCTCCATAGCCGGAAAATAGATCTCCAGAATTTCTTCCCAGGTACTCCCTTCTTTTGCAAGCTCATTTCCCCCATACTGCGAAAATCCCAGTCCATGTCCTCTGCCTTTGCAGAGAAACCGGATCTCCTCTCCTATCCTCTGTATGGTAAAATCAGAGGAAGACAATCCCATCCCCTGAGCGAAGGATTCCCCTTCCAGAATATTTCCCTCTACGTCCAGACTGACAATATACCCGCTTTCATCCCTCTCCTTAATATTTAATTCTGACGGCATCTGCTGTACCGCTATGTATGTACTGTTGATATAAGAGGGCGCTTCTTTGTCCATGCTGCTGTCCACTGACTTAAGATAAGCATACTCCTCACTATGAAAAGCGGATGCCCCGTCCCTTGTCTGTCCGCTGCTGACCTCATGGTATGGAACAAGCTTTAACTCTCCTCCGGCCGTCAGGATCTTTCCTTCCGTCTCCTCCACTGCTTCTTCATAAACCGAATCAGGTATTTTCCATCTTCCCGTGCTTGCTCTTATCTCCTCCCTCCATTCTCCAAGAATCTCTGTCATATCCTCCTCTTCCTGCATTTTCCGGTACAGATTCGTTCTGGCTATGACGGCCTGAGCCTCAATAGCCTCCAGCTTATAATCCTCCGGAATCTGAAGGGAAAGCGCCGCGGGAAGGTAATCCTCCACATCCGGCGTACGGTTCAGAAAGGCCATATCAATTCCATTCAAGATCAATGTAAAAACATAGGGGAGCAGCCACAAAAAAGCAATGCCGGAAAACCAGAATACTGTTTTTTTTCTCATAATTTTTCCCACATGTGTTTTGTCTTAATATATGTCGGTTTCCGCTGTTTTATTAGCTTGTTTTTTGTTACAGTCCACTCCCGGCATTTTCACTTGCTGAAAATGCACGGGCCAGTATGATAAATGACCAAAGAATCCAGCAGGGCAGCGCCATACTTTTCTGCTGTTTTGACATTGGATCCTCTCCATTATATAATGATGTTTGGGATTCCTATTGGCGTTGATTACGCTGATGCATATTAAATGGTAAATTTCAGGGAGGATTCATATGGCCGCAGTTTTTCTTGCCCCTCTTTATATTCTTGTAAATCTTTATATATTTCGCTGGATATATCTGTGGACCGCAGTATGCTTCCCGTTCTTTGAGAATCCTGCCATCCGGCTTTGCCTGATCATACTTTATCTGGCCGCGTCCACCAGCCTTCTTACCGGATTTCTGGTCAAAAAACCCCTCATGCTCCGCAGGCTCCTCAATGCCGCCGGAAAATTTTTTCTGGGGGCCTTTATGTACATCCTTATTATCGTATTTATGACGGACGCCGGCCGCGTAATTCTCAAATACGGCATAAAGCTTTCCTGGACTCAGACGAAGGAAAGCTTTATCCTGACGGGAACGGCCTGTTTTCTGTCCGTTCTTCTTCTCTGTCTTTACGGCTTTATCCATGCGTCCAGGATAAAAACCAAGAATTATCATGTAACGATCCACAAATCTGTTCCTGGTATGGATTCCCTCAAGATCATTCTTATCGCGGACTGCCATTTTGGTTTCTGCAGCGGTCTGAACCATGCCAGAAAAATTGTTGAAAAAATCAATGAACAGCAGGCTGACCTTGTCTGTATTGCCGGAGATATATTCGATAATGAATATGACGCTGTTTTCTGCCCTGATGAGCTTCAGGCGGTACTGAAAACTATACAATCCACCTACGGCGTCTACGCCTGCTGGGGAAATCATGATCTCAGCGAACCGATACTGGCCGGATTTACTTTCCGCCGGAATTCATCGGATATAGAAGATCCCAGAATGGAAAGCTTCCTGAAAAACAGCGGTATTCAGCTTCTGAAAGAAAAAGCGGAATTGATCCATAACAGCTTTTACCTTGTCGGAAGAGAAGACCCCGACCGTTCCGAAAAGCTTGGAAGCCATAGAAAAACCCCCGCCCAGCTTATAAATAAGCTGGACAGGGGGAAGCCTGTCATTGTTCTGGATCACCAGCCAAAAGAGCTGAAAGAGCTCTCAGAGGCAGGAGCGGACCTGGACCTCTGCGGACATACCCATGACGGGCAGATTTTTCCCGGAAATCTCTTCACCCGGTTATTCTGGGAAAATTCATGCGGATACCTTCAAAAAGGCAGCATGCATAATATTGTCACTTCCGGCGCGGGAATCTGGGGCCCCGCCATGCGTATCGGGACGGACAGTGAAATCTGTGTGATCCATGTATCTTTTAATCCGGCAGAGGAATATCACCCGGACCCTGAAGCCAGAAAAAGACCTTTTTCAGATAATCGCCCGGACTGAAGCGAGCAAAACCTCTTTCTCTGCTTTTTTCTGCCCTATAATTTTTATTTTCCCCACATCCTGAAGCCTGATAAGTTTTTACAGAAGAAGATACAGCCTGTTTTTCTCCCGCCGGGTCTTTCATGGACTTTTTGGAAAACAGGCTCACTGCAAGACAAACAAACGCTGTAAGAATCATATGAAAATATTCTTTGATTTTTCTCATAAAGGTCCTCCTTCTTTCTGATACATGTCCAGCTCCAGGGCTGCGCACTTCCCTATGCTACACAAGTAATAGAAATATATTACCGCGCGGCTCCGAATAGAACCTCCTGAAAAATTTTTTTGAAAATGATTCAATACCAGTCGTGCTTTTCATTCCGGTCCAGAGCATTGATCTGCTCCATTTCCTCTTCCGTCAGATAAATACTCCCCCAGTACTGCAATTCCCTTCTCTCTGCTTTAAGTAAAGCAAACAAAAGGTGCCGGTTCATAATATCCATTATTAAGTTCAAGAATCCTGGCAGAAATCCAGCTTATGCATTGTCTGGAAAAATATCAAATGTTTTCAGGCACCTTTAAGCTGTTTTTACAGCAGCTTCAAAAAGAATTGAAGTTAAATGTTTCATTTATAACAGAAAAACAGTCCTTCCACTTGGAAAGACTGTTTTTCGTCTTAGGATAACTTTGATATGAGTGAGGCATCGGGGATTCGAACCCCGGACAACTTGATTAAAAGTCAAGTGCTCTACCGACTGAGCTAATACCCCATATGAAATTCATAAAATACTCAGTTTCTTTAACCTGCATATTCTTTTGAAAAGAATTCTTTTCAGAAAGAAATGCCCAGAGCCGGAATCGAACCAGCGACACGAGGATTTTCAGTCCTCTGCTCT
>DXEG01000004.1 GCA_019115125.1 Candidatus Blautia faecipullorum
ACGGAAAGATACAGGGAGAGAGAAAGCGATTGCTGCACATGGCTGGATATTAGAAACCAGTGTAGAAACAAAGCTATTTCAACAAAAAGATAAATCAAAAAGAAAGTTGCCAACGATTACTTGACAGTAACTTTGCCCAATGCCTTTCCAAAAACCATTTGCATTATTGTATCATCTAGTCTATAATATGTCTAAAGGAATAACCGCCCACAAAGTGGTTGACCCAATAAGGAAACATAGAAAATGCCCCCCTAACTGTGCCAAAGTTATTGAGGGTGGTTTTTTCTATGCTGTGAACTACCCCGACTTACAGAAGTAGAAGTCGGAGCTTCTTGCTTCAACCACCGCTGCATTGTCCGGTCTCCTTCGAAACCACAATGTTTTATGCAATGTCCACAAGCGTCAGGTTCGGGCAGTCCCTGCCCTACCAAATGGGGGGGGCATGCGGAACACAACATCCGCAGGCCCTCATTTTTGATGTTGACCGCAGCGTTCTGGTCCCGGTCATGCGGCGTATGGCAGCAGGGGCAGGTCCATCTGCGGATCCGGTCGTTGCCCGAGAGCGCTTCGTTGACGTACCTGCAGGCGCTGCACATCTGTGTGGAGGCAAAATCTCTTCTGACCTTGATGAGGATATGCCCTTTCTCCTCCTGCTTGTAAGTGAGCATCTGGATAAACATAGCCCACCCGCAGTCATACACCGATCTCCGGTACACCCTGTAAGGGCGGTCCTGTATCTTTTGGGAGATATGCTCCTCCTGCACGCACACGACGTCGTACCGCTTGGCTATCGCGGCGGACCCCTTGTGCAGGAAATATTTTCCGTCACAGAGACCGGAACCGTTTCAAACTCAAACAGGACCGAAGCATAATACTTCCCATCCGCATCCTGGGAGACTGTCGCGGATTTCACCTTCCATTCTGGATCCAGCTTCCAGGGGATGACTGCTTTGACAACACCGGCTTTCGGAAGACGGATCCCACAGTCATAGACCGCTACAGTTCCCTTCTGGTTATTGGTAGTATAGGACCTACGGCTGCGTTTTGCGGACTTGAACACCGGGAACCGGCAGTGCCTGCTTCTAAAACAGTTCCGGAACGCCCGCTGCAGATTCATCTGCACATTGGCAAGGGCCAGGGAATCCACTTCCTTCAGGTACAGGTATATCAAATATAGTCTCGCTATTAAAACGTCAATTTCTGATTTATATCTTTATACCATTCATCGGAAGACAAAAGAGTTTTTATTTCTCCTATTTGTTTTACAAAATTCTCAAAATATTCTATACTATCAAATGGTCTTTTTATTTCTAAAGAATATAGTCTTATCTCTAATTCCTTCTCCTTTAATTGATGAATGATATGTTGAAGATAGGAATTTTCTTCGATATGTGTAATATCGTCTTTTTGATTTTCATAAAAATCAGAAATTTCATTTGTTATTGTCCGAATAATTTCTGTAATTCCATCCTTGACTGCTCTATGAAGATGCTCCATTATAGAATTATTTTGTTCTATCAAAGTAACAATATTATCACTCTCATAGGCAAGTTTATAATGAAATAGTGCATCTCTGTAATTTGTCACTGGTGGAAAATATTCTTTTCCTCTTAATTTATTATTAATTTTCCTGATCATATGAATCTGCTCTCTATACTGCTCTAGAATAATAATTGTTTCTTCTGCCCATTGTTTTTTTAATTCAATAAAGGTGTTTTCATCGACTTTGACATTTTCTAGTATGCTCTCATATGCACTCATAATTATCCTTCCTCATCTAATATTTCAATAATTTCCTTTGAGGTCATACAGCCTTTATGTATTGAAATTTCGGAAGGTGTACTAAATGGTACCAATCCTCCTGTTGAACTATCATAGGACGCTTTGTTACTCTTTACTTCCATTGCCCGTTGATTCTTAAACCCTTGTAATGTAATAGGTTTTTCCCTAAAAGTATTCATCAATTTTAACATTAAATCTGTTGATTTTTTACTGGATTCTACAGTTATCATTTTAACCTCCTAATTATTTTTTCATAATCATTTTATATATAGTTTCTTCATATTCCCTTAATTTCTTCACAGCACATAGAAAAAAATCAACAGATGCTTTCTTATCATCAAGATCTTGTTCTAAAGTCTCAGTAAATTGTTTTGTTAATATCATTCTATCATTTATTTCATTAGCATAATTTTGACTTAACGAAGCCAGATCTAAACTTTTCTTTTTTTTATCCAATAAATATTTTTTGTCAATAACATTAGAATAATAAGACATAAATCTGTATATAATTAATTCAATAGCTGCATTGTCTGCTCTATTTTTCAAATTTGAAATTTTTTTATATGTTATATTATCTGATAAATCATCTTCTAACAAATACCTTGAAACGCCATCAAATTTATTCAATAAATCTGAATAAAAATATGCTTGATTGACATAATCATAATTTTCTAGAAATATGCTACACATTACATCCATGGTAAAACACTCTTTTATATATAAATATAGTTTTTCCGATTTTTCCATAAAAGTACTTCTTTCATATTTTATTTTTTTATTTCACATCTATTACATATATATATTAATTTTCTACCTTCGGTATTCTGGACTGCAATATTATCTCTATGCACAAATCCACCACATTTAGAACATCGTATATTATCATTCTCTAAATCAATACAGAGTTCTGTATCACCTGCTATAATATATATATCTTTTTTACACGACAAACTATCTATTTTTAAATATTGGGCTATTTCTTGACGGATATCCCCCTTTCCACCCCAAAATTCAGACAATATAAAATATGTCGGATAAATCTCATTGTGACAAATCAAGTCACAGCATCCATGATAACCTAAATGATTATACTTATACCCTTTTTTACATAAATCAGCCTTTTCAATTTCACTTAAGTTTGCAATCAAATAATCAACTTCAGACATATGAACTGGCAATTCAGGAAAATATTTTGTATCCGATGTAAATCCAATCTTTTTACAAGTATCACCATTTTTCAAATCTAAAACAATACCATAAGATACCCCTTGGTTAATATGTATTGTTTTAAAATATTGAATTTCTATAGAATCACTATACTTTATATGCTGCTTTTCCTTTTGTGAAATAATAGTATCAAACTGTGTTACATCGCATTTATTTTCTTCAAAATTCTTACGATGTTCTTCATATGTACTATGATCTACATAAAATCTAATAGATCGAGATACCTGATCTTTTTCCCATGTATTGAGTTTTATATTTGAATATTGCAAAGCACTCTCACATTGATACTTTATATCCAGAATAACTTTCAAATCCGAATTATGATCAATGTGGTTATGTGTTACAATTACTATATCTATATCTAGAACAGATAAATTTGCCTTATGCAAATTTTGTACAAAATTCAAACCTGGATCAATCACAATTCCCTTATTTTTCCATCGAATAAAAAAGCCGCCCCCAACATTTTCATTTTGTTCCACACCTTGATACATTAAAGGCGTTGAGGAACTCCATTCTTTCAAAACTTTAATATAAGAAATTTCCGAATCAATCAAATTATCTTTTCTATCAAAATATCTTTTTATATATTGTTCAGCTATAGTTAAATTACCATTAGCATGATCTAATAATTTTCTCTTTATAGTTTCTTTATGATTAATTAATAATTTATTCTGATCCTCAGTCCTAAGAAAACGAACTAGGTTATTTTTCTTTTTTAGCCAAAGTTTTTTATTAACCTCATCTTTATTTTCCTCATATATTTTAGTAATAAACTGACAGAACATAAGATTTTTTTCTAAGTAAAATGCCTTCTCCATTAAATTAATTGCTTCTGAAACTTTACCTTCTTCGTATAATCTAATCCCTCTAAGAAAATAGTACCAATTCTCATCAAAAAATTTTGCTCTCTTCAATAATTCATTTAAAAGTTTCGTCTTTTCATTTAAAGAAAGACTTTCTCTTCTCTTTAGTTCCTTTTCATAAAAATCCATTTTAATCCCCATTATACAAAATTATTACCGCCCTGGTGAACTACACCGACTTATAGAAGTTGAGGCTTCTTGCTTCAACCACCGCTGCATTGCTCGGTCTCCTACAAAACCGCAATGTTTTACGCAATGTCCACAAGCGTCAGGTTCGGGCTGCTCCATCCCTACAATCCATTTCCATTAAGCTGTTTTCAGTATCTGCAGCCCTTCTTTTATAATATTCCGTGCCACGTTGAGGTCACGGTCTGTTGTACATCCGCACGGACATGTATCGACCCGTTCAGACAATTTCAGCTTGTGTATCCTCCCACACTGGTTGCAGATCCGCGAAGAAGGAAACCATTTGTCAACTTTGATGAAATGTTTGCCCCCGTAGGCCAGTTTATACGCCAGCATGTGCAGGACTTCCCATAGCTGTATTCATCGTCGATTTCCCATTTCCAAACTCTTTGTTTGACATGGACCGCATATTCACATATTACATTGTATCGCTTGGCTATCTCGGCCGATGTCTTATGCAGATAATCCGCCCTTTGGTTGACTATGTGATTATGGATCATCTTACCTACCTTGCGGTAATTACTTGACTTTTCCTCTCCCTTACGGGTCTCCTCTTCCTAGAAAGCCGCCTTTGTCCCCAGGCAAGTTTACGCTGCGATTCCCGATAGTCTAATGATATCCGCCGTGACCCCGCCTGTGGAAATGAGACAGTAACTCTGCGACCAGAACATCCCGCGTCACAAGACTTGCCGTATCTGCGGGAGCTCTTTTTTGTTGAGACGGCTACTTGATGATTCATACGCATTGATGATAAAGTCTCGTTTCTCAAAAATCCAACTCACAATTAGCAAACTCATGCTTCACCGTTATCCAAATCTTTGTAAAATATTCTACCATTTCATTTCATATTTTTCAATCTTTTTCTACTTGAGTTTCCGCAGCGTTTCCGCAGTCCTTCCGCAGTTGTTACTGTCAAGTAATCGTCGGCAACTTTCTTTTTGTTGAAACATCACCTTATCTGTTTGGTCTTCTAATACCCAGCTATATACAGTAGCCGTTTCCTTTCTCCGTGTATCAATTCTAATCTTTTGGCATACTGGCTTACATTTATATTGCGATCAGGCTGCTTGATCCCCACGGTTCTTTGCGATAGCCGCAGATTTCCCTGTTTCGATCCGCTTACGTGCAGACATCCCGGTGAACAGTTTTTCATACATCCGCTTCCTGTAACAGTGTTCCCTCCGGTTGAGTTTCCTCGCTGCAGACGGCACGCGGCGTTTCCCTGAAGGCTCCCTGCCAGATTTTACTCCGCAGATCTCATTCCTGATGATCCGCTCAACCGTCCCTGTCAGATAGGAAAGATCTCCAGTGTCCTGGAATGCGTCCGGGTATTCTTTCCTGACAATATTCAGAGCCCCGTTGATATCCGCATTGATAAGGCGTCCGTCTTTCGACCAGTACATTCCCCGATTGACACGCTTCCCGGAGAATACGGATGTCTCAGTCCCCTTTCCATGATCCGGGATGGGATCCATATCAAGGAAGGAGGCTTTTGAAGTATAACTCTCTTCCCGGAGGATGGATGGGCTTCCATATCCTGCAACAACTTCCTTCAAGATCCTGACCGCCCGCATATGGGGGATGGAAATGAAGTTCTGGTTGTTCTGTTTCCCCATATCTGTTTCCTGTTTGATCTCCTTGTTGTGCCCGATGACGATCACATCCACACGGGCTGCCTTGCATTTCCGGGACAGAAAGGCGGGCTGTTTTGTAGAAATAGTCACGCAATACAGCCTCCCGTTTCCAGGGGATGGCATCCAGGCGCCGGCTCTGCTTCGCAGAATGGGAAGAGCCTTGCCCCGCTGTCAGGCAGGACAGCATCCTTGCCCGTTCTTTATTGAACTGCCGATTCATGGATTTCAGCTGCCTGCCGCCGATCAATAATGGTGTTTCCCCATAGTTACCAGCGCAGGCAAAAAGATTGTCCACGCCGGTATCAATCCCGAGGATGCGGGAGGGGTGTTCCGGGACAGACAGTTCCGGACCTTTTCCGCTTATTGTATTTGCGGTATTAAGAATGAATCAGTTTATGACATTCGGGGCATACCACAAGGGTTTTCCTTCTCCTTTTGCGCATAAGGAGTACCCACTCCGCATTGCCTTCCAAGTCCTTGAGTTTCTTTACCTGGTGGATTTCGAGATTTCTACAGTCCTTTCCGCACAGTTCACAGGTATGCCTTTCCACACGCTGCTTTAGGGTATTGGTTTTCGTGTACTTACACCGGCAGTCATACTGCCTGTGTTTGCATATATGTTCTTATATGCTAGCCAGTAGAACTCTGGATTGTACAGATTCCGATATAATCTCTGAAACCTGTAAGATTCATTCTTTGATTTTTCCGTCAAACTTTTTAATACCTCAGTTGGATTTCTCATGCCTCACGCACACTCCTTTCGTTTTGGTATCAATAATAAGCTGCTCCCCTTCGCCATGTGAACGTCATTAACGTCTCGGACTACTATGGGAGCTGTGTGACCATGCCCGTTACCGGGTTTAGGTCATCCCCAGTTAGTATTTATAGAATTAGCGTTTCGTGTTGTCGGCACCGACTTTCGCCATTTACCCGCTGTCTTGCGGTTGTCCTTCCATGAGTATCGCTTGCTTCCATAACTGCGAAATGAAACCAACATGGAATGGCATACGTTTCAATCCTTTTCGTATGCGGAGTACGGATCCCCCCACTCTGGCTATCGTTCAGGCAGTTTAGCTTTATACCTCATACACGAATTTTTATTCTTGAATTTTCAGGCGCATAGGATTAACGCCTTATGGTTCAGGCTCTCGTCTGTTGACAAAAGCGACAACATGCTACACTCCCCTTCGGGTTTCCCCTCTCGGATAAGTTGTAGAATAATAGGCTGTGATTTTCCATCACTTGATACTTTTACCTACTGCTTGCTAAAGGCAGTATTCCATAAATACCACGCCGCCGAATTTATAATGCGCTGGCGGCTTCTGGGCGCACGCAGTTGCCTATGATCGTCTCATAGTCATCCTTATACAGCATTTTGATCTGAGCGATTGACTGCAGCACAATGGTTGTTGAAATATTGTATTTACGGCAGGTAGAGATTTTCTGTGGAAATTCCGGTATTTTTCCAAATAGCGATAGGTAAGCCTCTGGTACTCCCCCTCGGGCTTTTCCCCCGCTCCACACCGTGCATGATAGTTTCCCATCACACGGCGTTCCACCGACTAAGATTCTTTCGTACCCTTATGAGCCTCGGTCACCCTCCCGGGGTCCCCCATCCATGGTCTTAGGCATGAAAGAGAATCTTAGTATCGGCTTGAGGCTATCCCTCCACCGCTTGTTATCACGGCTTCACAGGTACTGTGCCTCTGCTCTCACAGCCACTAATGCACTTATTGTAGAAAGGATCATTAGGTCCCCTTCCTTTTCGATGCAACTACGGTTCTTTGCCGCTGATACAGTCAGCTCCCGTATTGGCTGCTTTCCACGTTCCGCATAACTTAGGATTGTTGCCACTTAGGTCGTTCCTTTAGCCCTGCAAGCATTATCTTCGAGATCCCTCAAGATACCTGCGTCCTGTAAACACAGAGGGCATTTCATGGACTCAAACCGCAGATAGCCTCTGTCGATCAGCTCCTCCGCAATGGATGACAGAGTTTTTCCATCTTTCAAACTTCCTTTTTCGTGTTTTTCAAAAAGTGCTTCGATATTATCCATGCAAGGACGTACGAGCGACCCCATCTTCTCCTGTTCATCACCTGGCAGTGCCCCAATGTCCCGGTCAAACTCCACGTTCGCCCGCGTATAGAGGATGTTTTTATAAAGTTGCCTCTCATATGCCTGTTCTAACCCAGCTGCAAAGGTAAGGAACGTCTTTGCCGTACCTGCCTGGCCGCGGAGGATCACAAGTGGGATTTCTTCCACTGGAGCCATCAGCGCATCCAGCGCAAAGATCTGCCCGGAATTCCGTGGTGTTACTCCAAAGACAGTACGGGGAAAGACGGGATAGATGAGCCCATCATAGTAACGTCCAAGTTCTGCCCTTCCAGAAGGATGACGGACTTCTACATATTCATTCGGCATCAAAGCAGTATCAGGATCGCTCTGATTGATTCCGAAGACGACCGGATCTGCTCCTGATGCCAAATACCCTTCTTCCAGGCTTTCCCGCACATTGATCATGCGCCGGCCTTTATATGCAAAATCTTTGTCCTGTAAACGATCCCGTCGGTAAAACTGGGTGTCAAATCGAAGATCCTCCGGTAAAATAGAATTGAGCCCATCCGCTTTGATCTGAAGGTTTGCATCGTTCGTAACCAGATAAACTTCCGCGCCCGATTCACAGTGCTGCGCCACAGTTGCAGCTGTCAGTAGGATCTTGTTATCATTTTTCTCGATCTCAAGGCTCCCAGTCTCTGTGATAAAGGTCTTCAGATCAGCATTTCCTTTTGCATCCTTTTCCCACTCGCGATCCTCCCGAACGATCCTTCGGTCACTTCCCTGGTTTCTTTTTAGACCTTCTCCCTTTTTGGGTTCAGTAAGATCTGTATATGGGGATTGCTCCTGCATGTCCGGTTCGTTCTCCTTCTTCAATTGAACGATCTCTTTGCTCTTCTTGTTCCTTAAGAATTCTGCATATGTATTTGCCATCTTTGGAACCTCCTTTTCTTTTAGTATGCAGAAAAGTTCATGATATAAAAAAATGCAGTGTATCTTTTCTGAATAGATACACTGCATATGGTATAGTGATGAATATCCCTAATTTATACAAAATAATTTAGTACCCCACCAATTTCTTTTGTACCCCATTTTATACCCCATTTTTCTATCACGTTATGTGAGAAAATGGGGTATTTTGTGAAGAAAATCATTTTTGCAAAAGCTCGGAAAAGCCCGTAAAACCCGCTTAAAACGGCGTTCCGTACATATCGTAGGGCGTTACCTGATAGACATAATAATTCAGCCAGTTTGTATACAGATTGTTGGCGTGGGCCCGCCACATAAGGAGCGGCTTGTTGGCGGGATCGTCGTCCTTGTAGTAGTTTTCCGGGATTTCGATGGGAAGTCCCTTATCCGTATCACGTTTGTATTCCCCGTCCAGGGTGATCCTGTCATATTCCGGGTGGCCCATCACAAAAATCCTGCGGCCCTCTCCCGCCATGGCAAGGAACACGCCCGCCTCCTCTGATTCCGCAAGAACGGTAAGCTCTTCACAGCCGCGGATATCCCCGGCGGAAACCTCCGTATGCCGGGAATGAGGCGCCAGGAACATGTCGTCGAAGCCGCGCACAAGAGGGATCTTCCTATTCATCACCTTATGCCAGAAAAGCCCGAACATTTTTTTATCAAGAGGCCTTTTTCTGAGTCCGTAGAAATGATACAGCGACGCCTGTGCCGCCCAGCAGAGAAAAATCGTAGAGGTGACATGGGTGTCTGTCCAGTCCATGATCTCTTCCAGCTCTTTCCAGTAATCCACCTCTTCAAATTCCATCTGTTCCACCGGAGCTCCGGTAATGATCATGCCGTCGAATTTCATATTCTTCAGCTCGGAAAACGTCTGGTAAAATTTGTTCAGGTGGCTGACCGAGGTATTTTTGGCCTCATGGCTTTCCACCGCCATAAACGTTACGTCCACCTGGAGGGGCGTATTCGACAGAGACCGGAGAAGCTGAAGCTCCGTTTCCTCCTTCAGGGGCATCAGATTCAGGATCAGGATCTGAATAGGACGGATATCCTGATGAACCGCCCGCTTCTCGTCCATAACAAAAATATTTTCTCTTTCCAGGATCTCCTTCACCGGCAGATCGCTTTGTATTTTAATCGGCATTGGCCCGTTCCTCCTTTTATATCCTCATTGTAATTCCGTTTTTCCCTCTGAAAGCTCCAGAAAGTCCTGTTCTGAGATAACCGGGATCCCCAGCTCTCTGGCTTTTTTATTTTTTGAAGAATTTGACGTCTTGTCGTTATTGATCAGATAGCTGGTTTTTCCGGTTACCGATCCCGTAACCTTTCCGCCCAGGGCTTCTATGAGCTTTTTCGCCTCGCCTCTGTTCGCGAAATGCTCCAGACTTCCGGTGATGACAAAATTCATGCCCGCGAAAATCTGCTCCCCGGCCATTTCTTCTCTGTTAAGATGAAGATGGCTGAGCAGATGATCCAGCTTCCTGCCGTTTTCTTCCTTTTTGAAATAATCGGACAGGCTTTTTGCGATCACCGGACCGATCCCGTCTATGGAACTGATCTCCTCCTCATCCGCCTGACGAATCTTTTCCAGATCATCCTCAAAATGACGGCAGATCACCTTGGCGTTGGCTAGTCCGATATTGGCGATCCCAAGACTGTAGATCACCTTCGCCAGGGTTGTTTCCTTTGCTTTTTCCAGGCTGTTCATCAGATTTTCAAAAGACTTTTCTCCGAAGCCGTCCATAGAAACAATCTCATCCCGGTACTTTCCAATCTCAAAAATGTCGCCGAAGTCATGGATAAACCCTCTCGCGATGAATTTTTCAAGAGTGGCCTCCGAAAGGCCGTCTATATTCATGGCGTCTCTGCTGACAAAGAGAGTAAAGGCCTTGATCTTTTTCGCCACACATTCCGGATTCATGCAGTATAGCGACTCTACGTCGTTTTCTTTAATTACTCTGGCTTCCTTTCCGCAGACAGGACAGGAGTCCGGAATTACAAGACTGCTGCTTCTTGTAAAATTCTCCGCGATCTGAGGTATGATCATATTTGCCTTATAAACCTCTATGGTATCGCCGATCCCCAGCTCAAGCTCCTTCAGGATACTGACGTTGTGCACGCTGGCCCTGCTGACTGTGGTTCCCTCCAGCTCCACAGGATCGAAGACCGCGATAGGGTTGATCAGTCCTGTTCTTGAGGGACTCCACTCGATCTCTCTCAGGGTTGTTTTTTTCGTCTCGTCAGCCCATTTAAAGGCGAAAGAATTTCTGGGGAATTTCGCCGTAGCCCCCAGAGAATCTCCATATGCGATATCGTCGTACAATGCCACCAGACCGTCCGACGGAAAATCATTGTTTTCTATGGCGGAAGCAAAATAATCCATGGCTCCGTCCAGGGTCTCCCCTGTTACGATCCGGTATTCCACCACGTCAAATCCCTGTTTTTTCAGCCATTCCATCTGGTATTCCCTGGAATTGCGCATATCCTCATCCTGGGCGGACACAAGGGAAAAGGCGTAAAAATAGACGTTTCTTTCCGCCGTCACCTGATTATTCAGCTGGCGCACAGAGCCGCTGCAGAGATTCCTGGGATTCTTATATCTGGCGTCCACATCCTCTATGGAACGATTGATCCTCTCAAAATCCGAGTAGCGTATAACCGCTTCTCCCCGAAGCACAAGCCTTCCCTCAAAAGGGATCCTCAGCGGGACATTTTTGAACACTCTGGCATTGTTGGTCACCACCTCGCCTACCGTTCCGTTTCCACGGGTCACCGCCTTTTCAAGCTGTCCATGGTCATAGGTAAGCACAATGGTAAGGCCGTCCATCTTCCAGGAAAGAAGGGTTTTATGCCCGCCGATAAATTCTCTCAGCACCTCTCTGTCCTTGGTCTTGTCGAGAGAGAGCATCTGCGTTTCGTGGGTCTCCTTGGGGAGGGAATCCACCGCCTCATATCCTACGCTTACTGTGGGACTGTCCGCCAGTACGATCCCTGTTTCCTTTTCCAGTTTTTCCAGCCGGTCGTACAGTTCGTCGTACTCCCGGTTGCTCATGATCTCCCTGTCTTCCTGATAATATGCTTTTGCCGCTTCGTTCAGCTTTTTTACCAGATCTTTCATCTGCTGCTGAGCTGTCACCATAATGTCCTCCTGTTATTGTTTCATTTGACGAATGTTCGATTTTTTTTTCCAGTTCCGCTCTCTCGCCGGGGCGGATTTCCCGGTATTCCCCCGGCTTCAGACCGTTCAGAGTAAGATTCATGATCCGCACTCTTTTTAATCCTTCCACCTGATAGCCAAAATATTCACACATTCTGCGTATCTGACGGTTCAGGCCCTGAGTCAGGATAATGCGGAAGCTTTTTCTGCCGGTTTTTTCCACCACGCAGGGCCTTGTCACGGTATCCAGGATGGGAACGCCCGCCGCCATCCGCTCCAGAAATTCAGCAGTCACAGGACGGTCCACCGTCACCAGGTATTCCTTCTCGTGATAATTGCCGGCCCGCATGATCCGGTTTACCAGGTCTCCCTGATTCGTCAATAAAAGAAGGCCCTCCGATTCCCGGTCCAGCCTTCCCACCGGATAGATCCTTACAGGATAATCCACGTACTCTGTAACTGTTGTCTCCTGCCTCTGCTTTTTGGTGCTGCATACGATCCCTCTTGGTTTATAAAACAGAAGGAGCACCCTTTCCTCCTCCGCGAGGACGGGCTTTCCGTCCACACAGATCACAGCTCCCCGGGGCACCCGCTCTCCCGTGGAAACCACTCTTCCGTCCGCCGTAACTCTTCCGGCATCCGTCAGTCTGTCCGCGTCCCTTCTGGAGCAGACTCCCGCGTTGCTCAAATATTTATTTATTCTGATGTTTTCCTGAAATTCTGTATGATTTTTATCCATTGTTTTATTATATATTTTTTTTCTTTTATTCGCAACAAGCAAATAGACGCCAGGGTTGTATTTTTGTGTCGAATATTGTATACTTTTTAGCAAGCACCATTTATACGGACATTAAAAGGAGGAAATAACATGCCAGATCATAAAAAGCGGACGAATCCTCTGCTTCTTCTGATCGCAGTTTTGCTGTGCGCCGGTTCCGCGGTGATATTTTCACAGTCTACGGCCAACCCCACACAAATCCAGAACGGCACCATTGAACTGCTCGTTTCCAAAGGCATTGATGATACACAGATCTCTTCTGACGGAACGTCTGAAGATGAGAGTCAGGACTCTTCCCAGGATAATACGGAGAACGCCGGGGCTGAGACGGCTGCTGCCGTCACCCCTACCTCTACTCCTGTACCGGAAGCTACGGCGTCTCCCGAGGCGGCGGCAGGTATATGGACCTCCAGCGGAAGCAGCTGGATGTTTATGGTAAACGGCGCTCCCTACACAGGCTGGCTCATTGATACCGACGGAAAGCATTATTTTTTCAATCAGGAAGGAATTATGCATACCGGATGGCTGGACTATGACGGAAAAAGATATTTTCTTGATCTGGACGGAATCATGCAGACCGGGATCGTCACTGTAGACGGAAAAAGCTACGAGCTTCTTGAAGACGGCTCCTTAAAAAACTATAACTCAGCATCACCTTCCCCGGCGCCTGCACAGGAATCCGGGGAAACAGAAACAACGACGGCTCCCACCCAACCACCTGCGGAGCCGTCTTCTGTTCCCGCCGAAACGCCTGTGCCCACACAGAAGCCCGAAGAGAAAAAGCATATCGCTCTGACCTTTGACGACGGCCCCAGCTCTTTTACCGGCCGCCTTCTGGACTGTCTGGAGGCGAATCAGGCAAAAGCCACATTTTTTATGGTGGGAACGGAGATTGAATATTTCCCCGAAGAAGTAAAAAGGATGGAGAAGCTGGGCTGCGAGCTTGGAAATCATACATATTCCCACACCGATCTGACCACGTTGTCACCGGAGGAAATGACGGCGCAGATTGCCGGCACAGACGAACTTTTGTTAGATCTCACCGGGCACGGCGCCACCGTCGTCCGCCCTCCCTACGGTTCTGTCAATTCTTCCGTAAAAGCGACCATCGGCACTCCCATGATCCTCTGGTCCATTGATACCGAAGACTGGAAATCCCAGGATCCGCAGCAGATCGTAGATATTGTTTTATCTCAGGCGGCTGACGGCTCCATTGTCCTGATGCATGATATTTTCAGCACCTCCGTGGATGCGGCGGAGATCCTGATCCCCGAACTGATCAAACAGGGATACGAGCTGGTAACTGTTCACGAACTGGCGGAAATACAGGGAACAGAGCTTAAGACCGGAACCCCTTACAAAGATCTGCAGAAGCAGCCTCAAGCATAGGCTCGGCAGTAATAAAAGCATTGAAAAGGCACAGGAGAAAACTCCTGTGCCTGAAATTTGTCTTTTATTCCAGCAGGCTGCTGTGGACATACCCTGTCTGACCGTTATAGTCGATCTGGATCCACTCGCCTTCCTCGCCTTTCTTTTCCACCTGGGTTCCTGCGTCCAGCCCTCCGATAATATCGGCTTCCGTGCTGGCCTCCGCCCTGACGTTGCAGCCCTCCGTTACAGACAGCATCGTGCCGTTCTGAGCTGCTTCCGAAGACCCGGCGTCCTCTCCGAGACCGTCCAAAAACTGCGCAAGCGCCGTATCGCTCTCCTGAGCCTGATCGTATGCAGTCTGAACCTCCGCTCTCAGCTCCTGAACATCTGTATCTTTCAGGAGGTTTTCCATATACTGAGAAATAGCTTCGTTCTGATCGGCTTCTCCGAGAATCTGATAATTATGATCCGCGTCCTCCACTACATATGCATATCCCAGTGACGGCACCGGCGTGGAAATGCCGCTGCAAATGTAGTTATAGCATGTATATACAACATAAGAATTATCGTCCAGCCCCTTTTTCGTATAAACACTGCCAGCTTCATAACCTTCAATGTAATCCTTGGCATTTGTAATTCTGGACTCGTCAGAGGTTGTCAGATCACTGACTAAAGTTCTCAATGTTGCAATGTCTCTTTCCCCTAGAGCTTTGTAATAGCTCTGCATAAATGCGGTAATCTCCGCACTGCCCTCTTCCAAGGGATTCGTATCTTCTTCTTTCTTCCCGTCGTTTGCCTCCCCATCATCTTCAGGAGAAGAAGGATCATTTCCCTGGCTGTTGTCCTGAACTGTATTCGGTTCTTCATCAGAAGTACCCTTCCCACTTCCGACACAGGCACGGATGCCGAAGAACAATACAGCTACGATTACCAGAATCGCTCCGCCAAGCATAAAGTAGCGAAGGTTATCCGATAACCATTCTCTGAAATTATCCAAGTTCTTGTCCTCCTTAAATTACAACGCGCCGGGACTGTCCCCTTGTCCCGGGCTAACACACCTGAAGGGAATCGAACCCCCGCACATGGTACCGGAAACCACTGCTCTATCCACTGAGCTACAGGTGCATTTCTGAAAACCGGATCTTCCATAAATAATACGAATCGTTTATAATGACGGTTTTCCAGGCTGATATGCCTTTTAAGAGTCTTTGCTGATATACAAAAAATCCTCTTAACGTAGGATATAATAACATAATTTCATTCAAATGTAAAGTTTTTTATTTAACATAACAAATCGGACAATTTCAGGAAAACAGCTTTACAGGTCTTCCCCGTTCTTTTCGAGGATCCATTCAATGAAATCCCGCACGGCCCCCTCTCCGCCTCCGCGGTCTGACACATAGTCCGCCGTTTCTCTCACCGCTCTCACCGCGTCCGCCGGACATCCTGTCAGGCCTCCGGCCTTTTTCACAAGCTTCATGGCGGCCAGGTCGTTTATATCGTCTCCAATATAAGCGATCTGCCAAAGTCTGTCCGTGATAAGGCCAAGCGTTTCCTCCTTGTGTTCCGCGCCCTGAAACACCAGTTCAATCCCCAGTTCCCGGCAGCGGCACCGCAGGATATCCGACCGCCTTCCTGTAAGGATCACAGGAAGGATCCCCTCCCGGACGGCCAGTTCCCGTATCCCCAGTCCGTCCCTCACATGGAAGGCCTTGCACAGCTCGCCCTCCGGGCCCATATATATTTTGCCGTCTGTGAGAGTCCCGTCCACATCCATGACAAGATATCTGATCTTTCCTTTATCCAACAATTCCAACTCCTATGATATCCTGCAGCCGGATCATGCCCGCGGCCTTTCCCGCTTCTTCCACGATCAGACAGGATATATTCTCTTTTTTCATTTTATTCAGCGCCTCCGCGGCCAGCTTTTCCCTGCGGATGGTAAACGGCCTTTCGCTCATAATGTCCCGCGCCCGCATACTGTACACATCCGCGCCTTTTTCAAGCTGGCGGCGGAGATCCCCGTCTGTGATGATCCCCACAAGCCTGCCGTCCCCGTCTACTACCGAGACCGCTCCCATTCCCTTTCTGCTCAGCTCGATAATGGCGTTCTTCAAGGTTTCGTCCGCTTTTACCCTGGGATTCTGTCTGCCGGAAACCATCAGATCGCTGACTTTCAGGATCAGCTTTTTCCCCAGGGCTCCCGCCGGGTGAAATTTTCCAAAATCCGCGTCCTTAAAGCCATATACTATGCTCGCGGCCACCGCCAGAGCGTCTCCGTAGCAGAGAGCCGCCGTGGTGCTGGATGTGGGCGCCAGCCCGAGAGAACAGGCCTCCTGAAGCTCCGGCAGGATCTGGGCGATATCCGAGGCTCTGGCCAGAGAGGAAGCCGGATTTCCGGTAATGCTGATCAGGCGGGCTCCGATTATTTTCAGGCTTGGGAGGATCTGAAGTATTTCGTCAGATTCTCCGCTGTAGCTGACGGCGATCACCACGTCTCCTTCTGATACCATTCCCAGGTCTCCATGCATGGCCTCCCCGGGATGAAGACAGAAGGAGGGCGTACCCAGGCTGGCAAAGGTAGCCGCCAGCTTGGCGGCGATATGTCCCGATTTTCCCATTCCAGTGACGATCACCTTTCCTCTGCATCCGGTGATCTGATCCACGATTTTCACAAAGGTCTCGTCAAGAATATCCAGCGTCTTTTCCAGGGCGCGGATTTCCATGCGGAAAACCCTCTTTCCTTCTTCCAGCTTATCCATCCTGTTCCGCCTCTTTTCCGTTCATTTGGTGAACCGCGCCGTATACCTTCAGAATTCTTTTGAGCATCTCTTCAAAATCCTCAAGTCTCACCATATTCTGGCCGTCTGAAAGAGCTTTGTCCGGATCCGGGTGCACCTCAAAAAACAAAGCGTCGGCTCCGGCAGCCACGGCAGCCCTGGCAAGAAGCTCCACGTTTTCCCGGCACCCTCCCGTCACGGCGCCTCCGGGCTTCTGAACGCTGTGGGTAGCGTCCATCACTACGGGATATCCGAATTTTTTCATCTCGGCGATTCCCGTCATATCCACCACCAGCCTGTTGTATCCAAAGGAGGTTCCCCGCTCACAGAGCATAAGATCATGGTTCCCGGACTCCTCCAGCTTCCTTATCACATATTCCATATCCCATGGGGCGAGAAACTGCGCTTTTTTCACATTGATCCTTTTTCCTGTTTTGGCCGCGGCGATAAGAAGATCCGTCTGGCGGCAGAGAAAAGCCGGAATCTGGATCAGGTCGCAGACCTTTGCCGCCTCCCCGGCCTGCCATGGCTCATGGATATCTGTGACAAGCTTCAGTCCATAAGTATCTTTCACCTTTTTCAGAATCCGCAGCCCCTCCTCTATCCCCGGCCCCCGGAATGAGGCAATGCTGGTTCTGTTGGCCTTGTCAAAGGAAGCTTTAAAATAATAGTCAAGTTCCAGTCTTTCAGCGATCCCCTTCAGTATGCCCGCGGTTTTCATGATCATTTCCTCGGACTCGATCACACAGGGGCCCGCGATCAAAGTAAATTTACTCATTCATTTTTTCCTCCGCTTCCGCCAGCTTGCACGCGAGCACATAGTCCTCTTTTTCATCGATATCCACCGCTTCCGCCCCGGAAACCTCCTGGATATATGGCTTAAAGCCGATCCTTCTGTTATATTCCGTAAAGACTTCTTTCCGGAATATGAAAAAGCCGCTGGTTTCCGCCCAGACCGGCTCCAGATCCTGGGTACGGGGCACGTCGTTCAGATCATAATTCACAGGCTTGCCCTGATACCAGGCAAAGGTCTGGATCCTTTCCGCGGAAAAGGCGGAATCATACTCCCCGGAGAGCACCTTTGCCAGTCCGTTTTCGATGGAGGCTGTTTTGATAAAGGGAGAAGTGGTATGAGCCAGTACATAAATATCCGCGTCCACCTCGCTGATGAAGCTCCGGTAAATCTCGAAGCCCTTTATCAGATCCCCGTCCAGCCGTCTGTCCCTCAGGCGGAAAACCACTCCCTCCGGCAGATACTCCATCACCCTCTCATCACTGCAGTATACATATACCTCGTCAATATTCCGCGCCTTAAGAAGCGAGCGGCATATATGCCAGCAGAGAGGATGTCCCGCGACCGGAAGTATATTTTTATGGGGCAGTCTCTGAGAATTCAGTTTCACAGGAACAAAGGCTACTGTTTTCATTCTTTTTCTCCTTTTCTATATCTCTGTTTATATAATTTTTTTTACACATCTCTTCTTTATACATTTCCTCTTTTTGCAGTCCCTCTCTTTTTAGCTCCTCCTTATGCCGCTCCTATTTTTTCTGGTCTTTTTTATGCAGTTCTCTTTTATGAGCCGCAAATGTTCTGAGGCTTGAAACTCCGGCAAGGGCGATTTCATTTTTAAGGGAAAGCAGAATTCCAAAATAGACTGCCCCTGCCGCGAAAACACTAAAAAATACTTTTGCCGGGACCGGCGCCGCCGTCAGCTTTATGAGAAAAGCCGCACCGCCCGCCGCCATGCTTCCCAGAATATAAGAAAATATTTCTTTTCCGCCAAAATCCTTCTTCCATTTGTTTCCGGACGCCTTCATGGATACCAGGAACACGCAGAATTCCGCCGCGGCTGTTGTGACGGCCGCTCCCGTAATGCCGTACCGGGGAATAAAATAAAGATTCAGCGCGATATTCACTGCCGCGCTGGCAGCCGTCGCTTTCAAAGCCGCCGCTTCCATTTTATGAACAATGAGAACGGCGTTTGAGAAGAAGCAGGCCAGAACAGAAAAGCCGAGAGCTCCGCACAGGATTCTGAGAGGCGTCACAGCCGGGAAATATTCCCCGCCTCCGGCAAGGAACACAATCTCTTCCGCCAGAACAAAGATCCCGGCAATTACCGGAAGCGTCAGACACAAAAGTGTTCTCAGCGTCATGTTCAGAAGATGTTGATACTTCTCCTGATTTTTGTTTCCCAGATAGTAGGCCGCCCGGGGGATCACAACTACGATCACCGCGTTCAGCACCTGCTTGAGGATGTTGTATATCTTTGCCGCCACGCTGTACATTCCCACCTCCGTGTCTGTCCGGAAGATTCCGATCAGAGTAATATCAGAGTTCACATAAACAGTCACGGCCAGCGTATTGCAGAACAATACCAGGAGGGGAACGATATGACGGCGGAAGCCCATGGAAACGGTGAATCTTGTTTTTATATATCTTTTCCGCGTATAAAAAAGATTCATCAGATTTGCCCCGGAATTGGCAAAGGTATGGATCGCCGCATAAATAATGTAATCCTCCGGCGACCGGACCAGCGCGAACATGAGCAGGACGGCGGCGCCCTGAAAGGCAATGTACCGGATGGTGATATAACGGAAATCCTCAAAAATGGAATTGATCCAGTCCACTCCTATGGAGTTCAGAAAAACAGACATACTCTGGACGAGGATCAGCGTCCTGTAGGTATCAAGCTTTCTCCAGAACACAAAGGACAGCAGCAGCGCTGCGTAAGCAAAAAGCATAGTCACAATATTGATGCTGAAAAGCTCATCCGCAAACCGGCTGAGCTTTTCTGAATCGTCCCGCAGCCCGGAGCCCTCACGCACTGCGTAGGCGGCCGTCCCCAGGGCGGCCAGTAGCACAAAATAGCTCACATAGGAAAATCCGAAATTGTACTTCCCATAAGCCTCCGAGCCCAGCACTCTGGACACATACGGAAAGGTGATCAGCGGAAAAAGCAGGCTGCAGCACTGCCGTACGCCGTTAAGAAGGGCGTTTGTCTTTAAGGATGTCTTTTTCATTTACCAGATTCCTTTTTACGATCAGCTTATAAATAAAAAATCCGTAGATCAGAATATAGATATTTGAAATTTCCAGCACTGCCGAAAAGAACAGCTCGTCTATGGCTTCCATCGCCGCGGCATAAATGATATATCCGTACAGGATGATCAGTCCGCCGGGCGTCCTGCGGTTTTTTATTTTATTGTACAGAAAAGAGAAGACAAAGGTGGAGAGCATCTGCAGCAGAAACAGTCCGCCGTACCCAAAATCACTGAGATATCTCCGGAAAGCCGTATAAACATTTCCTCTGTACATCCCAAAATCTGTAAAATCCAGATGACGTACCACATAATAATCGGTCAGCCCCAGATTATAAAAAAGCTTGCGGATCCCCACCAGGGTTTCTTCTCCAAAATACTCCGTTGTTTCCGAAAAGTGCTCCAGCCAGTTATTCAGGGATACAAGGGAGCCCCCGATATAAACAGAAATATTGTCCAGGAAGGTCACCGCCTCGCTTTTCCGGGTCAGGAATCCCAGCAGGTAGAAGATCACACAGAACAAAACAATCAGAAGAACTCCATACCTGATAAACTTCCTTTTTGCTTTCCTGGAAATTTTTCCATGGCGGCAGTTCCAGAGAAGGTAAAACATCATGCAGCCTCCCGCGAAAAAGTAAAGGATCTGGGATCTGGATGTGGAAAGAACGGATTCCGCCAGATAGATTACAGGAGGAACCGCATAGACGATATTATCGGCCGCTTTTTTTCTCTCCCGGGAAAACACAAGATTAAAGAGAAAAATATAAATATAAACATAGGCCAGGGTTTTTGAAAGCAGTATGGCGTGGCTTAAAACCGTACTTGTTCCGGCTTCAATATCTCCGGAGGAACCTGCCATATAGGTGGCGTTCCTGACGGCCTGGAGGACGCTCTGTACAGAGAGATCACCGTACAGCGAGGCTATTCTCAGCATATCCCGGTAATATACCGCCGCTGTGATCAGCATAAAAATGATCACGGCCCCGTTTACCAGGCGCGGAACTGAAATACAGTAATTTTCCCCCGCCGCCAGTTCATGTCCGCCTCTGTATTTCCGTCCCAGGATCACTCTTCTGCCGCATTCCCTGCCCAGAAGATCTCCCGCCGCTGTGGCGGCAAAGCCCGTGACGAGCACCGTCAGGAACCTGCTGCTGAAAGAGACCTCCCATTTTTCCCGGTATAGGATATTAAACAAAAGACTGATCAAAAATATAAGGAAAATGTTCATCGAGGGGGAGGCGATGTCTCTGCCGTTTACAATATATGTAAAACATATAAAGCAGATCACGATCACCAATGCGGCCACCAGATTCATATGCGGTTGTTTCAACCTCCTGTCCAGTAATTCCGTGAAATATCCCGCGCGGTCCCCCAAAAGCTGCGGGACTGCGGGATTTTATTTTCCATCCGGTCAGGAATATTTTGTTCCATCCTTCCTCTTTTTATACATTTTCCAGAGTATTGCGTACAGATTGATCAAAGGACCTGACAGGATCCAGGCTTTTATGAGCACAGATTTTTTTATCCTTTTGTCGCGGCTGTCTCTGATCAGTTCGCGGAGCTCCTTTTGATATACCGCCGCGGCCTCCCGCTCATCTTTCAGCGCGTCCGCCATAAAAACCCTTCCGAAATACTTGATATATCCCAGGAGCAGAAAGTTCCGGGCGGCACGGATGAGCTCCATATCCGCTCCGTCTTCGATATATGCGGCGTACATCCGTTTCGGAATTTCAATATACGTTCTGGTTTTTTCATCAAATCCGCTTTTGCTTCTGGAATTCTGATACTGGTACCAGTGATACAAAGGTACTGTTTCCACATAAATCCTGTCGATCCCGGGAAGGATCCGGCTCAGCACCCAGTAGTCCTCAAACTCACAGCCCTCCGGAAATTTTACGCTGTCAAACAATTCCTTTTCAAACAGCTTATCCCAGACAGAGCTGTAAATGAGATTTTCCTTATACAGCATATTTTTCATGAGCTCCTGGCCGGAATAGATACGGGATTCAAATTTTTTTCCCGGACACTCTGTCTTATGCCGGTAGACCCAGTCCGCCACAGTGCCTGAGATACGGACGTTTTCTCTGATCTTATTCCGGTACAGCACCTCATACATATCTCTTTCCAGCACATCATCATTGTCCGCGAATCCGATCAGTTCTCCTTCTGCCTGCCGCAGTCCGGCATTTCTCGCGGAAGCCTGTCCTCCGTTCTTTTTGTGGATCACCCTGATCCGCGGGTCTTCCTCCGCAAGCCGGTCGCAGAGCCTGCCGCTCTCATCCTCAGAGCCGTCGTCCACCAGCAGGATCTCTATATTCGGATATGTCTGCCGCTGTATGCTCTCCACGCATCTGCGCAGGTATTTTTCAGCATTGTATACAGGAACAATGACGCTGATCATCGGTATTTTACCGTCCATCTGCATACTCCTTTATTATCTGTTTTAATTCTTCTCTGGTATCAGGAATAAATATCCTGGCGTCAGGATGCTTCTCAAAAATTTTCTGAAGGTAGGCCTCATAATTTTCTTTTAACCGGAATCCTCCCCCGATCACCTTATACAAAAAAACCGTGGGAATACATTCGTCAAAATACAGCAGGGACGCAAGAACGCTTCCTGATGAGACAGTCATAAAAAGGCTGTCCCTGTAGTCATGATTCATCTGGGCCGCCTCCCAGGGCAGACCGCTTGCCTCAAAAACAGAGGCGCCAGACCGGGCGAAACGGTTGACCCTGTTTCTGGGATGAAGCTTTACCGTCACATTTCCTTTTCCGGCATATTCTATGATCTGTTCAAAAAGCTCCTGATCCTCCACCGGAGTCCCGTCTGCAAAAAAACATTCCTCAAAAAGAATGATTCCCGTGGCCGCCGTATGTTTCTCCTGATAATGAAAAATATGGTTCACCGCCTCCCTATATTTTCTGTCCTTCTTCGACAGAAGGGGAATCCTTTCGATTGGCTGCTCCATTTCATAAGTCAGGTATTCCGGATGATAGAGGTATACCCTGTCTATATTTTTTATAATGGATCTCCGTCCCAGCATCCGAAAAATCCTCTCACATATTTTTTCGGTTTTCGGCCTGTCGTTAAAGGTCAGATAAATACTGAAGCCCTCCTCATAGCGCCGCAGGAGGATATCTCTGTTTTTTCTGTACATTTCCGCACAGAGAATATACAGAAAAGAGTCAAGGTTATGGAACATAAGGACATCATATTTGTCCCCTTTGAAATCCGTATTTTTTCTGAGATAAGCGCCGGCGAAAGCAGTATAAAACACGGCCCTTCTTCTGCCTGCGCCGGTGCGGGGAATGGAAATATCTCTGCATCTGGCCGTGTACACATGACCGGCTACGCCGCTTTCTGTGATCCGCTCTGCCATGTGCTCACAGTCCGGCAGATGATCTGTGAGCATAAGATCCGTCTCGTCTTCTGTAAATTTCTTCTGGATAAGCTGTACCGCCGTCATTAGCTGAAAGCAGGTATTTACAATGATCAGAATTTTCCTTTTCATATATCCTCCCTTTTATTCCGGCCTCGTTTTCTCTCTGATAACCTTCTGATAAATTTCCAGAATCCGTTTTGCGGTATCCTCCATATGATACCCGCCGCCGCGTACCATCTGATTTCTTTCTGTTCTTTTTTTATCTGTCGTTTTCTGAACCTGCTCCCATATAAGCTCTGCCGCCGCTTCAGGGGGCTCTTTGAAAGAAAACCAGGAAACGCCGTCTGTAATCTCCGTATCCCCGGATATCGTATCCGACAGGATCACCGGAAGGCCGGATGCCTGGGCCTCCACGGCCGACAGAGGAAGTCCCTCGTATCTGGAAGGCATTACAAAAGCATCCATTCCCATCAGCAATTCCGGAATATCAGCGCGGACTCCGGCAAATATCACTTTTTTGCCAAGACCCGTTTCTTCCGCCCTTCTCTGTACCACTGCTTTTCGTTTTCCATCGCCTGCCAGCAGCAGGACCGCATCAGGGCGCCTTTGGCAGAGACGCCGGAAAATCTCCACAAGAGCCTCCTGATTTTTTTGTTCTGTAAATCGTCCGATATGTCCGATCACAACGGTCTTTTCCCCGATTCCAAGCTCTTTTCTTTTTTGTTCTCTTTTTTCTCTGTCGAAAAGAAATCTGTCTGTTATAATCCCATTATGCACAATTTCAAAATCATCATTCCCAAACATCCAGCGGCCCGCCTCCTGCGAGCAGGCGAAACGGATATCCGCCGCGCGGCTTAAGTATCCTCTGTTCAGAAAGTGCAGCAGCCTGGCGGCTCCTCCCACACTGGGCCTCGTATTGTGGGAATGTACGATCACTGCTTTTCTGTTCTTCTTCGCCAGCAGCACAGGCAGAATATTGGCGGCGGAATTTTTGTGAATATGAATGATATCATATCCGGACTGTATCAATCGGTTGATGTCCCTGCAGTAACGGATTATTCTTCTGTGGGGCGCGGCCCTGAAGATCCTGCCTCCAAGCCGCTGAAGCTCCTCCTGAAGCGCCGGGTTTCCCACTGAGGTCACATAATCAGACTCCACCGGGCTTCCCTCTGTCTGCGCCGCCAGATTTCTCAGGAAGGATTCAATTCCGCCCAGGTGACTGTCCAGTTCAAGATGCAGCACTCTTATTTTTTCCATACCCGTACCGTCCTTTTGCCGCAGATTCCAGAAACAGTTTTTCAGATTCATACGCCATCCTTTTTGCGTCAAACCGCTTTTTGACCGTTTCATATCCGCATTTCACCAGCTCCTCACGCATTTCCCCTGAACAGAAGATTTTTTCCACTGCCTCCGCTGCCGCCCCGGGGTCGTCCGCCTCCACGAGCAGACCGCTTACTCCATCCTGAACGACATCGGGAATGGCGTCCACATTGCTTGCTACAACAGGCTTTCCGGCCATCATATATTCCGGCAGCACCAGGCCGAAGCCCTCCCACCGGGACAGGAGAACCGCTACGTCAAAAAGCTCCACATAGGCCGCCGGGTTTTCTACCCAGCCTGTAATATGAAGGACGTCTCCCAGTCCGTTGTTTCCGGCGTATTCTGTGATCTGTTCTTCCAGCTCCCCGTTTCCTACAATCACAAAATGCGCGGAGGGGATTTTTTCTTTTATTTTTTTTGCCGCCTCCATAAAGATATCCGGCGCTTTCTGAGGACTGATACGTCCCACCATTCCCACTACAAAGGCGTCCTCCGGAATTCCCAGCTCTTCTCTGCGCACCTGTCCGCCCTTTTGAGACTTATATGCCTCCACATCCACTCCGTTAAAAATAACTGTGAGCTTTCTCGCCCCACAGATATTTTTTTCCAGGGCGGACTGTTTTTCCGCGTCAGAAATACAGACGATTTTTTCGCAGAAGGGCGCCGCCATTTTTTCGATAGCCAGATAAAGCATCTGCTTCGCTTTTGATCCCCGCATATTGAAGGCCCATCCATGGGGATTGTAAATACAAAAATTTTTTAATCCGATATCGGCCGCTCTCGCCACTGCTCCAGCCTTGCTGGAATGTGCGTATACGATGTCCGGCTCATATTTGCGGATGAGTTTTCTGACCTCTCGCATCGCTTTAAGATCGGACAGCCCAATGGACCGCTTCATGGGAAACTGTTCAAAGGCAATGACAGAATCCTCGTAATCTTCTTTTTTAAAGTCCTGCGAGCATACAAAAATGTTTTCAAATTTTTCCTTATCCACATATTTCAAAAGCATTCTCATGTATCTGTCCACCCCTCCGGCAGACTGCGCGATATGCAGTATTCTTATTTTTTTCTCCATCCTGAACCTCACTGTAGAATTTTTTCTCAAAGCTGTATCTCTTTTTTGAGCATCCAAATTCTATCACGCAAAATTATCAGTGTATAGAGGTTAATCAATGTTAAATTCTGTAAATATTTCCTTTTATTTTCTATTTTTTACCAATAATACTGCAGGAATTTCCCGCAGCACAGAACAGATGACCGTCTTTTCCCGTAATACAAACAGGGAGCAGCCCCTGCCGGAATCTCCGGCAGAAGCTGCTCCCATAAAGGTTTTGCCTTTTTATCCTCTCTGTAAGAGGGCGATGATCACAAAGATCAGTTTCATTCTTTAGTTTTGACTATTGATATAATTCACCAGACCGCCCGCCTGAATGATCTTCTGCATAAATTCAGGAAAGGCCTGGCCTTTAAATTCCGTGCCTTTTGTGCGGTTGTAGATCATTCCGCTGTCGAAGTCCACTTCCACCTCGTCGCCGTCCTCAATCCCACGGCTGGCCTCCGGGCACTCAATAATGGGAAGGCCGATGTTGATGGCGTTCCGGTAAAAAATCCTCGCGAAAGTCTCCGCGATCACACAGCTTACTCCCGCCGCCTTAATGGAGATAGGCGCATGTTCCCTGGAGGAACCGCAGCCGAAATTCTTATCAGCTACAATAATGTCCCCTTTTTTCACCTTATGGACAAATTCCTTGTCGATATCCTCCATACAGTGTGTAGCCAGCTCCGCCGGATCTGAGGAATTCAGATATCGTGCAGGGATGATCACATCTGTGTCCACATTGTCTCCGTATTTGAATACTCTGCCTTTTGCCTGCATAATTCTTAACCTCCTTATAATCCCAGTTCTTCCGGTACGGAAATTTTACCTGTTACTGCGCTGGCCGCCGCCACTGCCGGGCTAGCGAGATAAACCTCAGAATCCACATGTCCCATTCTTCCTACGAAATTCCGGTTTGTAGTGGAAATACATCTCTCTCCCGCCGCCAGGATTCCCATGTAGCCGCCCAGGCAGGGTCCGCAGGTAGGAGTGCTGACAACGGCTCCCGCCTCGATAAAGATTTTCAGAAGACCCTCTTCCATGGCCTGAAGATAGACCGCCTGGGTCGCCGGAATGACAATACAGCGGACGCCCTTATGTACCCTGCGTCCTTTCAGGATTTCCGCGGCGATTCTCAGATCGTCTATACGTCCGTTGGTACAGGAGCCGATCACCGACTGGTCCACTGTGACCTCTTCTGTAATTTCACTGATGGCCTTTGTATTTTCCGGAAGATGCGGAAAAGCGACAGTGGGCTCCAGCGTGCTGAGATCAATGGTGTATTCCGCGTCGTAAACCGCGTCCTCATCCGCCTCATAAACCTTATAGGGACGTTTGGAGTGTTCCTTCATATAAGCCTCCGTCAGCTCGTCAACCGGGAAGATCCCGTTCTTACCGCCCGCCTCGATCGCCATATTCGCAATGGTGAAGCGGTCGTCCATGGTAAGGTTTTTGATTCCCTCTCCTACGAATTCCATGGATTTGTAAAGAGCGCCGTCCACACCGATCATGCCGATGATATGCAGGATCACGTCTTTTCCGCTGACCCATTTTTTCGGTTTTCCTGTGATGTTGAATTTGATTGCACCCGGTACCTTGAACCATGCTTTTCCGGTAGCCATTCCGGCAGCCATATCAGTGCTTCCAACACCGGTGGAAAACGCTCCCAGCGCGCCATAGGTACAGGTATGAGAATCCGCGCCGATGATCACGTCTCCCGCCACGGTAAGGCCTTTTTCCGGAAGAAGCGCATGCTCGATTCCCATTTCTCCCACGTCAAAATAATTGGTGATATCATGGCGGCAGGCAAATTCCCTTACGCATTTGCAGTGCTCCGCAGATTTAATATCTTTGTTCGGAATAAAATGATCCATTACAAGAGCGATCTTATCCTTATCAAATACAGACTTCACCGTCATTTTATCCATTTCATGGATCGCCACCGGAGATGTGATATCATTTCCAAGAACCAGATCCAGATCCGCTTCGATCAGCTGTCCGGCTCCCACATAATCCAGGCCCGCGTGCGCGGCCAGAATTTTCTGTGTCATTGTCATTCCCATGGTCAATTTCCTCCTTCATTCATCTAAATCATATAGCTTATCAATTCACTGTTGTCAGTATAGCACACTCGCTGATATAATACTAATACATATTATTCATATTTGTTATGCGTGCAGATTATAGCTCTGTTCTTTTCCAACAGACGATAATGCCGGAAACGAACAGCAGCGATGCTATCTTCATTTTCTCTGCCGCAGAATGAGAGGTGTACTATGAAAGAAAATTTATCCTTATATCATATTTTTTATATTGTTGGAAAAACAGGCAACATTTCCAGGGCGGCCAAAGAGCTGTATATCAGCCAGCCCGCCGTCAGCCGCGCCGTCCAGAAGCTGGAAAGTAATCTCAGCGTCCCGCTCTTTAAAAGAAATTCCCGCGGCGTCGCCCTCACGCCTGAGGGAGAAATTCTTTTCCAGAAAATCGAAAAGGCCTTTTCTCTTGTATCCGAGGGGGAGGAGATCATTCTCAGCAGCCGTTCCCAGGCTGTGCCGCATCTCCGGCTGGGTACAAGCTCCACCCTCTGCCGGTATGTGCTGCTGTCCCATCTGAAGCCGTATATTTCCAGCCATCCCCAGGTGCGCGTCAATATTTCCTGTCAGTCCACCTACCAGACCCTCCAGCTTCTCGATGAGGAAAAGCTGGATCTCGGGCTTATCGGACGCCCCGGAAAGCTTCATGGATATTATTATCAGCCTCTCATGCGGATCAACGATACCTTTGTGGCGACAAAGCAGTATCTGAAAACGCAGCAGGAGCTTTATCCCGCGGAATCCATATACCGCACGGCTACCTTCATGATGCTGGATGAAAAAAATATCACGCGGCAGACCATCGACACCCAGCTTAAGGAACACCGCATCGAATTAAATCACATTCTGGAAGCCACCTCCATGGATCTGCTCATCCAGTTTGCCACCATCGGTCTCGGCATTGCCGGAGTAGTCCGCCAGTTTGTGGAAAAGGAGCTGCGCCACGGAACTCTTGTGGAGGTTCCGGCAGGCTTTTCCTTCCCGGACCGTGAGATCGGGTTCGTCTGCCGCAAAAACAGCCGGCATCTTCCTCTGCTGGAATACTTTTTTTCTCAAATATGACAGAGCAGGCAGGTGAAACAGAAAACCTGCCGGAAAACCTATTTCGATTTTCCGGCAGGTCCTGCTACCTTGCTTAGTTATTGATCAGTTTGTCTTCGCCGTTCCAGCTATACAGTTTACGGATCTCTTCGCCGACGATCTCTGACGGATGTTCTGCGGCAAGTTTTCTCATAGCCTTGAAGTGAACCTGTCCGCCTGCGGAAGACATGTCAAGCAGGAAGTCTTTCGCGAAGGTACCGTCCTGGATGTCCTTCAGGATCTTTTTCATAGCTTTCTTGGTATCTTCTGTAATGATCTTCGGTCCTGTTATGTAATCGCCGTATTCAGCGGTATTGGAGATAGAATATCTCATTCCTGAGAATCCGGACTGATAGATCAGGTCTACGATCAGCTTCATCTCATGGATACACTCAAAATACGCGTTTCTCGGATCGTAGCCAGCCTCGCAGAGGGTCTCGAAGCCCGCCTGCATCAGAGCGCATACGCCGCCGCAGAGAACTGCCTGCTCACCGAACAGGTCTGTTTCTGTTTCTGTACGGAAGGTGGTCTCAAGAAGGCCTGCTCTTGCTCCGCCGATAGCAAGACCGTATGCCAGAGCCTTGTCAAGGGCTTTGCCTGTGTAATCCTGCTCTACGGCAACCAGACACGGCGTTCCCTTGCCGGCCTGATATTCGCTTCTTACTGTGTGACCCGGAGCCTTGGGAGCGATCATGGTAACGTCCACGTTCTTCGGAGGTACGATGCATCCGAAATGAATATTGAATCCATGAGCGAACATCAGCATGTTTCCTTCTTCCAGGTTCGGCTCGATGTCGTTTTTGTAAAGCTGCGCCTGCTTCTCATCATTGATCAGGATCATGATGATATCCGCCTGTTTCGCGGCCTCTGCTGCCGTAAATACCTCGAAGCCCTGTTCCTCTGCTCTTTTCCAGGATCTGCTTCCTTCATATAAACCGATAATTACATGGCATCCTGACTCCTTTAAGTTCAGTGCGTGAGCATGTCCCTGGCTGCCGTAACCAATAATCGCGATGGTCTTGCCGTCCAGTAAACTTAAATTACAGTCTTCCTGATAAAAAATCCTGTTTGCCATTTTTTGTTTCCTCCTGTGCTGTAAATTTTTTCATAATAAAATATATCGTTAAGGGAGTTTTTCCCCTGGCACAGCATTTCCAAATAACCCCTGCGCTGTAATTGCCTGAATTTCCATCCGCCCTGCGGAATAAAAATCCATGCTCTGTCGCCGGGCTGTCCGGAAGATGCCTCACCAACAAGCGATCATAGATATCTTACATCATCCGCGCCTCTGGAAAGTCCGGTAATACCTGTTCTTGCCAGCTCCAGAATCTCATATTCGTCCAGAAGATCGATGAAAGCGCCGAGCTTGCTTTTGCTTCCTGTCATCTCGATCACCAGAGAATCCCTGCCTACGTCAATGATGTTGGCGCGGAATATATTGGCGATAGTGATCACACCTTCTCTTTCCTCCGGCTTCACCGAAACCTTCACAAGCACAAGCTCTCTGCTTACGCTGGTCTCCGGCTCCAGAACCTTGATATCTCTTACGTCTACCAGCTTCGCAAGCTGTTTCGTGATCTGTTCCAGTATTAACGCATCCCCGCTGCACACAACCGTCATTCTGGAGAAGCGCTCGTCCGCGGTCACTCCTACTGTCAGGCTGTCGATATTGTAGCCTCTCCGGCTGAATAGTCCGGAAATACGGCTCAAAACACCTGCGGTGTTATCTACTAACAGGGACAAAATCCTCTTTTGCATAACCCACCTGCTTTCACCACTTTAATCTTGTAGCATGTAAAACATCTACATGAATATCATTATAACAACATTCGCCGTTTTGTCAATCTCAAAATCAAAATACCGTCTGTACAAGCACCATGTAAAGTACAGTGCCCCCGGCAATGGACAGAAGCATCTGACGCTTCCAGACATGCAGTACGATAACCGCCGCAATGGAAATAAACTCCGGAATTCCTCTGCTTCCCTCAAAAATACTGACATTTTTCAGGCAGTAAACCACCAGGAGCCCGAAAACTGCCGGAGGCAGCACCTTTCCCAGATACTGTATGTATTTGGGTGTGGGCTTGCCTGCCGGAAATAAAACAAATGGAAGAAACCTTGTCAGCATGGTTCCCGCCACCACAACCGCCACTGTAATGATCTGCTGTGCAACTGTCACGATTCCGCCGCCTCCTCTCTGTTTTCAATGGGCTTTCTCATAAATGTCAGGAGTATCAGCATCGCCGCCATGGACGGGATGATAAAATTATCCGCGCCGAAGATCAGGAGGCAGAGAACCGATACTCCAAGGCCCAAAAGGGCGCTGGTATGTCTTTTATCCTTCAGCCACTGCTCCATGAAGATCACTACAAACATCGCCGTCATCACAAAATCCAGACCCTCGGTATTAAAATGGATCAGAGAGCCGAAAATGCCGCCCAGGGTGGAGCCGGAAAACCAATAGAACTGATTGAGCAGGGTTACAAAAAACATAAACCATCCTTTGTCCACATCAGGAGGGATCTCCGCCGTATAATTAATAGAAAAGCTCTCGTCGCACATTCCAAAGATCAGATACAGCTTTTTCAGTCCCGTCCCCCTGAATTTCTCAAGCATGGAAATCCCATAAAAAAGATGCCTGGCGTTGATCATCAACGTCATCACAAAGGCCTGGACGGGGTTAAAGCTCCCCAGCAGCATATTTACCGTAACAAACTCCATAGAGCCCGCAAATATAGTAAGACTCATCAGCATGGGATAGAGAAAGCTGAATCCCGAAACGTTCATATATATTCCATAAGTCAGTCCCAGGAACCAGAAGCCCGCGAATATGGGAATGGTATATGGGAACGCGGCTTTAAAAGCTCTTTTTATGTCGGTACTTTTTGTCATTTTAGTTCGCATCCATTCTGTTATTCTTTAAAAATCATCCTGTCCCAAAAGAACAGGATGAATATGTCTTTCTTATACCAGATATTTATTTCTGAGCGCCTCGATCGCCTTTGGCGTCAGGTACAGCGCTTTTTTCAGGAACCGCTCTACGGTGCCGTAATCCTGCTCGATGGTCTCGAATACGGTGTCCAGATACTCTCCCTTGACCTTGTACAGGAGCCGCACTTTCTCCATAACCGCATTGTCCACGATCGTCATTGTCTCCAGATACCGGACCATGTGCTGCATTTCTTCTTCCATATAAAGATTGGTTTTCAGAAAATCCTCGCGGATCGTTTTCCGCGGAACGCCCAGAGCGCAGAGCAGGATTGCCGTTCCCACCCCCACTCTGTCTTTTCCCGCGCTGCAGTGCCACAACACGGCTCCCTCCTCATGATGCAGGAGCTGGTCAATAAAACGGGCATACTGCTTGACACAGACCTGATCCCGGATAAAATTCCGGTACTGCTTATGTATGTAGATGTCCGGAACCTGATTAAATTTCAGGATCATTTCCAGAAGGCTTCCCGACTGGGAAATTCCCATAGTCTCTTCATCCAGAACAGGAATTTCTATATATTTGACGCCTTCCATGACAATATCCGGTTTTTCCAGTATTTCCGCCTTTGTACGGAAATCGATCACCTCCGTGAGATGATATTCATTCTGCAGTACGTCCTGGTCTGCCAGAGATACGTGATACAGATTTCCGCTGCGGATAAGGCGCCTGGGAAGAATATGCCTTCCGTCTTCTGTGGCAAGGGCTCCCAGATCTCTTGTGTTCGGGAGGCTCTGCAGCGGAATCCGGCTTCCCTTGGGAAATCCAGTCACGATTCCCGGATTCAGCGCCTTCAAAAGCTGAATACAATCGCTGATCTCCCGCTCTGTCATTTCAAACTTATAGCGTTTCCGTCTTCTGGTAATGATCACAAGACTGCTGGTACTGATCTGCTTCTGCCCGCCGCCTTCCACGCCTTCCCTTCTTTTATAGGCCCAGAGAATATCTCTGCAGGGAAGATAGTTCATCATCATATGCTTGGCAAAGATCAGATTTCCGTCCTCAATTCTTATTTTACCATATTTCACAAGTGTTCCTCCCCGGCGTTTCTACCGCCGCATTAGATGAATGGAGAGGCATTTCAGAAGCTGTACACCACTGCCTCATATGCCCGGATCGTCATATTTCTTCCTAAAGCCGGATCCTGGTAGTTGGAGATCAGAACTGTACCGTCTTTTCCGCGGAACTCTTCCGGAAGCTCCATCTCCTGTTCCTTTTCGCTGAAATTGCAGATCACAAGAAGCTTTCTGCCCCCCAGCTCTCTTGTATATACATAAAGAGCCTCATGCTCCGGCAGAAGAAGCTTGGAGCCGCCATATACGATCACAGGATTTTCGTGGCGGAGGCGGATCAGCTTCTGATAATAATAAAAGACAGAATCCTCCCTTGAAAGAGCTTCCCCGGCGTTGATCTCTTTATAGTTGGGATTTACCATGATCCAGGGCGTTCCTTCCGTAAAACCGGCATTTTCGCTGTCGTCCCACTGCATTGGAGTCCGGGCGTTGTCGCGGCTTTTGTATCTCAGATATCTCAGCATGGTTTCCCCGTCAAGGACGCCTTTTCCCACCAGCTCATGGTAGGCGTTGATGCTTTCTATGTCGCGGAAATCCTCCAGTGTCTCAAAGGGCACGTTGGTCATCCCCAGTTCCTCCCCCTGATATACATAAGGAGTTCCCTGCATCATATGAAGGCAGGTTGCCAGCATCTTCGCGGACACCTCACGGTACCGGGGAGAATCGTTTCCAAGCCTTGACAGCATCCTGGGCTGGTCATGGTTGCACCAGTAAAGGCTGTTCCATGCTTTTCCCATGAGAGAGAGCTGCCATTTTGTCAAAACCTGCTTCAGCTCCGTCAGCTTTATTTTTCTCTCATTCCACTTAAAGCTTTCTCCGCCGTCCAGATCCATATGCTCGAACTGGAATACCATATTCAGCTCTTTTCCGTCAAGGGACGCGTACTTTTTGGCTTCCTCCACCGTCACTCCGGAGCACTCTCCCACGGTGAGCAGGTCGTATTTGGAAAGTACGCGGCGGTTCATCTCCTGAAGATATTCATGGACATGAGGGCCGTTGCAGACGTAGGGACCGTAGTCTCCGTATCCGTTCTTTCCCACCTCTCCGTCGGGAAGCCCCGGCGTCTTGGAGATCAGCGAGATCACATCCATCCGGAAGCCGTCGATTCCTTTTTTGCACCACCAGTCCATCATATCAAAAACTTCGTCCCGGACCTTTGGGTTATCCCAGTTGAGATCCGGCTGTTTTCTGGAAAACAGATGAAGAAAATACATATCGGTCTTTTTGTCATACTCCCAGGCTGACCCGGAAAAGCAGGACCCCCAGTTGTTGGGTTCCTTTCCGTCCCTGCCCTCTCTCCATATATAATAATCCCGGTATGGATTGTCCTTTGATTTCCTGCTTTCCACAAACCAGGGATGCTCGTCGGAGGTATGATTCACCACCAGATCCATGACGATCCGGATTCCTCTCTCGTGAGCCGCCGCCAGCATCCGGTCAAAATCGTCCATGGTCCCGAAATCCTTCATGATCCCGCGGTAATTACTGATATCGTATCCGTTATCGTCGTTGGGCGACTCATAAACCGGAGAAAGCCAGATCACGTCGATCCCCAGTTTTTTCAGATAATCCATTTTTTCCGTAATGCCGTTCAGATCTCCGATCCCGTCCCCGTTGCTGTCGTTGAAGCTTCTGGGGTAAATCTGATATACAACGGCTTCTTTCCACCATGTTCTTTCCATTTTCTGAACTCCTTCTGTTCCCGATATTGTACTGCTGTGATATTTTTGATATTGCATATCTGATCATTCGTGTCTGATCATATATAATATTATCTATCTGATATTGTCTTTCTGGCATTACGCCTGTCCGATCTCTTTTAACATCCGGTAAATTGTCTCCAGACTGTACGGGAAGATTTCCTCGTCAAGCTGCATTTTCGGATGATGAAGGGGATGCTCGTTTCCAGGCACTCCCGCCAGGAAGATTAAAAATATCCCCCGCGTTTTCTGAAAATAGCGGTAAGCATTATCCCCCGCCAGAAAAAGCTCGTCCTCGCCTTCCAGAAAAAAACGGTCTCCGAAAATTTCTCTTCCCGTCCTTTCCGCGATCCCGGTAAACTCAGGATCATTGGCGAAAGCCAGCACAGGCTCCTTTGTAAAGGACAGTCTGAGCTCCGCCTTTGTCTCCCTTTCAATCTCCCTCAGCTTCTCTTCCAGCCGGTCATACAGCTCACGGAAGTCTTTTTCTCTGCAGGCACGTATATTCCCGCCCAGCGTCATACGGTCCGCGATGATATTGCTGTATTGTCCTCCGTGAGCGGTACCGATCCCCACCAGACAGGGGGCCTCTCCCTTATATGCGGCGTTCAGCTCATGAACGGCCTGTATCGCTCCCGCTCCGGCATAAATACTGTCTATGCCTTTATCCGCCTCGCTCCAGTGGCTGGCTCTGCCTTTGATCTCAATATTGATCCCGGCGATCATGGCTGACGCCTGCCCCTCATGGACCGCCATGCCGAAGGGCATATCCACCGCAAAATGGAACATCAGGAAAGCGTCCGCAAAAGGATCCTCCAGCGCCCCGCCCCTTATCATCCTGCCTGCCCCCTCTCCGGTCTCCTCCGCAGGCTCAAACACAAACCTTACATTAGCCGGAAAGCTCTCCTGCTCCTTGGCAAGTATCCCCGCCAGGGTCAGAGCCACGGCCAGGATTCCGTCATGGCCGCAGGCGTGCATACGGCCATGATTCCTGGATGAATAGGGAAGCCCTGTCTGCTCATCCATTGGAAGGGCATCCATTTCCGCTCTTAAAACAATGGTTTTTTTCCGTTTTTTCAGAGCTGGAAGCTGGGCGATCATCCCGGTAGGATCAACCGGGATGATCTCGTACCCCAGCTTTTCCAGATATTCTCTGATATAGGCCGACGTTTCTTTTTCTTCAAGAGCCAGCTCCGGATACATATGAAAATAACGCCTGTGCCGGAGCAGCTCCTTCTCATAATACTCTCTTTTTTTCATGAATGGAATATTTCTTTAAATGTTTTTTTCTGTTCCACACCCTCTGTGACGGCCGCCATTTTTGAAGTGTCTCCGATCAGAATAGCGCCGCAGAGACGGTTGTTCAGGAAATAATATTTTTCATACTGTTTCCGTCCCATATCCTTGAATTCCACAGTGCGGTAGATCAGGTTCGGATTCTTTCCGTTATCGCCGATGGCGTAAAGTCCCGTATTCATTCCATGGAAGGAAAGTCCCGCGGAGACCGTTTCATATACAAGGGAATCTCCCGCGGCGTTGGCTCCCGCCACCTTTCCCTGCTCCAGCGCCTGGGGCCAGATGGCGTAATTGATGCCGTCATATTCCGCGCAGTCGCCGCAGGCATAGATGTCGCCGCTGCTGGTAAGCATCTTTTCATCCACAACCACGCCCCTGTTGACCTTCAGTCCCGCGTCCCGGGCTACGGCTGTGTTCGCCCTGACTCCGGCGGAGACGATCACAAGCTCCGCGGGAAATTCTCTGCCGTCGCTGAGCTTTACAGAGGATACGGAAGCCTCGCCCTCTATGGACGCGATCTGCACTCCCGCGTAAATATCAATACCGCAGCCTTCACTGATGGCCGTCAGCATTTCGCTTGCCCCGGCGTCAAGCTGCCTTCCCATGATCTGGGGCGCGGCCTCCAGGACCACTACCTGCTTTCTTGCTTTTTTCATCTCCCAGGCCGCTTCCAGTCCGAGAACGCCGCCTCCGATGACCACCACATGATTTACTCTGTCCATGATGGACTCCAGCTTTTCGATATCTGACATTCTTCGGATCGCCACCACCTCCGGCTTGTCCGTTCCCGGAATGGGCGGAACGAAGCACTCGGAGCCCAGAGCGTAGATCAGCTTCGTATATTTCAGCTTCATACCGTCTGAAAGCCTGATTTCTTTTTCCTCTGTATCGACGGCGGTCACCTCTTTTCCTAAAAGAAGGTGGACTTTATTTTCCTCGTACCAGGCTTCTGGTTCTACCTGGATCTGTTCCGCGTTCAGCTCCGCCACCATGGATTTTGTCAGCATGGGACGATTGTATGTGAGATACGGCTCGTTGGAGATCATCACAATGGAGCCTGTCCTGTCTCTCTCCCGGACAGCCTTGGCTGCGCTCAGTCCGGCGGCGCCGTTTCCGATGATCACATAAAAGCTGTCCGTATCCCTGTGGAAGCCGCTTTCCTCCGTGTCCACGGGAACAAAATTCTCTTTTCCCACTCCGCAGACAGGGCAGATTTCCAGGGAAGAATCAAAGATTTCCCCGCATACCAGACATTTTACCAGAGTGCGCGCTCCCTTCGTCTTCTTGGGATTTTCTTTTTCGAGGAGAAGGCATCCGAAATTATATCCGTACTCATAAGCGTCCAGGAGATTATTGTCTGAGGGCTTAAACCGTATCTTCAGCCCGTCCACGACCTTCATGCGGAGCTGCTTCAGTCTTTCCAGAATATGAGGTACGCCCTCGCCGCTCCATCCGTAGCTGCCGAAGGCGCTGGCAAGCTTGCCGCCATGGGTGCCCGCGAAAACCGAGGTGGTGAGATCCCAGATGGGCTTCAGCGCCTCCCCTACGATAGTGGGCGTGCCAAAAAGAATACCGTCCGCGAATCCCAGCTCTTCCAGAACCTTCGCCTGGTCCGCTTCCACCATATCGTAGCTTCGGACGTCGATGTCTCCGCTGTCCTGGATTCCTCTCGAGATTTCCTCCGCGATCCGCTTCGTGTATCCATAGGCGCTCACATAGGGGATGATCACGGTTTTCTTTTTATTGGGATTTATCACCGTACACCAGTCCTCATAGGTGTTGTACATAAAGTCGATCTTTTCGTCGATCACAGGGCCGTGACCAGGACAGATCATAGATACGTCCAGCTCCCTCACTCTTGCGAGGGCTTTTAACATGTAGGGCTTAAAGGGCCCGATGATACAATCGAAATAATATTTTGTGGCGCGCATATACCCTTCATGATCTGTGACCTTGCTGGAAAGAACATCATGAAATCCGTAATGAGAGCCAAAGGAGTCGCAGGTTACAAGAATCTGCTCGTCCTCAATATAGGTGTACATAGTGTCCGGCCAGTGAAGATTGGGAACGACCAGAAAGCGCAGCGTCTTTCCCCCGATTTCCATGGTCTGGTTATCCTTCACCGCGATAGAGGTAAAATCGCCGTTGACGATCTCTTTCAAAAATCCAATGGCGCATCCGGTGGCTACGATCTTCATCTGGGGGCTGTATTCCAGAAGCCTTTCTATGCTGCCCGCATGGTCCGGCTCGGTGTGATCCACGATCAGATAATCAATTTTTGTCACGTCAATGATTTCTTTCAGCTTGTCCAGATATTCGTCAAAAAACTTCTCTTTTGCCGTCTCAAAAAGGACTGTTTTGTCCCCGGCCTTCCACACATAGGAATTGTAGGTGGTTCCGAATTCCGTATACATGATAATATCAAACACCCGGAGGCTGTCGTCTACAATACCCGCCCAGTAAAAACCGTCTCTTAATTCCAGTGTCTTCATAATCTTCCCTCGCTTTCTGTTATTTATGTTTTTTCGATTACTTACAGCTTCTTTTTAGTAACATCATACAGTTGTCTCCCGCAAAAACATGCAGGCATTTTTATTCCTTTCAGATCAGTCCCAGCTTCTCAAGCCCCTTCTGGATACCGTCGCGGAACATATCCTCCGTCACAAGATCCGCAAGCTCAATAATAGATCTGGAGGCGTTTCCCATAGCTACCTTTACCGCCGCGTATTCAAACATGGACAGATCATTGTTGCTGTCCCCGAATACCACCGTATTCTCCCGCGGAATATCAAAAATCCTGCATACAGCGGCAATTCCCACTGCCTTATTGTATCCTTTTGGGATGAATTCTATCGTCGTCCCCACAAAAGAATTATTTTCATGGCGGATCACATCGTAGTATTGAGACAGCTCCCGGCAGGCCTGATGGTCATTGCAGCCCTCCTGCATCTTGGCGCTGATCTTATTAATATGCATCCGCGCTTCATTTCCCCGGATCGGCCTCCACTTCTCCCCCAGAGCCTCCGTGATCAGATCCCGGTACCAGTTCACTTCTGTGGTATACTCGTCCATATCGTAGTACATAAAATCCGCGCCCTCCATTACGGGTACAAGGCCGTAACGGCGCAGGATCTCCACCGAACGCTCCGCCACCTCCTGGGGCATCTCTTTATTGAACAGCCGCTGCCCGTTCTTTTCTATGGTGGCGCCGCAGGCGCTGATCATTCCTGTAAACGGGATCTGTTCCAGATACCAGGGCACGAAAGCGCGGCTGCGCCCGGTACAGAGCCAGGCCTGATGACCGTTTTTTACAAGACGGGCAATGGCCTCCTCCGCGCTCCGGGGCACGCCTTTTTTTATATCGCAGACCGTTCCGTCCGCGTCAAAAAACACTGCTTTTTTATCCATTTTTCCCTCTTATGTCTTTCTGTTATTCATAAGTCTGAACGCCGTCCGCGTCATCCTGGATCACGCAGTCCGGTATCGCTTTCGGCTTCCTGTTTATTATACGTTATATTTTTCGGTAAGGCAAATAGAATATAACGGACGGCGCAGCATAAGCCGCGCCGTCCTCTGCAGTTCCTGTTCTGTTTTACAATGCCTGAATCCTGCGGATAGCCTCCTGCGTATTCTCAAAGCTTCCAAAAGCAGTCAGACGGAAATATCCCTCTCCGTGAGCGCCGAAGCCGGAGCCCGGAGTGCCTACCACATGGGCAGTCTCCAGCAGATGGTCAAAGAACTCCCAGGATGTCATCCCCTGAGGCGTTTTCAGCCAGATATACGGAGCGTTCACACCGCCGGAAACAGAATATCCCGCATCCTTAAGTCCATGATAGATATAGTGAGCGTTGCGCATATAGTAGCTTACCTGCTCCTTTAGCTGTGCCTTTCCTTCCGCGGAATATACAGCCTCTCCCGCTTTCTGGACAATGTAGGGCGCACCGTTGAATTTCGTTCCGTGGCGCCTTGCCCACAAGTCATGAAGAGAAACGCCGTCTCTTACCAGTTCCTTGGGCACCACCGCAAAGCCAAGACGCACGCCTGTAAAGCCCGCGTTTTTGGAGAAGCTGCGCAGCTCAATGGCGCAGGTACGGGCTCCCTGGCACTCGTAGATGCTGTGGGGAACGCCCTCCTCCGTGATATATGCCTCATACGCGGCGTCATAGATGATCACCGCCCCTGTCTTATTGGCATAGTCCACCCACTCCTGAAGCCTCTCTTTCGTGATAGCGGCTCCGCTGGGATTATTGGGGAAGCACAGATAGATCAGATCGGGTGTTTCCGCGGGAAGCTCCGGCAAAAAGCCGTTGGCCTCCAGACAGGGCATGTAGATCACTCCGTCAAAGTTCTCTCTCTCTTTATTATATTCTCCGGTGCGGCCCGCCATAACATTGGTATCCACATACACTGGATATACAGGATCGCAGACCGCCACTTTATTATCTGTTCCGAAAATCTCCTGGATATTTCCGGAATCGCTTTTGGCTCCGTCCGATACAAAAATCTCATCCGCCTCGATCTGGCACCCTCTGTCCCTGTAATCATTTTTCGCGATGGCCGATCGTAAAAACTCATAGCCCAGATCCGGCGCGTAGCCGCGGAAGGTTTCCGCATGAGACATCTCGTCCACCGCCTTATGAAGGGCGCCGATGATCGCCGGGGCAAGGGGCTGCGTCACATCCCCGATTCCCAGGCGTACGATTTTTTCCTCAGGATGGGCCGTCTGATAAGTCTCCACCTTTTTCGCGATGGTGGAAAAAAGATAGCTTCCGGGCAGCTTCAGATAGTTTTTATTGATTGTTACCATACTCGTCTCTCCTGTGTTCAATTTCTTTTATGAGAGCTTCCCTCACCGCGTCCGGGCTGGCCTTTCCTTTCAGCTCACGCATCATCTGGCCTACAAAGAACCCGAATACCTTTTCTTTTCCGCCGAGAAGCTCCTCTAAAGGCCCTGGATTCGCTTCAAGGATCCTCTCCAGCGTGCCGGTCAGAAGCTCCCTGTCCTCCACGATTTTCAGACCTTCTGCTTCTATATATACTACAGGATCAATGTCCTGGTCAAAGACTTTTTCAAAAACTTTTTTGGCGTTCTGGGGGCTGACCTCTTTTTTCTCTACCATTTTGATGAGGTCCGCCAGATGGCCCGGGGTAAAGGCTACCTTATCTGGCTCTGTGCCCTTTTCCTTTGCCAGACGCAGCACCTCGCCCATAAACCAGTTGGCGGCCTTCTTGGGGTTCCCGCAGAGATCCGCCGTCTCTTCAAACAGCTCCGCAAGCTGTCTTGTCTCTGTAAGGATTCCCGCGTCATATTCGGACAGGCCGAAATCCTTCTGGTAACGGAGCTGTTTTTCCTCACGCAGCTCCGGCCGGGAGCTTCTGATCTCCTCCAGCCATTCGTCCGAGATATGGACCGGGGGAAGATCCGGATCCGGAAAATAGCGGTAATCCTTGGCGTCCTCCTTGGAACGCATAGCGTGTGAGGACTCTTTATTGTCGTCCCAGCGCCGTGTTTCCTGCACGACCGGCTTTCCGGCTTCCAGAAGCTCGATCTGCCGTTCCCGCTCTCCCTCTATGGCGCGGGCGATGGCTTTAAAGGAGTTCAGGTTTTTCATCTCTGTTCTTGTACCGAAATTTTCGCTTCCTGTCTCCCGGACAGACAGATTCACGTCCGCCCGCATGGAGCCCTCCTGGAGCTTACAGTCGGAAACGCCCAGATACTGCATCATGCAGCGCAGCTTTTCCAGGTAAGCGATCACTTCCTCCGCGCTTCTCATATCCGGCTCCGAAACGATCTCGATCAGAGGAACGCCGCTGCGGTTATAATCCACAAGGGAACAGTCCTCCCACTGGTCATGGATCAGCTTTCCGGCGTCTTCCTCCATATGCATTTCATGGATCCGTATTTTTTTGCTCCCCGCCGAGGTCTCGATTTCCACCCAGCCGTCGTAACAGATTGGAAGATAAAGCTGGGATATCTGATAATTCTGGGGATTATCCGGATAAAAATAGTTTTTCCGGTCAAAGCGGCACATCTGATGAATTTTACAGTTGGCCGCTGTTCCCGCTTTCAGGGCAAATTCCACTACCTGCCTGTTGAGTACCGGAAGCGAACCCGGCATGCCCGTACATACGGGGCAGGTATGGGTATTCGGCGCTCCGCCGAACTCTGTGGAACAGCCGCAGAAGATTTTTGTTTTTGTGGCCAGCTCTACGTGAACCTCCAGGCCAATGACTGTTTCATACTGCTTCATCTTTCGCGGCCCCCTTTCTCCGGCGCGGGAAATTCTCCTCTTCCTCTTTCAAAGGCAGAAGCGCTCCGGATGATCTTTTTTTCTCCGAAGCAGTTTCCGATCATCTGGATCCCTATCGGCAGGCCTTTTTCGTCCAGTCCGCAGGGAACGGTGATCCCCGGCAGTCCGCAGAGATTTACCGCCACGGTATAAATATCGCCCAGGTACATGGCAAGCGGATCCTTCAGGCTCTCCCCGATCTTCGGCGCCGTATAGGGAGCCGCCGGGGCAAGTATCACGTCATATTTTTCAAAAGCACGGTCAAACTCCGCCTTGATCAGAGCTTTTGTTTTCAGCGCTTTCAGATAGTAGGCGTCATAATATCCCGCGCTCAGCACGAAGGAGCCAAGCATGATCCTTCTTTTCACCTCGTCGCCGAAGCCCTCTGTCCTGGTCTTATAGTACATATCATGAAGGCCCTCATAGGACTTCGCCCGGAAACCATATTTCACTCCGTCGAAGCGCTCCAGATTCGAGCTGGCCTCCGCGCTGGCGATAATATAGTAAGCCGGAATCATATATTCCATGGTTTCTACGGAGAAAAATTCCACAATGGCTCCCTGCTCCGTAAGAATCTTCAGCGCTTCCATAAAAGCATTCTTCACTTCAGGATCCAGTCCCTTTGCCAGGTATTCCTTCGGCACTCCGAACTTCATTCCCGCGATCCTCTGTCCCAGGTTTTCCGAAAAATCCAGATCCTTTCTCTCCAGCGAGGTGCTGTCTTTCGGATCATGGCCGGCGATCACCTCAAGAAGAGCGGCGCAGTCCGCGGTGTTTTTCCCCACCGGGCCGATCTGATCCAGGGAGGAAGCGTAGGCGATCAGTCCGTAGCGGGACACCGTTCCGTAAGTAGGCTTGATTCCTGTCACTCCGCAGAAGGAGCTGGGCTGGCGGATGGAACCGCCTGTATCCGAACCAAGAGCCAGATAAGTCTCCCCGGCAGCCACCGCCGCGCAGGAGCCTCCGGAGGAGCCTCCCGGCACATGCTCCTGATTCCAGGGATTTCTGGTAACCCCGTACGCGGAGGTTTCCGTAGTGCTTCCCATGGCAAATTCATCCATGTTGGTTTTTCCTATAATGACCATTCCCGCCTTTTCCAGACGGTCGATAACCTCCGCGTTGTACTGCGGCACAAAGTTTTCCAGAATCCTGGAAGCGCAGGTGGTTTTCTTTCCCTTTACGCAGATGTTGTCCTTTACCGCTATAGGTACTCCGGCCAGCGGCCCGGTATAAACGCCCTCCATGATCCCTTCCTCGACCTGTTTCGCTCTTGCATAGGCTTCTTTCTTATAAAGGTCAAGATAGGCGTGTACATGGGGCTCGTTTTTTTCAATAGCGGAAAACACGGTTTTCACACCATCCAACACACTGATCTGACGCTGCTTTATTTTTTCTGCCAGCTCCAGGGCAGTCATTTTCTCCAAATCCATGTTCTCGTCTCCCCGGCGCCAGTATGCAAAGGGCAGTCCATCCTGAAATGCACTGCTCTCTGCATGCTGCCGCGATATTTTTATAGATTTACACACATATATTTTATAAATTTACACACATATATTCAAAAAATTAACGCGACTATCCGATGGTCTTAGGAACCTGATACTGTCCTTCCTTGGCCTTCGGCGCGTTGGCGAGCATCTCCTCTCTGAGATCGCCGTTTGTCACTGCATCCTCCCGGAACACATTCTGATCTCCGAACAGATGCGCCAGAGGCTCCACGCCCTCCGTATCCAGTTCGTTCAGCTTTTCTACATAGTCCAGCATTTTCTGCATATCTTCTCTTGCCTTCTCTCTGGTTTCCTCATTCAGAGAAAGCTTCGCAAGAATACAGACATTATCCAGAGTTTCATCGTCTATAAGCTTTGCCATTCCGACCTCCTTAATCTATCATTCCTGCCGCGGTTTCCGGCTCCTACGGTTCCAGCCGGCTCAAGTCTCTCGGGAACAGGCAGGCCTCCCTGACATTATCCTCTCCCAGAAGCTGCATGGTCAGCCGCTCCAGGCCGATTCCAAGGCCGCCGTGAGGAGGCATCCCGTGTTTAAAGGTATCCAGGTACTGTTCCATCCCCTCTTCCTCCATTCCCCGGGCCGCGATTTTCTCCTTCAGCATATTGTAATCATGGATCCTCTGTCCGCCTGTAGTTACCTCAAGCCCATGGAAAAGAAGATCGAAGCTCAGAGTAAACCTGCTGTCCGCAGGATCGTCCATCGCATAGAAGGGACGCTTCTTGGAAGGATAATGGGTGACAAAAACAAAGTCCGCGTCATACTCCTCTTTAAAATAGCGTCCGATCAGAGCCTCCTCCTCCGGCTCCAGATCATAGGGATTGCGTATCTGCCTTTTGTACTTTTCCGCCGCCAGCTCCTTTGCCTTGTCAAAGCGCACTGCTGGGATCCGGTCTGTTTTCGGCAGCTCCACCTTCAGCACCGCAAGCTCCTGGGCGTATTCTTTTTTCAAAAGCTCCACGGCATACTGGAGGAATCCGGTCTCCATCGCCATGATCTCCTCAAAGCCGTCGATATATCCCATCTCAAAATCAAGGCTGGTATATTCATTTAAGTGACGTTTTGTGTTGTGCTTTTCCGCCCGGAAAACCGGGCCTGTTTCAAACACCCTGTCAAAAACGCCCACCATCATCTGTTTGTAAAACTGAGGACTCTGCGCAAGGACAGCGGGCTTATGAAAATAGCTGAACCGGAAAAGGTTCGCTCCCCCCTCTGCTCCTCTGGCCCCGATCTTGGGCGTATGGATCTCCGTGAAGCCCTGGGCGTACAGATAATCCCGGAAAGCCCGGACAAGTCCCTCCTGTATCCGGAATTTTGACCGTTCCTGTATATTTCTTAAGGCAATGGGCCTGTAATTCAGTTTTGCTTCCAGGGAAGTGTCCAGCTTCCACTTGTCGATCGCCAGCGGCATAGGCGCCGCCGGGCAGGAAAGCACCTCTATTTCCCGGATATGAAGCTCCCTTCCGTGGGGCGCTCTTTTTTCTTCACACAGACGGCCCCTTACACGGAGAGTCATCCCCTCCTTCAGCTCATGAAGCGGCAGGCTGACCTGATCGCTTTCATATACTGTCTGGAACAGCCCCTCTCTTTTTCTCAGGATGAGAAAGGCTACGTCTCCCATATTCCGGATACTGTGAACGGCGCCCTCCAGGACAGCCTCCTGATTCAGCAGAGATTCCCCCAGAAGCTCTTTCCACGCAGTTTCTTTTTTCTTCCATTTTCCGTCCAAAAATTCCATTTCCTCATCCTCCATATTTTGTCATTCCTCAAAAAGCAGCATCAGAATCATTTGCGCGGTTTCCACCATGTTGGTACCGGAATCCATACTGCTTTTCTGGATATAACGGTAGGCTTCCTCTTCGCTGAGATGATTCCTCTGCATTAAGATCATTTTCGCGTTTGAAATATAATTCTGCTCCTTCCAGCTCCTGGCCTTTGGCTTCTTTTTTTCCCGCCTGTTCTTCCGCTCCTGCTGGGAGAGGATCATGTGAACGGTATTCACCAGATCGCTGGCCCTCAAAGGCATCTGAAGAGAAAGAATAGAGTCAGGAACCTCCATCATCACGCGCTGCGACGCCAGAAGGAGCATTTCAAAGCCCCCGGGAAGGCACTGGGCTAGATCCAGGTAATTCATATCCGGCAGACGGCTGCCGCAGATCAGCACCCCGCTTTCCAGCTCCGAGGCTCTTGACAGGGCATTGGAGGCGGTTGAGCAGACAGAGGCCACCGAAAACCCGTGTCTTTCCAGGATCACACGAATTTTTTTCGCGTCTTCAATTTTCGGCAGTGCAATGACAATGCTGCTCATACGAATATCTCTCCTCTTTTCCCCGTTTCCTCATTCTTTTCAGATTTTACAGACGGTAAAGATATTCCTCTACTTCCCAGTCCGTCACCTGTCTGGTATATCTTAACCATTCTTTTTTCTTTTCTTCCACATATTTGCGGCAGAATTCCCCGCCCAGTATTCCCCGGACCCAGGTACTGTTTTCGAAAAGATCGATGGCTTCCTTCAGGGTTTCCGGAAGATTTTCCGCAGGCTGGTCCTTGGTGCTGCAATTGGAAGATTTCGTGGGGGACAGCTTATTTTTAATGCCGTCCATCCCTGCCGCAAGACAGATCGCCAGCACCAGATAGGGATTCGCCGCCGCGTCCGGGCTTCTCAGCTCAATGCGGGTTTCCTCCCCTCTTCCCACAGGAATCCTCACCAGAGAGTTCTGATTATTTTCCGTCCAGGTAAGCTCTGTAGGCGCGCCGTATCCAGGAACAAGACGCTTATAGGAATTCACCAGCGGATTGGTGATCAGAGCTATTTCCCGGCTGTGGGCCAAAAGCCCGCCTACAAAATAATAAGCCTCGTCGCTGAGCTTTCCTGGTTCGTCTACTTTATCAAAAATATTTTTTCCGTCCTTGAATACCGAAAAATGCAGATGCATTCCGGAACCTGCAGTTTCTGTTCTTGGCTTCGGCATAAAGGTGGCGTGGAGTCCGTGACGCTTCGCTACAGTTCGGACCGCCATCCGGAAGGTCATAATATAATCCGCGATTTTACGGATTTCCCCGTAGCGAAAATCAATCTCATGCTGGGCCGGGGCCTTTTCATGGTGGGAGGATTCCACCTCCATCCCCATATCCTCCAGGGTCAGCACCATATCTCTTCTCGCGTTTTCTCCCAGATCCAGAGGACTGACGTCCAGATATCCGGCCTGCTCATGAGAAACCGTCGTTGGAATCCCGTTGTCATCCGTGTGGAACAGGAAAAACTCACATTCCGGGTCAATATAGCAGGTATATCCTTCTTTTTCCGCCTCCTCGGCAGTTTTTTTCAGAATATAGCGGGAGCTGTTCTGGTACGGCGTCCCGTCGGGACAATACAGATCACAGATCATGCGGGCCACTCTTCCCTGCTGCGGACGCCAGGGAAGAATCGTAAAGGTATCTGGATCCGGATGAAGATACAGATCTGTCTCATCCTGGCCTTCTTCTCCCGCGATCAGAGTCCAGTCCACGGTATAACGGTTGTTCAGCGCTCTCGGAAGCTCCCTCGCCGTCACCGCGATATTTTTGATCACGCCGAACATATCCGTAAACTGAAGCCGGATAAACTCCACATCCTCCTCCTCAGCCATCTGCAAAACTTCCTCTCTGGTATAATTCCCCATGTCATTCTCTCCTTTATATTAATCTGGAAAACTACTGTTTCTATACGCCTGGAAAATATTTTTATTCTGTTTTCTGCTTCTTCGTCTGAGCGGCTTGAAAACATTTTCCGAAAAAGGAAAAGGCGCACTTCTGACAGTAACCCCGTCAAAAGAACGCCTTTGTTCATGCAGGTATTATAGCAATCAGGCTTTCCTCTGTCAACTGTATTTTCATAATAAGAGAGAAAAGCGTAACAGTTCAGCATTCCCTTAGGCAAAAGGGAGAAATTTAAAAAGATTTTTACGGTCGTTATTCACAGAAACAGGGCCCATTCCATCCCATAAAAGATGAAAAAGCTTTTCTGTGGATAAGTTTTTTCTATAAAGATGCTAAAATGATAGTTTTCCGACAAAACGAAGCCGACCATTCCACAGGACTTCCCTTTTTTCTTTCCCTTATCCACCGTCATTTTGACGAAACCAGATCTTGGGAGATTCGCTTTTTTCTGCTGTTTCTGATAAACTATGTTTATCAGAAACCCACAGAAAGGAGAGCGGCTCATGGGAAGAAAAAGCAACTATGAAAAAGGGATGTTCGATCAACTCCAGGAGATCATGGGCCGTCTGGAGTCTGTTGAAAAAGAGCATACGCAGGATATCCGGCATTTAAATGACGAGATCTCTGACCTGAAAAAGGAGAATGAACTCCTGCATGCAGAAAACCAGCTCCTTCGTGAAGATAACGCCCGCCTGAAGAGCATCATCAATAATGACAGCTCCAACTCATCCCTGCCGCCTTCCTCCGACCAGAAAGGCGGGAAACCGGCGAACACATTTAACGGCAGGAGTAAGACCGGGCGTAAGGCCGGAGGCCAGAAAGGGCATAAAGGAACGACTTTAACCAAAAGTGCTATTGAGAAAAAGATACGGGAAGGGGCATGTAGGCATGAGATACGGACGGTCGGGAACCCTGCAAGCGGTAAGTATATCAGTAAATATGTCGTGGACCTGAAAGCCGAGACCGTGATAACGGAGGTGCGCATTTATGCCGATGAGAACGGAGCGTTCTCCATTCCCGCAGAATACCGCAATGACGTGGTCTATGGCGAACATGTAAAAGCACTGGCGGTATCCCTTTACAGCGAGGGCGTTATGGCAAACGACAGGATCGCCGCCTTTTTAAATGCCGCGAGCGGAGAGGTCCTTGGGCTTTCGAACGGAAGTATCTACGGCTTCTGCAAAAAGCTTTCCAAAAACGCGGCGGAAAGTATCCGGAACCTGGAGAGCAGCCTGCTCAACCAGTCTGTCATTGCAACCGACGCCACTACGGTAACGGTAAACGGAAAGCAGAACTATATCCGGAATTTCAGCACGGATCAAACAGTAGTATACCATGCCATGGACAGCAAATCGGTTGGTGCACTGGAAGAAACAGGGTTTCTGTCCCGATACAGTGGAACACTCCTGCACGACCACGAGACCGCCCTGTATCATTTCGGGACGGAACATGCGGAATGTAATGTCCATATCCTGAGATACCTGCGCAAGAACAGTGAAGAGACCAAAAACAAATGGTCTGATGAGATGATCCGGCTGCTGTACGGGATGAACAAGGCGCGGAAAGAGCTTATGGAACAGGGAGTCTCAGAATTTCCGAAAGAAAAGCTGGAGGAATACAGACAGGAGTATGCCGTGGTGATCGCAAAAGGCCGGGAAGAAAACAAAAAGACGGCCCACCGGTATGCAAAAAGAGAGGAAACAGCATTGCTGAACAGATTGGAGAAGTACAGGCATAACCATCTGCTGTTTCTCTATGACTTTTCTGTGCCTTTTGAGAACAATATCTCAGAACGGGATCTGAGGAAAGCAAAGAACCGGCAGAAAATGGCGGGCGGTTTCAGGAAGGAAAGTGGTCATCAAATGTATTGTGCGATACTGACCATCATCGAAACGCTGAAACGAAGGAACATGGGGATCCTGCAAAATCTGAAACATTTATTTACGGGTACACCGGCTATTTTCTAGCCGGTGTAAAACCCGTGGGTTCAGCCGGAGGCTGAATAGTTACGAACTGCTATATGAATTGTTTAAATATACTTCACTTTTGCCGGGCGCTGTGCTATAATAGAAACACTTATTTAGAACAAAGGAGATCCCGTTATGAGTCAGAAAAAAGTGGATAATTATAAAGCGCTGAAGGCAAACCGCAAAAATGAGCAGAGAAAAGAAAAATTTTATGATATACTGGAAAAGGTTGTTGGAGTCGTTGTCTGCGCAGCTTTGGTCGCATGGATCGGCTACTCCGTGTATGACAAGGTGACAGAGAAGGACGCGGCGCAGGTACAGCAGACGGTCATGGATACCACAGCCCTTGATAATTATGTCTCCGGCCTTTCCGCAGAGTAAAAGACGGATATGAGCATAACAAAAATCCCCGGCGGTACCGGGGATTTTTTGCGCGATAAAATGTTATTGAATGAAACCGCTGAACAATAAGCGATACGATAGAAGTACCGGCCTGTTGTTAAGAATACAGAAAAAGCTGAATTATAATTTTGTAACGTTGGCAGCCTGCATTCCGCGAGCGCCTTCGGTCAGATCATAAGTTACAGCCTGTCCTTCGTCCAGAGATTTGAATCCTTCGCCATTGATTGCAGAAAAATGTACAAATACGTCAGCTCCGTCTTCTCCTGTGATAAAGCCATAGCCTTTTTCTGCGTTGAACCATTTTACAGTCCCCTTGTTCATGATGTTACCTCCATAAAAATAAAAAGTTATAATTCTATCTGACGAAAAAATCACCAGATTTCACAGACTATATCATATAATATATAATCTCTGAAAAATGGTGATTTTATATATTAATAATGTAGTGGATTGTGATTTGATTATATATCCCGGATTTTGAATTGTCAAGGCCATTCTGCGGGTTGTCAAAAAAAACATCAGTTCAGCCCGCGCCATTCGTAAAACCGCAATGCGCGCTTACTGTGGCTAGCGCCACTGTTCTACCCATAAACGGGCGCTCGGTTCATACAGATGCAAAAAAAAATGCTTTATTAAATCGTCCAATTCGTGTATGATATTCTTGAATGGATTCTGAACTGTCAGACACAGAAAAAGAAGTTTGCATCCGGAAAAAAGGAAAACAAATAAATTTCAGGAGGAAATGATCATGATTAACAAACTGATTGAAAAAATCCGAAAAACGAATGCACCGATTGTAGTGGGACTGGATCCCATGCTGAATTATATTCCCCGGCATATTCAGGAAAAGGCCTTTCAGGAATATGGAGAGACGCTGGAGGGAGCGGCAGAGGCAATCTGGCAGTACAATAAGGGAATCGTGGACGCTGTTTATGATCTGATTCCTGCGGTGAAGCCTCAGATCGCCATGTACGAGCAGTTTGGCATTCCGGGCCTTCAGGCATATAAGAAAACAATCGATTACTGTAAAGAAAAAGACCTTGTTGTGATCGGCGATATCAAAAGAGGCGACATCGGCTCTACTTCCGCGGCATACGCGGCCGGACATCTCGGCAGGGTACAGGTGGGCTCCAAAACATGGGCCGGATTCGACGAGGATTTTGCCACAGTCAATCCTTATCTGGGATCCGACGGGGTGAAGCCTTTTATTGAAGTATGCAAAGAGGAAAACAAGGGACTTTTTATTCTTGTAAAAACCTCCAATCCCTCCAGCGGTGAATTCCAGGACCGCGTGATCGAGGGCCGTCCCCTTTATGAGTGGGTAGGCGAGAAAGTCGCCCAGTGGGGAGAGGAGCATATGGGAAGCGGATACAGCTATATCGGCGCTGTCGTAGGCGCAACCTATCCTGAGATGGGTAAGACGCTCCGGAAGATCATGCCGAAAACCTTTATTCTGGTGCCTGGATACGGAGCTCAGGGAGGAAAAGGAGCCGATCTGGTACACTTTTTCAATGAGGACGGTCTGGGAGCGATCGTGAATTCCTCCAGAGGAATTATCGCGGCCTACAAGCAGGAGGCTTATGCGGCATTTGGAGAGCTGAATTATGCCGATGCCTCAAGGAAGGCTGTGGAGGATATGATCGAGGATATCAGCGGCGCCTTAAATGGACGGAAATAATAAAAACGGCTGCGTAGCTGCGGCTTCAGGAGGAAACAGATGAGCGAAAAAACCAAGGAAAGCTTAAAAATAGTCAGCCAGGATAAAATCGGTACAGATATTTACAGTATGTGGCTTCAGGCTGATCATATGGCAGGGATCTCCAGACCAGGGCAGTTCCTTTCTCTCTATACGCGGGACGGCAGCAGGCTGCTTCCCCGTCCGATCAGTATTTGTGAGATCGACAGAGAAAACAAAAGGATCCGTCTGGTTTACCGCGTAACCGGAAAGAATACAGGAACAGAAGGGTTTTCCAGACTGCATCCGGGAGTTTCCATTGAGGTTCTGGGTCCTCTGGGAAACGGCTTCCCCCTTTGCGAGGCGGAAGGAAAGCGTGTTTTCCTGATGGGCGGCGGGATCGGGATTCCCCCTATGCTGGAAACCGCAAAGGAATTAAAAGCAGAGAAAACGGCAATTCTTGGATACAGAGACGAATTATTTCTGAATCAGGAATTTGAAAAATACGCAGATGTTTACGTGTCCACAGAGGACGGGAGCGCCGGAACCAGAGGAAACGTGCTGGACGCGGTCCGGGAAAACGGCCTGGAGGCGGATGTGATCTTTGCCTGCGGCCCCGGACCTATGCTTCGGGCGATCAAGAAATATGCGGAAGAAAAAAACATTCCCTGCTGGATTTCCATGGAGGAGCGTATGGCCTGCGGAGTAGGAGCCTGCCTTGCCTGCGTATGTCAGTCCAGAGACATAGACGAACATTCACAGGTGCATAATAAGCGTGTCTGCAAGGACGGCCCTGTATTTTTAAGTACGGAGGTGGAATTATGAGAAAGACAAGCGTAGTTCTGGCAGAAGTGGAGCTGAAGAATCCGGTCATGACTGCCTCCGGAACCTTTGGTTCAGGAATGGAGTACAGCGAATTTGTAGATCTGAACCGCCTCGGGGCGGTGGTGACGAAAGGTGTAGCCAATGTGCCCTGGCCGGGCAATCCCACTCCCAGAGTGACAGAGACCCCTTCGGGGATGCTCAATGCCATCGGACTGCAGAATCCGGGGATCGACGTATTCTGCAGCCGGGATCTTCCCTTCCTGAAAAAGTACGATACAAAGGTGATCGTGAATGTCTGCGGCAAGACTGCGGAGGATTACTGTGCGGTTGTGGAGCGTCTGGCGGATGAGCCGGCGGATCTTCTGGAGATCAATGTATCCTGCCCTAATGTAAAAGAGGGCGGGATCGCTTTCGGACAGGATCCCAGGGCGCTGGAGGCCATCACAAAAGAAGTGAAAAAATACGCGAAGCAGCCGGTGATCATGAAGCTGAGCCCGAACGTGACGGATATTACCGAGATGGCCCGGGCAGCGGAAGCAGGGGGAGCGGATGTGCTTTCTCTGATCAATACCATTACCGGAATGAAGATCGATATCAAAAGGAGAACCTTCGCGCTGGCCAATAAGACCGGAGGCATGTCCGGTCCGGCAGTGAGACCGGTGGCGGTGCGCATGGTTTATCAGGTGGCGCAGGCAGTGAAGCTTCCCATTATTGGAATGGGGGGAATCGCCACCGCGGAGGACGCTCTGGAATTTATCATGGCAGGAGCCAGCGCGGTTTCCGTTGGAACCGCCAACTTCTTCAATCCTTATGCCACTGTGGAGATCGCGGAAGGGATCGAGACCTTTATGAGAGAACAGAATGTTGAGGATATCCATGAGCTCATCGGGGCGGTAAAATAAAATACCACAGGCGAAGCGTCTGTATATACAGGAGGACATAGAGATATGGAACAATACAAAAAAGAGTTTATCGAGTTTATGGTGGACTGTAATGTGCTGAAATTTGGAGAGTTTACTTTAAAGAGCGGCAGAAAGTCTCCCTTCTTTATGAATGCCGGGGCTTATGTGACAGGCTCTCAGCTGAAGCGTCTGGGCGAATATTACGCAAAGGCGATCCATGATAAATACGGAGACGATTTTGACGTGCTTTTCGGGCCCGCGTATAAAGGAATTCCCATCAGCGTAGTGACGGCCATCGCCTACAGTGAGCTTTACGGAAAGGAAGTCCGCTACTGCTCAGACAGAAAAGAGGAAAAGGATCACGGCGCGGATAAGGGCAGCTTCCTTGGAAGCAAGCTTATGGACGGAGACCGCGTGGTGATGATCGAGGATGTGACGACCTCCGGAAAATCCATGGAGGAAACGGTTCCAAAGGTAAGGGGAGCCGCGAATGTGGAGATTGTAGGTCTTATGGTATCTCTGGACCGTATGGAGGTTGGAAAGGGCGGAGAGAAATGCGCTCTTGAGGAAGTGAAGGATCTGTATGGTTTTGAGACAAACGCCATTGTCACAATGAAGGAAGTAACAGAGCATTTATATAACAAAGAATACAAAGGAAAGATCATCATAGACGATACGCTGAAAGCGGCTATTGATGCATATTATGAACAATACGGAGCAAAATAGAAAATCGGGCGTCTCTCCTGCCGCGGCAGCAGAGGGACGCCGGAAAGGTATTCAGAGTTATAAGGAGGAATAGCCGTGAACGAAAAAATTTACAGAACTATGTCCGGAACCGGGGCCTGCGCTCTGGCTGTGGGGATCGTCACCCTGGCGGTGGGAGCCGCGGCAGGTGTTTTGATGATCGTCAGCGGAGTGAGACTGTTAAAAAGGAAATCGGATATTCTGATATAGGGGAAAACATTGAAAAACGAAACAAAACGTAAGATCCGGCGGCTGGGAGTGATTCTGTTCATTGTCTACGTTCTGCTTCTGATCTATTTTCTGTTTTTTTCTGAGGCGTACGGCCGTGTGGCTCAGGCGGAAAGAGAATACAGGTATAATCTTACTCCTTTTGTGGAGATCAGAAGATTCTGGGTGTACAGAGACCAGGTTGGTCTCTTCGCCTTTTTTACAAACGTCTGCGGCAATGTGATCGGATTTATTCCTCTGGGATTTATTCTTCCGATCATCTGCCGGAGCTGGCGGAACGGATTTCTTATCATCCTGGCCGGATTTGGACTGAGTCTGTGTGTGGAAACCATTCAGCTCGTCACAAAAGTGGGATGCTTTGATGTGGATGATATGATTTTGAATACATTAGGGGCGGCAGTGGGATACCTGCTTTTTGCCGTCTGTGATTGTCTGAGGAGAAAGCATTATGGCAAAAAGATATAGATATTCTTTTGTAAAAAGAAAAGAAGCAGGAAAGGGAAAGCTGTCAGTGGGACTGGCGGCTGCCTCTCTCCTTCTTTTTGTGGCCGCCGTGCTTACGGCCTACGGGCTGGACGGCAGGTATGGTTTCATTGTAGGAGGCATCTGTCTTTTTGCCGCAATGCTTTCTGTCTATGGATTCATTATGGGACTTTCGAGTTTTTCTGAGGAAGAGCGTATGCATCGTACCAGCACGGTTGGGTCTATTCTGAACGGCGTGATCATGGTGGGATGGCTGGGCTTTTTTTTAATGGGAGTGTGAGAGATGGAACGTCTGAAAAAACAGATGGAGTTTATTGTAGAAGTAGACAAAGTAAAAAAGATCATCCGTCAGACTTATCTGGCGGACGCCAGCCGCAGGGAGGATGACGCGGAACATTCCTGGCATCTTGCTCTCATGGCTGTACTTTTGAAAGAGTATTCTAACGAAGAGGTGGATCTTTCCAAGGTGGTTCCCATGGTTCTGATCCATGATCTGGTGGAAATCGACGCAGGGGATACCTATGCTTACGATGAGGCGGGCGCAGCCACCAAAAATGAGAGAGAGACTAAGGCCGCCGACCGTATTTTCGGACTTCTGCCCCAGGATCAGGGAATCTGGTTCCGTTCTCTGTGGGAAGAGTTTGAAGCCTATGAAACTCCGGAGGCAAAATTCGCTCATGTGCTGGATAACTGCCAGCCGCTTCTGCTAAACGACGCTTCAGACGGAAGAAGCTGGGCGGAGCACGGTGTGAAGAAAAGCCAGATTTACAAAAGAAACGAGCATACTCCGGAGGGATCCCGGGAAATCTGGGAATATATGAAGGAGCTGGTGGATAAGCATATCCGCCTGGGCCATGTCATCGACGCATAAGGATTTCATACAAACAAAAAGTAATTATTCAAAGGAGCTGATAGATTGGACGAATGGCTGATGGAACGCTATTCTCTGGCGAAAGAGAGAATAGCGGAGATCTGTAGAGAAGAAACAGTAAAGGAGCCCTATGGGGACTTTTTCAGAAAAACGGCGGAATTTCTGAAAAAAACAGCAGAAATACTGGAAAGAGAGCGGGAAGATCTTACCCTGTCCCAATATGAAGAAGAAAACAGAGAGCTTTATAAGGAACTGTTTCCGGAAAATTATGAAACCTGCTACGGGAATCCGTCCTACGCGGAAAAAACTCTGGGAGAATATGGAAAAGCCTTCACCTTTCTCTTTGCGGAGCTTCGGGGAGCCGTGGCCTACGCCTATGAGAAAAAGTGGTGGGATTATCTTGTGGGAGCGGAGCTGTTCCTGGAAATACATTCTGCCTTTGGACAGGAAGAGACGCCATCTGTAAAGACGGTGCTGGGAATTCTCCGGTCCTATGTGAATGATTACTGTCAGGATATGATGGAGCAGAGAATTGCAGAGGGAGTGGATCCGGAGCTTGATTTTGCCCTCAGGATCATCATGGATTCCGATCTGGAAGACCTGAGATATTTATACCGCTACGGGGAATTCGTCTCTGAGAACGAGAGGGGAGTGGCGGAATTTCTGAACAGCCTTCCTCAGAGCGAGATCGACAGTATGGCCCGGACCTATACAGAGGGCTACCGGATAGGCTTTATCAATGGAAGAAAAGATATTACGAAAAAGAAAACGGTAAATATCCGTTACAGCCTGGGCTTTGAACGAATGGTGAGAGCTGCCGTCCTCCAGTTTCGGGAGATGGGATTGCGGCCTGTGATCTACCGCCATGCCACCCACGCGGTAAACAGGCGGGGAAGCTCCCGGGTGGGATTTACCGGAGGAATTGTCAATCCTCAGTATGATTATGACCACAGGCAGGACAGCGCTCTGTTTCTGGACAGTGACTTCGTGAAAAGAAAGCTCCGGTCCATGCAGACTGCCTATGAAAATTATAAAGATCTGGCGGATGTGCATGGAGGGCCGGCGTGTATCGAGACCTTTGGAGAGGAACCCTTCTCACCCAAGGCCAAGCCGGAGGCATGGACGCTTACAGAGGCTCAGCAGAAGCTTCAGGTGGAGCTGGACAATGAATCCGGACAGATCGTGAACCGGTATATCAAGGGGGATGAGAGAAGCTTCACGATTATCGCCTATCCTGTACCTGAGATCGGGAAGGATTTTCCGGAGATCTTCCGGGAGATCGTAAAGATCAATACCCTGGATTATAAGCTTTATGAGCGGATCCAGCAGACCATTATTGAAACTCTGGACAGCTGCCAGTGGGTGGAGATTAAGGGCAGAGACGGCAATGAAACAGACCTCATCATCCATCTCCATACCCTTGAGGACGCTGCGAAGCAGACAAATTTTGAAAACTGCGTGGCAGATGTGAACATTCCCGTGGGCGAGGTATTTACCTCTCCGGAGCTTGCGGGAACAGGCGGGATTCTCCATGTAAAGAAGGTATATCTCAATGGCCTCCAGTTTAAGGACTTAAAGCTTGTGTTTGACTGCGGCCAGGTAATTGATTATTCCTGCTCCAATTTCGAGAGCGAGGAGGAAAACAGAGCTTATATTGAGGACAATATACTTTTCCATCACCAGAAGCTGCCTATGGGGGAATTTGCCATCGGAACCAATACCACCGCCTATGTGGCGGCGGAAAAATACGGGATTGCTGAGAAGCTTCCGATCCTGATCGCGGAGAAAATGGGGCCTCATTTCGCAGTGGGGGATACCTGCTACAGTTGGGCGGAGGATACCCCGGTCTTTAATCCGGACGGACGGGAGATCATTGCCAGAGACAATGAGATTTCTATTCTCAGAAAAGAAGATATCAGTCTGGCCTATTACGGATGCCATACAGATATCACTATCCCCTATGAGGAGCTGGGAAGTATCCGTGTTATAGACGAGGAGGGAGAGGGTACCTCTATTATTGAAAACGGGCGTTTTGTACTGCCCGGAACCGAGGAGCTGAACCGTCCTTTTGAACAGGAGTAAGAGTTTTTATAAAAAATGTTGGGCGGATAAAAAGTAACAGTTCAGCTCATACAGATGTCTGCTCGCAAAAACATGCAAGCATGTTTTATACTTCCCGATCACTGTATGGCTGAACTGTTACGATAAAAAAAATTTTGTTTGCCTGAATTTATTGACACAAAAATAGAATCTTAGTAGAATCAACTAGGAAATGAAAGAAGGAGGCCTACCAATGAAAAAAGTTGGAATAGTAATGGGAAGCGATTCAGACATGCCGGTTATGAGCAAAGCGGCGGCAATTCTTGACAAGCTGGGTGTGGAATATGAAATGAAGATCATTTCCGCCCACAGAGAACCGGATGTTTTCTTTGAGTACGCGAAGAGCGCGGAGGAAAGAGGATTCAAGGTGATCATCGCGGGCGCCGGCATGGCGGCTCATCTTCCGGGAATGTGCGCGGCAATTTTCCCTATGCCGGTCATCGGTATTCCGATGCATACCACATCTCTGGGCGGAAGAGATTCTCTTTATTCTATCGTACAGATGCCTTCCGGAATCCCTGTCGCTACGGTTGCTATTAACGGCGGAGCCAACGCGGGACTTCTGGCGGCGAAGATTCTGGCCACCTCAGATCCGGAGCTTCTTGCCAGACTGAAGGATTACAGCCGGGAACTGAAGGAGCAGGTAGAGGCCAAGGACGCCAGACTGCAGGAAACAGGATGGCAGAATTATTAAAAGCTCTGAGATAGCGTAAGGGTAAGGAACAGAATTCAAGAAGGATCATAGTGGAGGATATTATGGATTATAAGAACGCTGGCGTTGACATCGAGGCAGGATACAAATCAGTAGAATTAATGAAAAAGCATATTGCAAAAACCATGAGACCGGAGGTTCTCGGAGGAATCGGCGGATTTTCCGGAGCTTTTTCCATGAAAGCATTTCAGGATATGGAAGAGCCTACCCTCGTGTCCGGTACGGATGGCTGCGGAACAAAAGTAAAGCTGGCAATGGTAATGGACAAGCACGATACCATAGGAATTGACGCAGTGGCAATGTGTGTCAACGATATTGCCTGCGCCGGCGGAGAGCCGCTGTTTTTCCTGGACTATATTGCCTGCGGCAAGAATTATCCCGAAAAGATCGCGGAAATCGTCGGAGGAGTGGCGGAAGGCTGCGTGCAGTCGGGAGCCGCCCTTATCGGCGGCGAGACGGCGGAGCATCCCGGCCTGATGGCGGAGGATGAGTACGATCTGGCCGGATTTGCCGTGGGTATTATTGATAAGAAGGATCTGATCACAGGCGAAGAGGTGACTCCTGGAGACGTGCTTGTGGGAATCGCCTCTTCCGGCGTTCACAGCAATGGTTTCTCTCTTGTCCGCAAGGTGTTTGACATGACGAAGGAATCTCTGGGAACCTATTATGAAGAACTGGGAACTACTCTCGGAGAGGCTCTGCTTGCGCCTACAAGAATCTATGTAAAGGCCCTGAAGAGCGTGAAGGAAGCAGGGGTGCGGATCCATGGCTGCAGCCATATCACAGGAGGCGGCTTTTATGAAAATATTCCCCGTATGCTGAGAGAGGGAACAAGAGCGGTGATCGAGAAGGACAGCTATGAGGTGCCCGCGATCTTCAAGCTTCTGGCAGAAAAAGGGAATATCGAGGAGCAGATGATGTATAATACCTACAATATGGGACTAGGTATGGTGCTGGCTGTGGCTCCGGAGGATGTGGATAAGACCATGGAAGCTGTCCGTCAGGCGGGAGATACCCCTTATGTGGTGGGCCGGATCGAGAACAGTGAAAAGGGAGTGGATTTATGCTGAGACTGGGAGTCCTGGTATCCGGCGGCGGAACAAATCTGCAGGCCATCCTGGACGCTGTGGACGACAAAAGGATCACCAACGCGGAAGTAGCTGTTGTGATCAGCAATAATAAGGGCGCTTACGCGCTGGAACGGGCCCGGAAAAAAGCGATCCCCGCCCAGTGTCTGGCGCCGAAGGATTTTGAAAACAGAGAAATGTTCCATAAAGCGCTTCTTTCAAAGCTCCGGGAATATCAGGTGGATCTTGTGGTGCTGGCGGGATATCTGGTGGCGATTCCTCCGATGATCGTGGAGGCTTATCCAAACCGGATCGTCAATATTCATCCCTCTCTGATCCCTTCCTTCTGCGGAACCGGGTTTTACGGGCTCCGCGTCCATGAGGGAGCCCTTGAAAGAGGCGTAAAGGTGACGGGAGCTACAGTGCATTTCGTAGACGCGGGAACGGATACCGGCCCGATCATCCTTCAGAAAGCGGTGGAGGTTCAGGAGGGAGATACGCCCGAAATCCTTCAGCGCCGCGTAATGGAAGAAGCGGAGTGGAAGATTCTTCCTGAGGCGGTTGATCTGATCGCCAACGGCAGAGTGTCCGTAGAAAACGGTAAGGTTCATATCAATAAAGTATAAATGGTTTTACAGAGGAGCGAGAATATGAAGATTTTGATTGTTGGAAGCGGCGGAAGAGAACATGCCATTGCCTGGAGCGTGGCCAAAAGCGCCGGGGTGGAAAAAATCTACTGCGCGCCTGGAAACGCGGGAATTTCTGAATACGCCGAGTGTGTTCCCATCGGCGCTATGGAGTTTGAGAAGCTGGCGGACTTCGCCCAGGAAAAAGAGATCGATCTGACGGTGATCGGAATGGACGATCCTCTGGTGGGAGGTGTGGTGGATGTGTTTGAGGCCCGGGGGCTTAAGGTGTTCGGCCCAAGGAAAAACGCGGCGATCCTGGAGGGCTCCAAGGCCTTTTCCAAAGATCTTATGAAAAAATACAACATTCCGACGGCTGCCTATGAGAATTTTGACGATGCGGAAAAAGCGCTGGAATATCTCCGCACTCAGGCGAAATTCCCCATTGTTTTGAAGGCGGACGGACTTGCTCTGGGTAAGGGCGTGCTGATCTGCGGTACTCTTGAGGAAGCAGAGGAAGGCGTAAAAGAGATCATGGAAGATAAAAAATTCGGCAGCGCCGGAAATACCATGGTTATTGAGGAGTTTATGACGGGCAGGGAAGTATCCGTGCTCTCCTTTGTGGACGGTAAGACGATCCGCACCATGACGTCCGCTCAGGATCATAAACGCGCTCTGGACGGCGACCAGGGACTGAACACAGGCGGCATGGGAACCTTTTCTCCCAGTCCCTTCTATACGCAGGAAGTGGATGAGTTTTGTCAGAAATACATATATCAGCCTACCGTAGACGCGATGGCGGCGGAGGGACGCCCCTTTACAGGAATTATTTTCTTCGGTCTGATGCTGACGGCGGACGGCCCCAAGGTGCTGGAATATAACGCCCGCTTCGGAGATCCCGAGGCTCAGGTGGTCCTTCCAAGGATGAAGACGGATATCGTCAAGGTGATGGAGGCCTGCACAGAGGGACGGCTGGATCAGATCGAGCTGGAATTTGAGGATAACGCTGCTGTCTGCGTGGTTCTCGCCAGCGAAGGGTATCCTGTAAAATACGACAAGGGAATTCCTATGTATGGTTTTGAGAATTTCAAGGACAAGGACGGGTACTACTGTTTCCATGCGGGAACGAAGTTCCAGGACGGACAGATCGTCACAAACGGAGGCCGCGTGGTGGGGATCACCGCCAAAGGAAGCGACCTGAAGGAAGCCCGAAAAAATGCTTATGAGGCAACGGAGTGGATACAGTTTGCCAACAAATATATGAGACACGATATTGGAAAGGCCATAGACGAGGCCTGAAGGAGGAACAGCAATGTATTGTGTAAAGAAAATAACGGAGTATATGTACTGGGTCGGCGCCAGCGACAGACGTCTGGAGCTGTTTGAAAATATTTATCCGATTCCCAAGGGGGTTTCTTACAATTCCTACGTGATACTGGATGAAAAGACCGTTCTTCTCGATACGGTGGATCGTTCTGTGTGCAGTCAGTTTATTGAGAATCTGGAACATGTGCTGGACGGAAGAAAGCTGGACTATGTGATCATCAATCACATGGAGCCGGATCACTGTGCTTCTCTGGCTGAGGTGGTTCTGCGTTATCCGGAGGTAAAGATTGTAGGAAACGCCAAGACCTTCACTATGATGAAGCAGTTTTTTACCTTTGACGTAGATTCCCGCGCCGTAGCGGTAAAAGAGGGAGATACCCTGAGTACAGGAAAGCATACCCTGGCTTTTGCCATGATCCCTATGGTTCACTGGCCGGAGTGTATGGTAACCTATGACGCAGGGGATAAGATCCTGTACAGCGCGGATGCTTTCGGCACCTTCGGCGCGCTGAATGGAAATATCTACGCGGATGAGGTGAATTTTGAGCAGGAATGGCTGGAGGAAGCAAGAAGATATCTGACAAATATTGTGGGTAAATACGGAACTCAGATCCAGGCGGCTCTGAAAAAAGCCTCCGCCCTTGATATTCAGATGATCTGCCCCCTTCACGGCCCTGTCTGGAGAGAAAATCTGGGATGGTTTATCGACAAATATCAGAAATGGAGCACCTACACGCCCGAGGATCACGCGGTTCTGATTCTCTATGCTTCTATCTATGGAAACACAGAGAGCGCGGTAAATGTACTGGCAGGAAAGCTTGGGGACGCGGGCGAGAAGAATATCGCCATGTATGATGTTTCAAAAACGGATCCTTCCTATCTGCTTGCCGAGGCGTTCCGCTGCGACAGAATTGTTTTTGCCTGCCCCACCTATAACGCGGGGATCTTCCCCAAAATGGAAACTCTGCTTCTGGAGCTGAAGGCGCATAATTTCCAGAACAGGAAAGTGGCTGTGATGGAGAACGGAACCTGGGCAATCTCCGCGGGAAAACAGATGAAGGAGATCCTTTCCTCCATGAAGAATATGGAAATTTACGAGGAGACTCTGACTGTAAAATCGTCCTTAAAGGATGATCAGATGGAAGCCCTGGATAAGATTGCCGATTATCTGATGAAATAAAAGAGTAAATCCCGGAGAATGTCTGAAATCAGGTTTTCCGGGAATGAGAAAGGAAAACAAAATGGGAATAAGTGTAGAAGAGGCAGTGAAGGAGATTCGTGCCCGGGAGGATATTTATGTACTGTACTCCCAGGTGACAAAGCTTCCTTATGTGACCTGCGGAGAAGAGACATATAATGATCAGGCCTGGTTTTTCGCGGAGGAGGAGGCTCTGAAGGAGTTCGGCAAAAAGAAGCTGGACGAGAAGATCCTTCTGATGGGAATGAAATATGAAAAGAAGAATTTTCCCAGACTGTATGCCCTTCTTTATTCCATCGGAGTGAACTCTCTGATCTGGAATAGGGACGGCGAACAGGTGGAGATCGATCTGGAGAAGGTTGCCAGAGAGCCCGATCTTTCCAAGCTTCCGCCGGAAAAAAGGCCCTTGCTCAATCCGACGCTCCAGCTTTCCGGAATCTATTTTATGCAGGAGCTGCGCCGTCCGGTGGAGAAGGAGGAACGGCCGAACCTGCGGCCTCAGGAGGAGGAGCTGATTGCCAATCTGAAAAAATCAGAGTTCCTCGTTGCCCTCAATCCTCCGGGAGACGATCCAAAAAAGGTGAGTATCCCTTACTTGAAGGATAAAAATGGAAAAATTCTGCAGCCTGTTTTTTCAGATGTCATGGAGTTTGAAAAATTTGGAAGAGGGAAGAAGCTCAGACTTGTAAAGCTTCCTTTTGCGAAGCTTCCGGAGATTATGATAGAGCAGGCGGAAGCCATTGCGGTAAATCCCATGGGCTTCAACCTTATACTGAACAAGGAACAGATGAAGATGATCACCGGTTAAGGAAATCGGGATCAAAACAGAAAAGACGGCCTGCCGGGGCCGTCTTTTCCTGTTATAGAAATCATGTTATCCGATACACCAGTCCTTCTGGCTGTAAAAATAACTGTTTTCAAATTATGAGATTTGTGCTAGTATATGTGTAACACCACAGGAGGAGGACATCATATGGTTATTGAAATAGACTTCAGCAGCAATGAGGCCATTTATGTTCAGTTGATGAATCAGATCATCCTTGGGATTGCTACGTCAAGGCTCAGAGAGGGGGACACACTTCCCTCAGTCAGACAGTTGGCGGACACCATAGGGATTAACATGCATACAGTGAATAAGGCATATGCGCTTCTCAGGCAGGAAGGATTTGTGACCATCGACCGCAGAAAAGGAGCTATAATAGCCGTAGATGTGGACAAAATAAAAGCACTGGAGGAAATGAAGCGGCACCTGGTAGTGGCGATGGCGAAGGGCTGCTGCAAGGATGTTTCCAGAGAAGAGGTCCACGCTCTGATAGATGAGATTTTTGACGAATATGGAATAGACAGATAGGAGGAGACGATGCAGAGCAGATTAACCAGACAGGCTGAAAACGCGCTGATGCTGGCAAAAAAAACAGCACAGTCTTTCAATCATAATTATATTGGTACGGAGCATATTTTGGTAGGACTTCTGCAGGAGGCGGACGGCACTGCCGGACGTATTCTGGAGGAGTTCGGAGTGGAGAATGAGAAGCTGCTGGAGCTGATCCAGAAGCTGATCGCGCCGCCGGAGGGATCCGATACCATTCTGGCGGAAAGGGGGCCGCAGTACAGTCCGCGAGCGGTTCAGATGATGGAAAACGCGGACGCAGAGGCTTTGGCCATGAAAGAGGAAAAAACAGGTACGGAGCATCTGCTGCTTGCTATGCTGAAGGAAACGGATTCTGTAGCTACCAGACTGCTTTACACGATGGGAATCAATATCCAGAAGCTGTACGGCGCGGTGCTGACAGCTATGGGGATGGACAGCGAGACGGTGTCCGAAGAAATGCAGGCGGCCCGGTCCCTCAAGAAGAAAAGGGGCTCCGCTACTCCTGTCCTGGATCAGTACAGCCGTGATCTTACAGCTATGGCGGCAGAAGGAAAGCTCGATCCCGTAGTGGGAAGAGACAAAGAGATCGCCCGGCTGATTCAGATCCTCAGCAGAAGGACGAAGAATAATCCCTGCCTTGTGGGAGAGCCAGGGGTTGGAAAAACAGCTATCGCGGAGGGGCTGGCCCAGAAAATCGTTTCCGGCCTGGTTCCCGATGCGGTGAAAAATAAAAGAGTCGTGGTGCTGGATCTTTCCGGAATGGTGGCGGGAAGCAAATACAGAGGCGAATTTGAGGAACGCATCCGGAACGTCGTCAACGAGGTGAGAGAAAATCAGGGAGTTCTTCTGTTTATTGACGAGCTTCACACGATCATCGGCGCGGGCGGAGCGGAAGGCGCCCTGGATGCTTCCAATATCCTCAAGCCCTCGCTGTCCAGAGGAGAAATTCAGTTGATCGGAGCGACCACCCTGGAGGAATACCGTAAATATATCGAAAAGGACGCGGCGCTGGAACGCCGTTTCCAGCCTGTGACAGTGGAGGAGCCTACAGAGGAGGAGGCGCTGGAAATTCTGAGGGGACTCCGGCCGTACTATGAGAAGCATCACCGGGTGGTGATAGAGGACGGAGCTCTCGAGGCGGCGGTAAAGATGTCTGTCAGATATATTAACGATCGTTTTCTGCCGGACAAAGCCATTGATATCATTGATGAAGCCGCGTCCAAGGTGCAGATCGGCGGTTACCGCCCTTCTTCCGGCGCGGAGTCTCTGGAAAATGAGATCCGCGGGGCGCTTGAGGAAAAGGAGGAGGCCATTAAGCAGGCAGACCTGCAGAAAGCAAGAGAAGCGCAGCAGCGGCAGAATGAGGCGGAAGAAAAGCTGGCGAAATGGAGGCTCAGAGAGGAGCGTAAAAATAAAAAAAGACCGCTGGCGGTGACAGAAGCTTCGGTGGCCGACATTGTTTCCGACTGGACCAAAATTCCGGTGAAGCGCCTTACGGAGGGAGAAACGAAGCGCCTCGCCCATCTGGAAAAAGAGCTTCATAAGCGTGTGATCGGCCAGGAGGAGGCTGTCAAAGCAGTAGCCCAGGCGGTAAAGCGCGGCCGGGTAGGCCTGAAGGATCCCGGCAGGCCTATTGGCTCCTTCCTGTTCCTGGGACCTACGGGAGTGGGAAAAACAGAGCTTTCCAAAGCCCTTGCAGAGGCGGTGTTCGGCAGTGAGCAGGCCATGATCCGTGTAGATATGTCAGAATACATGGAGAAGCACAGTGTCTCCAAGATGATCGGCTCTCCCCCGGGTTATGTGGGCTATGACGAGGGCGGACAGCTCAGCGAAAAAGTAAGACGCAATCCGTACAGTGTTATTTTGTTCGACGAGATTGAGAAGGCCCATCCGGATGTATTCAATATTCTTCTTCAGGTTCTGGACGACGGCCATATTACGGACGCCCATGGAAGAAAAGTGGACTTTAAGCAGACCATTATCATTATGACCTCCAACGCGGGCGCTCAGGCTATTATGGAACCCAAGAAGCTTGGCTTTATGTCGGGACAGGATGAGAAGCAGGATTATGAGAGAATGAAATCCAATGTGATGGAGGAGGTGCGCAGACTGTTCAAGCCGGAATTCCTGAACAGAATTGATGAGATCATGGTATTCCACACGCTGAATAAGCAGCACATCCGCAGAATTGTCAGCCTTCTTCTGAAAAATCTGGAAGCGCGCTGCGCGGATCAGATGAATATCCGCCTCCGGGTTTCTGATTCCGTGAAGGACTATCTGGCGGAAGCGGGCTATGACAGCAAATACGGGGCAAGACCGCTGCGCCGGGCTATTCAGACAAAACTGGAAGACGTTCTGGCAAACGAGATCCTGGAAGGAAAGATCAAAAGAGGCGATACGGTAAAGGTGCAGATGCATCAGAAAAATATCCGATTCATCCCGGTTCGGGAACCGGCTGAATAAAAGTACGGAAGGCCGGACAGAAATCTAAAAAAGATATTAAATCTTGATATGGATACTGTTCAAAAAAAGGGGTAAATGATATAATAATTTCATACAACAGAAAAGTCTTAGGGAGGACATAAGATCATGGCAGTAGTAAAAGAACTGATCCGTACAGAGGAAAACGGAAGCATCAGTTTTGGTAATTATGATTTGGATCAGAAATCCAAGGTATCTGATTTTCAGCATCAGGGTGATATGTATAAAGTAAAAACATATAACGAGATCACCAAGCTGGAAAGAAACGGAATGTTTGTTTATGAGTCGGTTCCGGGGACGGCGGTATTTGATCTTGAGCAGGACGGATCTTCTATGAGATTCCGCGTAGAAGGGGCGGAGGACGCGCAGATCACCGTAGGCATGGAAGCGGATTCGGAGTATGTTGTTACGATTAACGGAGCGGACGCCGGAACCATGAAAACCAATCTTGGCGGCAAGCTTTCCTTCAGCGTGGAGCTGGGAGGAACCGCCTCCGTGGAAGTGAAGATCGAGAAATGCTAAAAAATAAAAAAACAGTTTATTTTTGTCAGGAATGCGGCTATGAGTCCTCGAAATGGATGGGCCAGTGTCCGGGATGCAGGGCATGGAATACTTTTGTGGAAGAAACAGTACCCGCGAAAAAAGCTTCCGGCTCCGGCCTGAAGGCTCAGGCTGACAGGAGGAGCGCGGAGCCTGTACCGTTAAAATCAATCCGGCTTTCAGAGGATGAAAGGATCCTGACGAAGATAGCGGAGCTGGACAGAGTGCTGGGAGGCGGTATCGTCCCCGGCTCTCTGGTTTTAGTGGGTGGAGATCCGGGCATCGGAAAATCCACCCTTCTTTTGCAGGTATGCAGGAACCTTGCCCTTCAGGGAAAAAAGGTTCTCTATATTTCCGGTGAGGAGTCGGCGCGCCAGATCAGGATGAGAGCGGACCGGATCGGCGAATTCAGCGAGACGCTGCAGATCCTGTGCGAAACGAACCTTGAGACTGTCAGAGAGGTTGTGGAGAGAAAGAAGCCGGATACGGTAGTCATTGATTCGATACAGACCATGTTTCATGAGGAGATCAGTTCGGCGCCGGGCAGCGTTTCTCAGGTGCGGGAATCCACCAATATTCTGATGCAGATCGCGAAGGGACTGGGAATTTCTATTTTTATTGTGGGTCATGTGACGAAGGAAGGCAATGTGGCCGGGCCGAGAGTGCTGGAGCATATGGTGGATACGGTGCTTTATTTTGAGGGAGACCGTCATGCGTCCTACCGTATTTTAAGAGCGGTGAAAAACCGTTTCGGCTCCACGAATGAAATCGGCGTTTTCGAGATGAGAAACAGCGGCCTGGAGGAAGTAAAAAATCCTTCCGAGTTTATGCTGAACGGAAAGCCCAATGGCACCTCAGGATCTATCGTAGCCTGCTCTATGGAGGGGACCCGTCCGATTTTAGTGGAGATACAGGCGCTGGTATGCCAGAGCAATTTTGGGATCCCAAGAAGAACGGCGGTCGGAACAGATTTCAACCGTGTGAATCTTTTGATGGCTGTGCTGGAGAAAAAGGTGGGGATCCATCTGGCCTCCTGCGACGCTTATGTAAATATTGCCGGCGGCATGAAAATGACGGAACCGGCGATTGATCTGGGGATTGCCCTGGCTGTTGTCTCAAGCTGCAAGGATATCGTGATCCCTGATTCTGTAATGGCCTTCGGAGAGGTAGGCCTAAGCGGAGAAGTCCGCGCTGTGAGCATGGCGGCCCAGAGAGTGGCGGAAGCGGGCAAGCTTGGCTTTGACACGGTGATCCTGCCCGAGGTATGCCGCTCCTCTATGGAAAAGACGGAAGGAATACGTCTGGTTTATGTAGCCTGGATCCAGGATGCGATTAAATTTATCATGCAGAGCCGCTAGATGTTTTTGCTGGGAGTTCTGCCGGCAGCTTTAATGAAGTAAAGACGGCCGCCTGAAAGCGGCCGGGTATTTGGAAGGGGGAAAGGAAAATGGAAAAGAAGAAAAGGTCAGGTTTATGGAAGTGGCTTCTGCTGCTTTTACTTGCGCTGTGCATGTTTCAGACCAAGCCTGTAAAGGCGGCGGGATTTACCAGATTGAGCCTGAACAGAACCTATACAGCTTATGACGTGACCGGTGACGGACGAAGAGACCGCATCCGGATCGCTGCATCCGGAAGAGGCGGTTACTTCAATCAGGTACGTGTGATCATCAATGGAAGAAACTGTCTGGTGAAAAGGTTTTCCAGTTTTAGTCTTCCTACAATAGTAAGATGCAGGATCTGCACGCTGTCCAACAGAAAACCGTTCCTGTTTTTGGAATGTATGGGAGACAGTCTGGTAGAGAGTACGGCATGTCTTTACCAATACAGCGGCGGCCGTCTGAAAACAGTTTTGAACCTGAGAAGTATGCTGAGCAGTACCTATTTTTATAAAACATACTTTGATGTGAAGAAGGTCTCCGGCAGTACGATCACCTTTTTGGCAGGAGGGCTGGCGTATAATACAGGCGTTATCGATTTTGACATGATATTTGCGTACAAGGGAGGCCGGTTTGTCAGAACCACTGCCACAACCCGGTTGGCTTCGGGAAATATCCGGTATTCTTCGGGCAAAACTAATATTTATACGGTAGCGAGGAGGTTCCAGACATATCAAAAAGCTGGTTCCAGAGTAAAAACTTATGTCCCCGCAGTTGGTCAAAGGGTAACGCTGACTCATATATGTATCCGGAATAAGGTGCCGTATTTCCGCGTAGTGGACAGCCGGGGAAGGACGGGCTGGATGAAAGGCGCTACCAGATCTCTGTATCAGAAGGTCGCGAAACATCCCCGTTATTACTGCTATTTTAAAGAGGCGCTGGTAGTAGGATAAAATATCTGTATAGCGTCAGTGTACAAGGACCGTATTGTCCCTTGGTACACTGACGCTGCCAGGTAGCTGGAAAATGGAAGACATAGACGACGAAAGGAAAATATCTGCGGTTCTGACCGGCAGCGGCAGTCGGATCCGCAGATGTTTTTTTCTTGCATCATCGGGAACACCTTGGGCGCGGCATAAAAAGCTATTTGATTTTTAATCTGTTCAGATGTGCAGATATAGAAGACAGAAGGATGACGAAAAAAGAAGGAGATGAATATGATAAAAGCAGTTGTGTTCGATATGGACGGTGTAATTTTTGACTCAGAAGCCCTGGTAATGGAAACCTGGGAGGCGGTAGCTGAAAAACATGGATTTTATAATGTGGAAGCAGTGTGCAGAAAGTGTCTCGGGACAAATGCCGAGGCCACGCGGCAGATTTTTCTTGAATACTACGGAGAAGATTTTCCCTACGACGCCTATAAAAAAGAAATGTCAGAGCTTTTTCACCAGAGCGCGGCAGGCGGAAAGCTGAAGAAAAAACCAGGAGTCCGTGAGCTGATGGAATATCTGAAAGAAAAAAATGTAAGAATCGGGCTGGCTTCCTCAACGAGAAAAGAAGTGGTTTGCCGTGAGCTGGAGGAAGGGGGGCTTCTTGAATATTTTGATGTGATCGTATGCGGAGATATGGTCAACAGGAGCAAGCCGGAACCGGATATTTATCTGGAGGCATGTCGTCTGCTTCAGATAGCGCCGGCCCTCGCCTGTGCCATTGAAGATTCTTATAACGGAATCCGGGCGGCCTCCCGGGCGGGAATGAAGGCGATCATGGTGCCGGATCTCGCGGAGCCTACAGAGGAGATGGAAGAGCTTACAGAATGTATTTTGCCTTCACTCTCGGATGTAAAGGAATTTTTAAAAAAATCAGATTGGTTTATTACTCCCAATGGTGATCTGGTAGTGATGAGTATCGAAGCATACGAGGCAATGGTGGAAAACGCCGCGATGGACACCGCAATTTCAGAAGCAGAGGCCGAATATGAACGGGATGGGCAGCTCCATGACGCGAGGGAGGCGCTGGCTTCTTTAAGGAGAAAGCATTTTGGATAAATACAGCGTCAAACTGATGAGCCGGGCGCTGCGGGAGTTGGACAGTATTTATGATTACATCGCCAACACCCTGTTAGAGCCGGGAACCGCTCTGAACCTGGTGGACCGGATTGAAAATGCCATCCTGTCCCTGGAGACGATGCCTTACCGCTGCCCGGAACGAAAACGAGGGGCTTATGCCAACCGGGGATACAGGCAGCTCTTTGTGGAGAACTACACTGCCGTTTTTCGGATTGATGAAGCAAAGAAAACGGTGATCGTGGTAACGGTCCGCTATTCCCCAAGTGAATTTTGAACAGAATAATAGATAACGCGAAAAGCAGTCTGTGAAAGCAGGCTGCTTTTTCGCGTTTGAAAGGATTGAACCTATATGAGCCGATTAGTGATTGCCGAAAAGCCCTCGGTGGCACAGAGCTAGTCTGCTGTGCTGGGGCAGCAAACCGAAAGGACGGCTATCTGGAAGGCGGAGGCATCGGAAAGCTTCGGCCACCTGGCGAAGCTTTCCGATGCCTCCGCCTACAACCCAACCTGGAAAATGTGGCATAGTAATTCCCTCCTCTTTTATATAAAATTGCACATTACCAACGCAGCGCAGACAGCAGCGATTAAAAATGACACGACTATCCTCGTTACAGAAAACCTGTATAATTTCTCTGGATGATCGATGTCATAACAAACGGGAATTGTAGTCCCAACTTGCGCTGCGATGGGGATATAGAGAAAAATAGTATCTCTCATAGTCCCGCCTTTCTTTATGCCAAATCAGTCTCGTTGTATATTTTTATAGACAACATAGACGACAGCAGCAAAATTATAATGCCACCCGCAAAAATACCACCATAAAGGAGATAAACGGGAATTAAAGCAAGAGAGTCCCAATTTACGGTGTCCATTCGCATGAGTACAGGGAGAACAAACGGTGAAGCGTAGAATAGGCGTTTCAAGCCGCCTACTGCGTAACATCTTGCAACATAGCCAGTGCTTTTTACTTGGATTTACAGTTTACGTTTTCTTGATTAGTTTTAGTGTTATGTTTCTTCTGTCTGCAATCTCTTGAAGCACTCCTGCTACATAAGAACATTGTGCTTTGTCGGATAGTGAGGACAATTCATCATTGGATTGTAGTTGTTTCATGGCTTCTTGCAATTCTGAAAGTTCCAACAAATTGACTGCCACACAAAAGAAATTTTTTTTACGCCCGTCATTGTAGTTAGAAAGTAAGAACGAAAGAATGTGGGCTTTTTCTTGTTGTTCAAGATTATATTGTTCAATACCAATAGTCTGCGCCTTTTCAATGTCTGATTTTTGCCGTCTATGTGTGATAAAAGAATCGTATTCGTCAATGCGCTGATATTGTTCACATGGATAATTTTCACACTCAAAACAATATTCGATTTTTCCATGTTCAAGACTACATTTGGCAATTCTGCATGATTGATTACCATTACCACAACCGCCGCAATAGTTCCCTAAAAACATAGGGCATAGTCCGCAATTCAATCCGCAAAGAGAAAATAATTGGCTTTTTTGTTCAAATCCTTTCATAGTACCACAACTCCATTAAGGTTGATTTTTCTTGTACCTTTTACCGCCATTATATCACTTATCCGGCGCAATCACAATTCCATATCACGCCGTTTGTTCTGCATCTTTTCTCTGATCTGCTCCGGCCTTATCTGATTATCTTGAAATTCTCCACGACAGTATGAATTAAGCGGCGTTCCATGAAGTCTTTTTTATCGCTGTCCTGTTGGTTTTTGATACTGTTGCTCTCGCCTTGTAATTCATCATCTCGGCTCAAACGCTCGTATAAAGCTGTGATTTTCTTGGCTTCTGTGGCTGTCCTCATGCTCTGCACCTTACTTTCTGCGGCTTTATTTTCTCTGTCCTTAATAGAAATGACGCGGGCAGAATTGTTTTAAAAGAAAAAATAAAAAAACAGTTGACATCCTTGTGCGCTTGTGTTATTCTAACTGAGCTGTCGCAAGAGTACATTTTGAATATACAATTTAAACAGTTTAAAAACTTAAAAAAGTTGTTGACAGAAGATGGAAAGTGTGATAGAGTAAATGAGCTGTCTGAGAGACGCGGCTTACCAACATCAAGCGGATCTGTACCGGATTGTCCGGAACTGGCAGGAGGCTGCCGGGGAGACGGAAAGCACCGGAAAGAACTTCGGAAAAAAGTTGAAAAAAGTGCTTGACAGGATCTGGAAGATGTGATAAAGTGAATAAGCTGTCTGAGAGACGGAAACCTTGATAACTGAACAGTGAGACACATACGATTCTCGAAAATTCTAAAATTTTTATTTTTGGATTCGAACGGTTAATAAACCAACAACAGTAAAAGGGATAGGTAACCAGTGGTTATCTTGAACGGA
>DXEG01000041.1 GCA_019115125.1 Candidatus Blautia faecipullorum
GCCTTACAGAATAACGGCTTCCAAACGCATTATCCGCAATATCCTCCCAAGACATAAAATGTATGTACCTGCAATTCAGGACGATCATATATCTATCTGTCTTAAGGTCATTGATCTCCCTTGACACCTTCATCTTAAATTCAATAAGCTCTGCTATCTGCTTATCAATTTTTCGATCCATCTCGTCTATGCATCCATATAAAGAACCATATTTATCAATATTTCGGCTGCTCTGTACCCGTTCCCCTTCCGCAGCACATCCCCCCAAAGAAAAAAGCATCTCTCTCATGCTTTCTTTATCCCTGCATAAATTGGAAATCTCTGTTTGTTTATGTCTAACCTGTTCCAAATACTCTTTTGCCGTCATAAAAAGCCCCTCCTGAACAAATCTTTCATTGACAATTGAAGACATCCTAAATATAATTAGGATAACCCCTTATTTGTGAGCCTTTGTCTGATTTTTCAGGCGGGGCTTCTTTTCTTTTTAAATCACCTTCCCCCATGCCGATACGGCCTTTTGCGGTTGAACTCATTCTTCTCTTCCAGATATTTTTCAATATCAATTCCCTCATGTCCGCAATAATCCAGAATCCTTAAAATTACATCTGCCAGCTCAAATGGAATCCCATGAGGTGCATGATTCTCATAATATACTTCTCCAGGATCCCTTCCTTTCCTGTATTCTTCCAGTGCCTCAGATAATTCTGAATGGCATAACGCAATCACTTCCGGGAACGAAGGACTGTCCATCCACCATCCATGATCGACAGCTACCTGATGAACGTCTTCCGCAAATTCATTTAATCTCATTCTGTTCTTTTTTTCATTTTTCAGCCCACACATCTTTTCTTTTTCCTCCTGAACATTTGTGAAAACTCACATGTAGCAAAATGTGATATGTATCCGTAACCGTCCGCCTGCTCCGACTCTTTTATAATTGTTCCTGTAACCACCTGGCCATTTGGAAGAACAATTCTGTCCTTGCCTCCTGCTTCTTCTTTGTAATACACAAAACCTGTATCACAAGGCATATTTTTTCCGGCCTTCGTCTTAATCCATAAAATCTGCTTTTTACATTTCGCACAAGTCCCATATTGATTATATCCTGCCATGTTCTTTCTCCTCTTTATTATTTCTTCTGATACGTTCCTCTCAACCTCTTATTCTTCATATCCGTAATCGTCCATATCCTCCTCTGAAACCTCCGTACCGCCCCAGGCACCGTCTGTATCTATTTCCTCCTTAGTTTCTTCAATCTCATTGTTATCATCGTCAAAATCACCGTTTTCGGGATCCTCCTCCCCAACTCCGGTCTCCGGCATACAGGCCAGATCAGGAAGCGCCGTCACATCATTTACAATCTCTTTTGCAGTCCCGTTTACAATATCCTGAAAATCTTCATCAAAGATACTTCTCTGCCCTCCTTCAGAAGCATGCCGCAGCACATACCGTTCTAATTCATCATCATACACCAGCTTCATTCCCGTAACCTTTTTCCCGTCAAAACTATCTTTCACCGGAACCGAAGTTGTGACTTTGTACCGGATCACAGGTTTGCTAATCTTAATCGTCTTATCACCGTTCCCCTCTCTATCTGGGAGAAAATCTGTGATCATATTGATATCTACTTTTAAAGTGATACTTCCCTCATCAGAATCATTCTTCTCCATTTTTTGGAACAATTTCTGTAAAAGAAAGTCAAAATCCTCTCTGGCGTTCCTTAAAACATTACTATCCAATGTAATTTCTTCATAATTTTTAAATTCCATTCCTGTCCTGCCCTCCTTATTTGATTATTTATTTGATTATTTATTTAACTATCTGCACAGGTATCTCCAGAATCCTGACTTCCACCCTCGGCGTATCCGAATAAAACTTTCTGCACTGGCAGTCTACAATCTGTGTATCATCCCTGTACGCCACCTGATTCAAGCTATCTGCAATAACCTTTACTACATTATCCATATCCGGCTTTTTGGTTGGTCTGACAATCCCGTCACGCATCAAGGCTTTCACCTTTTTAGATTTACTTTTCGGGATAGAATAATATGCCTTTATCCGCATATCTAACATGGCATCATCCGAAAAACGGGCATTCCTGCACTGGCTCATATATTCCATATGCACCAACGATTCATAGTTTACAGTATCCTTAGGCGTAACCGCCTTGCCCGTATTCGGCATAAACCGTGGTCTTCCCTTTCCCTTTGGTTCTCCATATACCGTAAAGTTAATTTCCATTTCGTCCAATCCTTTCATATTGCCTTTGAAAATCTTTTTTCTTACATGGCATAATTTTTCCGTTCCGGTCCTTAATAATGTAATCCCCATTTTTTATACACATCTTTCCATAACAAGTATCTATTGTGCAGCCATATACATGAACAGCACCATCTATGATACTTCTTTCAATAGAAACCACCTCATTCTGTAATGCCTTGATAAACCAGCCCGGCGCGATTATCTCAGCATCTGGCCCAAAACAAAACGCCTCCACAACTGCAGTCTTTCTCTGATATTTCATTGTATACCTCTTATTTGGAAGTATCCGCATTTTCTCCCGTATCGGTCGCATGGACAAAATATGTAACCGATTTTCCGGTCGGTGTGCTCTTCCGTTTGTGCTGCCCTACATCATAGCCATTAACCGCCAGAATTGTCATAACCTGTTTTCGGTCCTCCATGTTATAGATCCTCAATTCTGTATCCCATTTTTTAGGCTTCGTTTTTTCCCGTGAGATACCATTCAATACCTCTTCCGGTTTTACCCCTCCGGCTTCCGCAATCTTGAAAAGCACATCCACGGAAAAATTAACAGTCCCGTTTTCATATGCTCCAACCTGACTTTCGCTCTTTCCTATCCTTGTACCAAATTCCCTCTGCGTCAGGCCCATTTTCATACGGATATCTCTGATATTCCTTCCTATGTCCTTTCTTCCCATTCTCAAAATATTCCTCCCTATTCTTTCTCATTTTTCCACTATCATGTATCTGGGAAATATTCTTTCATCCTTTCCTGCCTGTGAACTGCTTTGACAATACGGAATGACGGACCCGACAGCTCCACAGGATGGCAATTTTCAAATATCCGGTCATAGATCCTCCTGTACCGGATATCAGGATTCTTCATCATATCCTCAAAGGAAAGGTTTGTTGTAATGATCATTGGCTTATTTGTCCTAACCCTGCTGTCAATAGCGTTATACACCTTTTCTATCGCATAATCCGTATCCCTCTCCGCTCCGAAATCATCAAAGATTAATAACCGACTGCTGTTTAATGTTCGGAGGTACTGCCCTTCATCCTCCACACTCCTGAAATCCTGCAGCATCCTTACGAAAGATGTCATAACCACAGGAATTTTGTTTGCCAGCAGATTATTCGCAATACATGCAGCCGTATAGCTCTTCCCTGTCCCTACAGCCCCATAGAACACAAGCCCTATATTATCCCTGTACATTTTCTTGAAATCCTGCACATATCTTTTGGCTATATTAAATGCTTTCTCATTTCCCTCACGGACCATATAATCAGAAAACCTTGCGCTCTGATATTTGTTTTCCATCATAGAAGCATCCCTAAGCCTCCGGATCCGCTTCATCTCTTCCTCATATTCCTCTTTACGCATCCGTTCCTTAATCTGCTCAGCCTGGCAGTCACAAATACACCACACCACTTTATCAAATAACCTGGAATGGATTCTCTTTTGAAGAGGCTTCTTACATGTCCCGCAGTGCCACAGGCCATCCTCACCTATGTAATCCCCTTCTTTTGTATTCTGTGCTGCCTCCTCTCCAATCTGCAAAAAATTTGATATATTCACTCGATCATCCCCTGTCCATTCCTAATTACACAAAGCTTTGTATCCATGTCCGCCCTTTTCATATCACCCCAGCCCCTTTTCTGTTTCTTCTTAAACTTACAGATACTTTTTAAAATCCACCTCTCCATGCCCCTCACTTTCCGGCAAGCCCCTCGGCGCCGCTTTTGGCAGATACTCCAAAAACGGAGTGCTATCCCCCAGAAAGGTCTTAGCCAGCTTGATATACTTCTTTTCTTTCTGGCTTTTGACACATTCTTTCCTGTAATTCATTGCCGCAGAAGCCAGATCTTCATGTGTATATCCATCTCTAATTCGGTCTTTATATTTTGTGTATGCCATTCCTTTTCCATCTTTTTTAGGATAAATAGACCAGAATCTTTCAAACTCTTTTGAATACTTATCTCCCGATCTCCCCGCAGCTTCAGGACTATCCTCATCACCACCCTCCAGCTCTTCCATATCCACAATATCCCTGGCCCTGTCCACCTCACTAACAGGAATTCCATGCGTAGTCGAATATGAACCATTTTCTGTAAGGAACAGCTTCATTTTATGTTCTATATATGAAGTCTCCGTATACTTGTTCTGGCGAATGCAATTATGCATCCTCCAGTGTTTTATCACGATCACACCATCATCTATCACAAGAACAAACCGTTTTAGAATCAAGATATTCAGATCATCCTCACTGGCATTAATAGTCCGCATGATTGATTTCGGATTTCCTATAAATCCATCATCATCTGCTCGCATGTTTAAATGAAAATACAGGCACTGGCTGGATAAAGGCATTTCTAAAAAAGCATCACTGTCTACGATCTTTTTGGTAAACATCCTCTTCTGGGCCATATTTCACTTGCATCCTTATCCTTCAATATATTTCTGTGTGACATTCTCCACATCCAGTACGCCATATGTTTTCCATCTGTCCCAGAAAGCAATCGTTCTGGACTGCGGCCGCTCTTCTGCCAGAGAGACATGAATTTTTAAAGGAATCGGCACGCTGTCCCCAATTACAAGAACATCCCCCGGCGCGAACATAGTTGTATCATCTATCATACTTTCGCTTCCATCCGGGATCATACCCTTGATCATAGATTTATCATTTTCATTGTTCATCTTTCCGACAATAAAATTTGCGCACTGAGCCATAATGGTTTTATTCAGTTCTGATGGTCTCTGGCTGGCCACAAATAAGGTAGTCCCAAATTTCCTCCCCTCTTTTGCAATATTTTCAAATATCTCTACCATCCGTTTTTGTGATGCCGATAACTGATAATTATCCGGGATATATACATGTGCCTCATCACAAACAATTGTGATCGGACAGACCTCCTCTGGCCTATACTCCCTCTGTATCTCATATACCAGCTTCGTAATTACCCCAATAATCGGGATCGCCACATCATGGGGAATTTCGGACAGATCAACATTTTTCACTGGCATATCATTCTTCATAATATTTTTGATAAACTCATAAAGATATTCCTGCCCTCCGGCATTATAAAATAAAAATCTGTATCTCTGATCTGCCATCTTATCTACCAGCATATTTACAACACTGGTCAATTTCCCGTTATAATCTCCTTTGGTAACTTTCTGCATCCCCGCTTTGTCACCGGATTTGTAGACCTCTCCAGTCGCCACCATTTCCTCATTCAGAAATTTCATCAGCTTCACAAACTTTACATAATCAAAATATACAGGTTTGTTTTCCTTTCCATTGTCACATACTTTGTAATAGCATTTTCGCAATGCCGTCATTGCAACCGTCGCAGATTCCTCTTTTATTTTCAAGATATTCGAAATCATGTCATTGAACCCAAACATCCAGATTGGAAAAGGAACCCGTTCTCCTATTGCAATATTTCTGGCATAAGAAAGGTTTCTGTATTCTCCATGAATATCAAACACAATGACATTTGCCCCAGGCAGCCTGCTCACCTGTTCCAGAATCTTTGCAACTGTCTCTGATTTCCCTGCTCCTGTATTTCCTAACACACATGCATGTCTCTGAAAGAATTTGTTCCCGTCCACATATGCCGGACAATGATAAGCCGTATACTCGCCAAGCTGAAAACCATTATCTTTATACTTCCCAAGCATAGTTGAAAACTCTTCTGCCTCAATTTTCTTTGCACTCACCTTCATAGTTGGGTATCGGTCAATAGCCTTTATAAAAGCCCCCTTCTTTACAGTCCCCAGAATAGAGCACTCCAGCATTTTTACACTGCCACTCTCAGTAATATAATCATTCTCTCCTAAAAAACTGTCCTCCTCTGAAACTGTATCGGTCAGAGATTTTACTGCTGTGACCAGCTCCACATCCCCATCTGATACAGATACCAAGTCATTAATCCTGATATCATCAAATTCTTTATAATCTGACCGTATTTGGACTTTATCGCCCATGATCCTGATTAATTTCATATTTTTCACGCCTCCAGCAATTCATTATAATTTCTTACTCTCGCCTGCTTTATACTCTTGCAGTAATCACATTCTCCACATCTGCAAGGTTCTCTATATCCGGCCTTTATTTCAGCATACTGGCCTATATTCTGTTCAATCTCCCTTAAAGCCATATCCAATGTAGACTGCGGTATCTGCCATATATCACGATCCATCACCTTTTCTTTGGTCACCACCGCCAGATAAAATGGCAGCTTTTCCCCAGTGACGATCTCCACTCCTTTTTGGTAAACAGCTCCTTGCAGGTCATACCGCCAGAAAGGAATTGTTCTCATGTTTGCAACAACCTTCAAATCTGTAATGCATTTCCCTGCCATATAACTATCCAGTTTAGCTTTCCACTTCACACCGAATAATTCAAATTCAAAGATTTTTTGCTTCTCACCTCCCATGAAATCCATAAACTTCTTATCTGTTTTCACCGTTTCAATAATCTGGTTTGCCCTTCGGAACTCTGCCCGCAATTCCTTTTTTCTGGTAAAGACGGCCGGATTCTCCTTTATAAAATTTTCCAACGTCCCTTCAAAAAAAGCATCTACAAAGGAACCAATCAGAATCGCCCTTGTCACCGGCCTTTTATATTCTCCACGCAGTTCCGCCATAGCTTGTGCCTCACATCTCATAAAAGATTTGTACTGTGAAACGGAGAAATAGTTCCAGTTCGACTTTTCAGAATAATAATTTTCCTGATTAAGCTTCATTTACCTCACCTTTTTCCTGCTTTTTACTATTCTTTTTAGGCTTCTCCCCGCTGAAGGGATCGCTGATTTCCTGATTATCCACAGGAACCGATAACTCAAAATAATCCTCCCTTTTTGCCATTCCATCACGGATAGAGCTGTATACTTTTCTCAATCTGACCAGATCCCTCATGCTGAAAGCTTCTGATCCGCAGCCAATATATTTTTCAATGGCATTCAACGGTACCCCAAACTCTTTTTGAAAGATGGCCGCCATATCACGCACCAGATCAATGATCGGTTTCTCTTCCCCGTTAATTAAAGTCTCCTCACACTGTTTTACCGCCGCCTCTACGACATCCCCCGGGATAACCCCCAGGATACAGGCTCTCATCCTTCTTGCTCCCTGATTAGCAACCATCTCGTAAATATCTCTCGGATCAGTCAACGGAACATTTCCTTTTTTGGTACTTCTGATATGCGGGACACTAAAAATCTTTGTCTGCCTGGTATTTGTCTCCAAATCCCATGCATAGGCCATAACATGACTTTCGCCGTTTTTCTGCTCCAGCTCCATAATCCCAAAATCAATGTTCCCCCAGTTCTGAGCGATTGCCTCAGCTAACCGGATAGACGGACCAGTAACTTTCTGTCCTCCTCTTGGATACTCATACATAGCGCCTTCCGCAAGAGTTTTTCTTTTACATGCCCCTACAATCCGGTTATAGGCTAACACCTGGTCTCTCGGAAACTTCTTTGCAATTACCATAGCCGCCTGGACTTCCTGGGCCTGCCTGGTAACCATCATCTCCGTCTGCACCGATCTCTGGCCTGATGCATGATTGTAATTGTCAATTGTTCTCCCATCAAAATTCATTACCTCATTCATGTTGTGCCTTCCTCCTTACTACTAAAAAAATTTTATGTAAATCAACAGTTCCTAAACAAAAGCTTTCTTTTAAATCAGAACACCCATAACTGCCTGGGCTACTGAATTTATGGTTTTGCTGAACACATACTCCCTTATTACATCTGAAAGCAGACAGGGAATATAAATTTCTGCATTTCCCGTTTTCTCTGCTTTTCTTTCCGCATATGCGATCAGCGAATCAAACTCCTGATCATCTACTTTCCAACCATTTTTTTCACACTCAGCTCTTACTTTTACATACTCCTCACAAATCATTTTCCGTCTTTTATCTCCCTTATGGCCTTTTCAATCAGGAATACCATTGGAATAATCATCCATTCACCGCCCACAGCCAAATATCCCCGCAAATGATAAGTCACTCTTAAAGCAGCCCCCATACCCAGACATCCTATACATAATGCCAGCCAGTGCTTTACAATCCACCTTTCCAGCATCCGCTTTCTCCCTCCTTTATCTGTAAAAACTATGACATCCCTCTGAGAACAGATATTCAGCTTGATCACTCATCCAGCACTCTTCACCATTTGCAGTAAAATACAATGCACCCTGACTCTCGTCCCATCCATCTTTCACCATCTGCAATGCATATTTGCACTCAATACTTGGTTCGGCATCCCAATACTTTCCATCATCATCTGTAGAAGAAAACTGCCCGTCCTCAAGTACAACCTCTTCCACAGAATCAGGAAATCCATCTGTCCATACTCTGTTTAATACCACCAGCATTACCAATGCCATTCCCTCAACTGTTTCTCCATCTGCCTCCGCCGCAGCTATTTTCATCAGCACCTGACTATCCTCATATCCCCAATCCAGACCTCTGATCAAAGTTTTTCTTTCCTGCCCTGTACCTTGACTTGTTGTATCACTTCTCTGGTTTTCATTATCCCCGGCCTGATGATCTGTGCTGTCTGTCGGCACAAAGAAACTCAGCTCATCTGTATCCACTTTAGACATATCCATACTGACTTGCGCCGATGAACACACTGCTTTATTCTCATCCTCCCTGATCACGGTACTAAGCTGCACAGCCAAAAACACCATTGCTGCATCCACTGCAAATACTTTAAGCTTCTTTTTCACCTCCTTATGCACTTTTCATATCTCCCTTCTCGCGTGGCGGATTTACAAAAATTCCAAAGTCAATTTCCGGCAGCTCATCCACCGCTTTCTTCAAGTCCTCCCTGCTTTCTATTCCATATCTCTTTTTTAACAATTCCTCCAGCCGCTCTTTTAACTCCATCAATGTCCGATCACCTTCCCCTCATTTTTACCATGGATTTCTCTGCTAACATCCGCAGTTCTGAAATTGCTGTAGCCAGCACATCCAAAGATTTTACAATCTTCTCAAAAGTTTCCGTCTCATCCTCCGAAATCTGGCCATCTACAGCGATATCCAAAAGTGCTTTCTTCATATTTCGGATATTCTCATCATCCAGACTATTTAGAATTTTTACAGTTATTCCCTGCAGTCCATCCGTTTCAGTTGCCATGGGAATATATCTTCCTATCGGACACTCATTTTTGCAGTACATGTTTCTTAATTCAGGAGAATGATAGAGATCTGACATCATCAAAACTGTATCCACCGGGACATTTTTTGTTATCCCAAGTTCATGATTTGCCAATGTTGATGTTGCAATTCCCAAAAGTTCTGCCGCACGTTCCCGGCTCCCCAACGCCTCATTGGTTTCTGCTGCCTTTTTCCTACAGGCAAAATATATATTCTCTTCTTTCTTTATACAGTCAGATTCCATTTTCCAAAATCCTCCAATCCCCTATACTATTATCATGAACTTACTCACCAAATTCCAAAGCCAGCGACTGAATATAATCCTTTAAATCATCTTCCGAATCAGAAATATTCAGGTAATCGCTGATTTTCTTTCTGGCAGGTGAGCAGACAACGCCACCATTTAACACGCTTGATACATAAGGTCTTTGGTATCCTAGCTCATTTGCCATGGTAGTTATATTGATATCCTTCAGAATTACAGATATCTTTGCTTTTTTACACCATGGAGACAACTTTTTCACCATTTGTATGCGCTCCTTTCTTTACAATTTTGTTCTGTTGCTTTAAAATACTGAGTAAGTTATTTTTGAATTTACTCACGAATTTATTTTGCATTTTTATAATATCTCATAAAAATGAGTTTGTCAATAACTCATTCTCATTTTTATGCGTAAATCTATATTTTTATGAGTAAAGCAGAACAAAACATGATCTAACTCCAGGAGGTACTATGGAACACTCAAATTTCTACGAGAATTTTAAAGCTGCATGTGCCCGCAAAGGTACGAATATCTCAACAGTCCTTGAAAAAATATGCAGGGCCAGCAGTAATACGGGAAACTGGAAAAAAGGGAAATTCCCCCGTATTGATATTGCCATGGAGATTGCCGAATATCTGCAAATCAGCACAGACGAATTGATCTATGGCTTAGGAAATGCACCATATGCAAATAAAACTCACAAATATGAGTTAGATCCTGAATGGATTGAAATTATAGACCGCATACCTGAAAACCGTCAGCAGATGTGCAAAGACTTCCTCCGTACCCATATGATTATCCCTGAAAAGTACACAGAGGAGAAGAAAGCGTAATATCAGCCCAATACTTTGAATGGTTTGTAAGTCAGAAACAAAATAATGACTAGGGAGGATTTGATATGTCAGAAACTAATATGAAACCGCAGGAAGCGGTTATTTCCAAAGAAGATGCGTTTATCCAGGAACTCCAGCAGCTCCTTGCCTGCTATCAGCTTGCCGACAACAATGATAGAAAACTTGTCTGGTCTGTTCTTAACAAATATGTACCAGAAATAATCTGAGGACAGCCCCATTCAGGGGCTTTTCTTTGTGTGAAAGGAAAATCTGTCATGAGAAAAAAGAACATGATATCAAACCAAAACACCACTTCCAGCAAACACCCTAAAGTAGCCATCTATCTCCGTGTATCGACCACTTATCAGGTTGACCGGGATTCTCTTCCCATGCAAAAGCAGGATCTTATTGCATACTGCTCCCTGATCTTGGGAACAGATAATTATGAAATTTTTGAAGATGCGGGATATTCTGGAAAAAATACAGCCCGCCCAGCTTTCCAGGAAATGATGAACCGGATCAGGAAAGGTGAGTTCACACACCTTCTTGTCTGGAAAATTGACCGTATTTCCAGAAATCTCCTTAATTTTGCGGAAATGTATGAAGAGCTGCAAAACCTCAGAGTCACCTTCGTAAGTAAAAATGAGCAATTCGATACATCTACCGCAATCGGTGAAGCTATGCTCAAAATCATCCTTGTATTTGCGGAATTAGAGCGCAATATGACATCAGAGCGTGTCACCGCAACTATGATCTCCAGGGCAAACAATGGATTATGGAACGGTGGCCGTATTCCTTTTGGATATAACTATGATCCCAATACCAAACAATTCTCCATCAATGAAGAAGAGGCTGCTATCTGCCGTATAATAAAAGATGATTACCTTGCCAATAAATCCCTTATTAATACTACCAAACTCTTAAATGCGTCCGGTTACCATACCAGATCCGGCGCTGAATGGAACCCAGTATCAATTTGGAAAATCATATCCAGTCCTTTTCATGCCGGCATATACAGGTATAACCGATATAAAGGCACTGATCACCGTTCCATTAACCCTAAAGAAGAGTGGATACTGATTCCAGATCACCATCCAGCCATTTTTACCCAGGAAGAACATGAAAAGATGCTGTCTATATTGGACACAAATTCTCGACAGCGAAATATGATTGGAAAGCAACGGCGCCCCAAACATATCCATCTCTTCTCCGATATCTCTTATTGCGGGAAATGCGGCTGCAAAATGACTTCCACTCCGGGGCGGAAATATTCTGATGGTTACCGAACATCCATTTATACCTGCCCCCAGAAAAGAAAAAAGCAGGATTGTGATAATCCCGCTGTAACTGATATTATTATTGGAGAATTTGCGATAAATTACATATTGAACATGCTTCACGCCAAACATACATTCTCATCCCTTAATTCACCAGAAGAACTGCAGAAGGTTCTTTTGAAGGGATCCAATTTTTCAGAAATAGAGTATATTGCACAAGACGGCCTTAATGAATTTTTCAATCTTCTCTCCTGCTATGCTTCTGATAATTCCTATACCTTCACCGCCAAAAAACGCAGGAAGAAAAAAGCACCTGTCAGCCCAGAAATTCAGGCTTTACGAAAAGAAAAAGAAAAACAGGAACGAGCATTACATAGACTTCAAGATTTATACCTTTATGCTGCTGCTCCAATGTCACAAAAAGATTTCATCCAGCACAAGACTCAGATTACCAATAAAATTGAGGAAATTAATGGACAGCTCGGTATGACTTCTAAAGATGTCAATACCACCATCTCGGATGAAGAATTTATACAGATGGCCAGCCACCTCCTTATCCAAAGAGAGCTACAAGATAAGCAGTATATATATTTCCGTAACTTTGCTGTAAATATTGCTCCTGAAATCCTCAAAAGCTATATAGACACTATTTTCGATACAATCTATTTGAAAGATGGGAAAATAACCTCTATCACCTTCAAAAATGGTCTCACCCATAAATTCATCTATAAACATTAAATAATAAGTAAAATAGAATTTTTTTAGAGAAAAAGGTAGGGAATTCGCTCCCTACCTTTTTCAGATGAATAATCATAATTTTTAATTTCATTAGCAAAAATAGAAAAATGATGTTATTCGATAAACATGGCATCCCCAAAAGAAAAGAAACGATATCTTTCCTTTACGGCTTCTTCGTATGCCGCCATGATCCTGTCCTTACCCGCGAGAGCGGACACCAGCATCATCAGCGTAGATTCCGGAAGATGGAAATTTGTGATCAGTCCGTCGATCATTTTGAAACGGTAGCCCGGATAAATAAAAATATCTGTCCATCCGCTTCCCGCACGGAGAACTCCGTCCTCCCCCGCCGCGGATTCCAGGGTGCGGCAGCTTGTAGTGCCTACGGGGATCACCCTGCCGCCCTGCCGCTTCGTATCATTGATCAGCTCCGCCTGATCCTTCTCCACCACATAAAACTCAGAATGCATATGATGCTGCTCCACATCATCCACCTTCACCGGACGGAAGGTTCCAAGGCCTACATGCAGAGTTACGTGAGCGATCTTCACTCCCTTTTCCCGCACCTTTGACAAAAGCTCCTCCGTAAAATGAAGTCCGGCGGTAGGCGCCGCCGCAGAACCGTCGTTCTTCGCGTATACCGTCTGGTATCTGTTTTTATCCTTTAATTTGTGGGTAATATACGGAGGAAGAGGCATCTCCCCAAGCTGATCAAGAATCTCCTCGAAAATCCCGCCATAATGAAACTGGATCAGGCGGTTTCCCTCATCAACGATATCCAGGATCTCACCCTTCAATATTCCGTCTCCAAAAGTGATCTTTGCTCCCGGACGTGCCTTTTTCCCGGGTTTTACCAGGCACTCCCAGATATCGTTTTCCTTTCTCTTCAGAAGCAGGATTTCTATAAGCGCTCCTGTCTCTTCCTTATGGCCGTATAAACGGGCCGGGATCACTCTGGTATCGTTGATGACCAGACAGTCGCCTTTATGAAGATAATCCAGAATGTCTGTAAAATGCCTGTGTTCCACAGCTCCGTCCTTCATAGAAAGATGAAGAAGCCTGGAGGAGCTTCTGTCCTCCAGGGGATCCTGCGCGATCAGTTCCTTTGGAAGATCGTAATAAAAGTCTGATGTTCTCATAAATTACTCCTTACCTGTCTCTGCCTTCCATTCTTTTCGCCACTGACGTATCTGATTCCATTCCTTGTTGGTGATATCCGCCGTTTTCAGGAGATCCGGCCTGCGCCTCGCGGTACGCATCAGGGACTGCTCCCGCCGCCATGCCTCAATATTGGCATGATGCCCGGAAAGAAGCACCGGCGGAACCTTTTTTTCGTGCCATTCCTCCGGCCTGCTGTACTGGGGATATTCCAGCAGTCCTCCCGCAAAGGATTCCGTCTCGCCGGATTCCTGATTGCTCAAAACTCCCGGCACCATGCGCGACACCGCATCCATTACCACCATAGCCGGAAGCTCGCCTCCTGTCAGAACATAATCGCCGATCGAAACATAATCTGTTACGATCTCCTCCAGGACGCGCTCGTCAATTCCCTCATAATGCCCGCAGAGAAAAACAAGATCCTGCTCTTTCGCGAAGGATCTGGCCATCTCCTGATGAAACACCTTCCCCTGAGGCGTCAGATAGACTACCCTGGGCTTATAGCCGATTTTTTTCTCCACCGATTCATAGGCCAGATAGACGGGCTCCGCCTGCATCAGCATCCCGGCGCCTCCGCCGTAGGGATAATCGTCAACCTTCTGGTGCTTATTGAACGCATAGTCCCGGATATTCACCGCCTGTACCGAAAGATATCCTCCGGCAATGGCGCGTCCGATGATACTGGTATTCATTCCCTGCCGGATCATTTCCGGAAAGAGTGTCAGCACATGAAAATTCATGATATCAGCCCTTTCATCAAATGTACTGTCATGGTGCCGGTTTCCAGATCCACATCCCGGATACACTCATGGATGGCCGGAAGCAGAACCTCCCCGTGCTCTATGGAATCAATTACATATACGTCATTCGCTCCGGTTTCCATAACGTTTTTCAGCGTACCGAATTCTGTTCCATCCTCCAGAACCACCTTCATTCCCAGAAGATCCGCAATATAATACTCATCCTCGCCCAGCTCCTGTCCCTCCTCGCGGGGAATCCAGAGACTGCAGCCTTTATATTTTTCAATGTCGTTTATGTTGTCCACACCCTCAAACTTCAGGATCGCCAGGTTTTTAAAAAACTTCACGCGGCTGATCACCAGCCTCCTAAGCTCTTTTCCTGTATCGAGAAGCACATATTCCAGCTCCAGAAAGCGTTCCGCGTCATCTGTCGTTGGAAACACCTTCACTTCTCCCCTGACTCCGTGAGTCGTGGTGATCACGCCGACCTTTAATAAATCTTCCATATATTTTACTCCTGCCATAAAGAAGGAGCCATGTTTCCACAGCTCCTGCCCTTTTGTTATTGCAGAATATCTACAATTACCTTTTTACTGCTTTTTGAAGAAGCGGCTTTTACAACAGTGCGGATTGCCTTGGCGATCCTGCCCTGTCTGCCGATGACCTTGCCCATGTCGGCAGGGCCTACTTTCAGTTCGATGATCACTGCATCTTCTTTTTCTTTTTCGGTAACAACCACCTCATCCGGATGATCTACAAGAGATTTTGCAATTACTTCCACTAATTCTTTCATCACATACCTCCCTGCCCAGCCTCTGTGAGGCTTTCAAGATACCACTTCCGCACGGAAGCTGTCTTCACAGAAAGAAATACCCTCCAGGTATCTCTTATTTCTCGATTCCGGCAATTTTGAAGATTTTAGCAACGACCTCTGTAGGCTGAGCGCCTGCCGCAAGCCATTTCTTCGCGGCTTCCTCGTCTACTTTGTATGCGCTCGGCTCAAGGTTCGGATCATAGGTTCCGATCTCCTCGATGCACTTTCCGTCACGTTTGCAGCGGGAATCTGCTACAACGATTCTATAGAAAGGTGCTTTCTTCTGTCCCATTCTTCTTAATCTGATCTTAACTGCCATTGTTTCTTTTCCTCCATTTATTTCTTTTCTGTTTATTTGGATTTATTTAAAAGGGGAGCTTAAAGCCGCCTCTTTTACCTGCTTTACCGCCCATCATACCAGGCATCTGCTTCATCATTTTCTTGCTCTGCTCAAACTGCTTTACCAGACGGTTGACTTCCGCGATATCCACGCCGGCGCCTTTCGCGATGCGGCTTTTCCTGGAGACATTCAGAATTCCCGGATTGCTCCGCTCCTGGGCCGTCATGGAAAGAATGATGGCCTTGGTACGCTCCAGAGCGCTTTCATCGATCATACTCTCGATATCCTTCATCTTGCCTCCGATGCCCGGAAGCATGTTCAGGATACTGCCGATGCCGCCCATCTTGTTCATCTGCTCCATACTGGTCAGATAATCGTTAAAGTCAAAATCCATCTTTTTCAGTTTTTTCTGCATCTCCGCAGCCTGATCCTGGTCAAAGGCCGCTTCCGCCTTCTCAATAAGGCTCATCACATCGCCCATTCCCAGAATCCGGGAAGCCATCCTTTCCGGATAAAACTGTTCCAGATCCGAAAGCTTCTCACCCATTCCCACATAAAGAATCGGCTTTCCGGTCACCGCCTTGATCGAAAGGGCAGCGCCGCCCCGGGTATCTCCGTCCATTTTTGTAAGGATCACTCCGTCGATCCCGACTTTATCAGTAAAGGTCTTGGCCACGTTTACCGCGTCCTGTCCGGTCATGGCGTCCACAATCAAAAGGGTGGAATCCACCCGGATGTTTGCCTTGATATCCGCAAGCTCCTGCATCATATCTTCATCCACATGAAGACGTCCCGCCGTATCCAGAAGGACCACATTCTGCTGATGGGATTTCGCGTGCTCCACGGCTGCCTTCGCAATATTCACCGGACTCTGCTTATCTCCCATGGAAAAAACTTCCACACCCTGCTTTTCTCCGTTTACCTGAAGCTGAGTGATCGCCGCGGGACGGTATACGTCGCAGGCCACCAGAAGCGGCCGCTTGCCTTTGGATTTCAACTGACCCGCCAGTTTGGCTACCGTGGTCGTTTTTCCTGCTCCCTGAAGACCGGCCATCATCAGAACGGTAATGTCGTTGCCCGGTTTTATGGGAAGCTCTGTAGTCTCGCTGCCCATCAGGCTGACCAGCTCTTCATTGACGATCTTTATCACCATCTGTCCCGGATTCAGACCGCTCATCACATCCTGGCCTACCGCGCGTTCCTGGACCGCCTTCGTAAACTGTTTTACTACCTTGAAGTTTACGTCCGCTTCCAGAAGCGCCATCTTGACTTCCTTGAGGGCGGTCTTTACATCCTCCTCTGTCAGACGGCCTTTGCTTCTGAGCTTCTTAAATACATTCTGCAGTTTTTCCGTCAAGCTTTCAAACGCCATTCTTTATAACTCCTCTAATATCTCATTGGAAATATCCGCGATCTCCTGCATCTGACACGCGTCTGCGATCTTCTGGATCTTTCGTATCTGATCCCTGATCCGGATAAATTTTTCTACTAAATGAAGCTTTCCTTCATATTCCTCCAGCGTGTGATTGCATCTCCTGATCATATCATGCACGCCCTGACGGCTGATGCCAAGCTCCTCCGCCACTTCGCTCAGGGAGTAATCCTCCAGCACCACGGTCTCGTACACCTGCTGCTGGCGCTCTGTTAAAAGCTCCCCGTAAAAATCATACAACAAAGTCTGTTCTACAAATTTTTCCATCTGCCGATCACCTTGGCTATCATACCCTATACGCAGACGGATGTCAAGTATTTTTTCTTGACGATAGTTATTTTATCTGATTTCGTCTAATATCAACAGCCTGTAAAATCAATGGTTTTCGTAGTTTCATGGTTTCATCTGTTTTCATCTGTTTTTATCTTATATTTTCAAAATTGCAACAGAATTACCACAACATTACCACAGCAAATTAAGAGATTTTTATTGTGTTTATAACCTTTTCTTGTTCCTGTCGCTTTTGTTCTGTAAGATGTGTATAGGTATCCAATGTCACTGTGGCTGAAGCATGTCCGAGAATCTGGCTAACTATTTTTACATCGGCTCCGGCAGAATAGGCAAGGCTTGTATATGTATGTCGTGCCATATGAGGACAGAAGACGTTCAGTTTTTCTGAATTATTCCTTTCTGCATCCTGGTTTTGACACTTAATAATGCGCTTTATCAGTTTGCAAAAACATGGTTCATTCCAAGCTCCACCAAATGAATTTACAAATATGAATCCTTTGATTTTTCCTTTTACACGTCCTGAATCATCTACCAAAGGCAGTGAAGCAGTGTTAATAGCATTTTTCATCTTTAATTTCAGTAGTTCCGTTTTCACAATACTATTCATTGGTATATCTCTTATAGATGTTTTGCTCTTCGGAGAAGCCACCGCCATTGTAAAACCATAGTCGGCCTTCCTATATCTGTTAATTGTTTTATTCACGCTGACTGTATTGTTTTTAAAATCAACATCATCCCATGTTAAAGCCGCCAGTTCTCCAATCCTTAAGCCCAAATTAAACAAAGTGACAAATGCCGGATAGTATTGTGAATACTGCGGGTTGTCATTTACATAGGTCATGAAAACAGATAGCTGATCCTGCTCTATCGCCTCACGCTGTTTTTTCTCTGCCTGTGGAATTTCCACATTTTTTGCTGGATTCTTTAAAATAATATCATCATCAACAGCACATTCAAACACTTTATTTAAGCAGCTTCTCAGATTTTGCATTGTTGATCTGGCTTTTCCTTTTTCCGCCATTTCATTTATAATTCGCTGTAAATCTGCCTTTGTTATTTTTGAAATTGCCATTTTACCTATTACGGTATTGCGAATATACGTTCCATAGTACGATTTATAATTCGTGCAAGTTGTTGCTTTCCGTCCACTTTTTGCAAATGTTTCAAACCAAAAATCGAAATAAGCATCGAGCGACATACGCGCATTTCTTGTATTCAAACGATTGCCTTTATCAATCCGGCATAAAAACTCATTCTTCTGTTCTCTTAATTCATTAAGCGTAGAAGCTGTAATGGTAAATCGTTCCCCATCTATCATCTTTTGGAACATATAACGGTTGTTTTTTGAATCGTAATACTCTCCAGTCTCTAATTTACGTCCTTTTCCCTTTCTTACCATGCCTTCAACCTCCTATCTGGCCTATATACCACTTTTAATTCCCATATGGAACGGAGCCGGGCGGCAGGCTTAAACCACTTTAAACGCACCCGCTCCCCGGCAACAATGTTATTTTTTTACACTCCGTTCCCGGATGACTATATCAGAAATACAGGATTGAATTTTATCTATGTAATCACGCATAATTCCAGCAAATGAATCCATGCGTTTCATGCTTTCGTGTAGATGGCGAACATCTGCTTCCGTTACTGGCGGCTTTACATCAATCAATTCCATTATTTCATCTACAACAAACATTGCCTTGGCACAATCACAATCAAGACAATCAATTTCCGTGATTACATTCATCAACCTTTCCTGTGTTTCTTTTATAACCTCTGTTGCTAAAGTTTCTTTCTCCATTTCTATCAAATCCTTTCTTGAAATTCATCCAGATAAGCCTTATAATCAAGACATATCCGGCTTTTCTATCTTTGTCGGGTTATTCTGCCTTTGAGGAAGTTGCCGCTTCTTCAAGGGCTTTTTTCAGCTTTTCCAATTCCTTCACGGCATTATCATAGGTTTCAATCATTTTGCAGTATTGCCACTCTGGAATCATAATCATTTTTTCAGCCATGCTTGCGCCCTCCATCAATATATTTCTGGTATGTTTCCATAACCGAATCAGAAACGCCGCTTTTATACAGCTTGCGTATATCAGTTATTTCCTCGTCTTTCAGCAGTTTCAACCATGCTATCAAATCTTTGCTACTATTGGCAAAATTGCAACAGCGGCCGCCTGCGTATTCAATGCGGTATCTCATGCGCTCACTCCTTTTCCGCATATTGTAGCATCAACAATATTTAAAATAATTTTTGCAAATTTATCTGCTTGCGCCTCATAAATATCAAATAATGGGCTTTCCCGCAAAATCCCCTTATTGTAATGTAGAAAATAATGGGCTAACTCATGCGCCAAATTGTAATTGATATTATCTATACCCATTCCGCAACGAATAGCAATTTTGTTGCCCAAAATTCGTCCATCACTTGCTTCTAACGGCGTAAAAAGAACTTTTATATCGTTCTGATATGCAATCCTTATTAGTGCAGAAAAAACTTCTCCTTTATCAGTCATTAAACTGCGCTCACCTCCTGCACCTGTGACCGTCCAAAGAACCGGGCTTTATAAATCTTACCGTCTCCCCTACTGCCCCATATCAATTCAGCGCCAAATAAAGCCTTGCTCCCATGCACAACTTCATAACCAAGTTTCTTCCACTCGTTCCAAGTGTTTGTTTCTTCCTCAACATCAGCCGCCGCTTTTGCGTCCTCAATGCGTTTCTGGTTAATTTCAACCGCTTTTGCAGACAGCCAAGCCCTGTGAAGTGCTTCAGAAAAAGTGATTTCAAGTTTTCTGAAAAGTTCCCATGCCTTTTTCATTATCTGGCTTAAATTGTATTTCATCTTGTGGCCTCCTTTTCTGGAACAAGCCCCGGCAGGCTTTAAACATCTAGCGGCTTCTGCGGCTTCTCAATCTCTCTTATCCTGTTTCCCGGTGTTGCGTTGTACTCTTGCTTTCCCTTTCGGTACTCCCGTCCACCTTCGCTGTTCCGTTTCCTTTATCTTGATTACATTGTACTACGAATAGCGTAAACTGTCAACTATTTTTTGAAATATTTTTTCGTTATTCGTATTTATATTTTCGGATATTGACATTTTACTACTAATGGCGTATTATTATAGTAGGTCAGACTATACCATAAGGAGGGGAAGAAAATGCTAAAATCACGCCTAAAAGTCTTATTAGCTGAACATGACATGACGCAATCCAGACTTTCAGAAATAACAGGTATTCGCCCCGGCACAATAACTAATATCGTTAATAACACCATTAAGCAAATGCCAGTAGAAGCGGTATGCAAAATATGCGAAACTTTAAATTGTGATATAGGGGATATATTCCATTATGTGCCAGATAAGGACGAATAAGAGCTTGCATCCTGCTGCCAGATATGCTATATTGATAATAGAAAAGGGAAAGCCATAGAAGCGGCCTACCCTCACATACTTTAACTTAACGCTTTATAGCGTCAGCCGTCAGCTAGTGCTAGTAGTTGGCGGCTATTTTCTTTTACCCTTGAAAATCTCATAACAAAGACCAACAAGGGCAACAATGAATATTAACAACTGGAACAAGTCCGAATATGTAACGTTCATTGGCATCCCTCCTTCCTTTCGTCTGGAGGGTTAGCCCCTCCGAAAGACAGAGGGTAAGCCGCCCGGCTCTATGGTTTTCCCATGCCGAAAGTATAGCATAGGTTTCCTTATCCGGCAATATATGATTGATTGTAACGGTAGTTTTTTATTTGAAATTTTCCTCTAATTCCGCCCCAGGAATAATCTTCTGCACAATCGCAGTTAGTTCCCGACCATACACACTGCTTCTTGTTCCTACAACAATTTGTGCATAATCCCCCGGCACAGCACCTTCTAAAAAGGTCTTTATCTTCGCTTTCTCTCCGCTGTAGTCAACCTCCAATGTATAAAGAAAATACGGCTTTCCCGTTCTGCTTAATCCATGATAAGCTTGTACACCAATAATTTTTAAAATCTGACCCTCCATATCGTTTTATTCCTCCGCACTGTCATAAAAACCCATTTCTAAATAGTAACCGTTTGCATCCGGCGTTGAATCTATGTCAAATCTGACATACTGCCCCACTTTTCCGGGAAAAGTTGAACGCACCTTATAGAGGCTTTCGTTGTAAGTTACACTTGCCACATAAAACGGATTTACGCCCCGGCCTTGAAATAACGCCCCTAGACTTGTTGCACCACCTCCGCGCCTTTCGATACTCTCAACCTTTGCTTTCACTAAATTCATTTAAAAATCTCCTTTCGTTTATCCGGCTCAAATCAAAATACTGATTCAAGCCGGTATTTTATTGAACAATTATTCTTCCTGCCTATCCTGCACATATTGGCGATACTTTGACAGTTTCATAACATCGGATAGCTCCGGGCTTTCCTGCAAAATACGGTTCATTTTCTGTCCTATCTTTATATCATCTCCCCGACAATCAGAAAACATATTATCTATAATATCGGTATCATCTGCTGTTAATCTCGTTTTGGGAGCAGGAACCTTTTCCCCGTCCCAAAGCAAAGCGGCCTTTTCAAATGATGACCCGGGTTGTAGCGGCGCACCTACTGCTGCAGCGGCGGCAATATGCGGACTTACATTATTAGGCATAAGGCTTTTTTCAACTGGATCTCCATAATAACCACCAACAATTATACTTGACGCTGAAATACAATTTTTTAGCGCTCTTTCGTAAACATCAAGAGAAGCTCTCTCGCGCGGTAAGGAAACGCCGTTTTCCTGCGCAAGCTGCGTTACTAAACGATTTCCAAAATAGGAATTTCCAACTTTCCCCTCCAACGCTTCAACCTCTGCCATTGATAATTTCATGCCGGAAGATTTAATAAGCAAAAGCAAATTTACCGTTGATTCTGAAATAGGGCTGCAAATCCAGTTATTCAAAGATGTTTGAATGTTATCAATGTGCAAATTGACTGTTTCAGAAGCCCTAGACTTTTCAGCCGCTATTTTTTCTTTGTATTTTGAAACAAGTTCTTCATGGCTTGTTTTATAATAAGCATCGCTAAATGTGGCCCGATTGCTTGCATCCTGCTTCCTAAATTCTGTAATCAATTTATCAACCTTATTTCTGTGAACCTCTAACGAATTTAAAATTGCTGAAAATGTATTCATAAATTACCTCCATGACTTTCCGCTTAATTCTATATTTTCCTTAATTTTTCGTATTGTTTTTTCTTCCTCTGTTTCTACTTCCTCAACGGTTTTCCCTAAAATTCTTGCAAGCAATTCATTGTCAATATTGGCATTTCTACTTGCTAACCGCTCCGCAATTTTTACCGCCGTATCATCCTCATGTGCTTCTTTCTTGCGCCTTACAAGGCCATGTTCTGTTAAAACTGTTTCTGTTTCCTTCCGTCCTCGCAACGGCAGACCGTTCAAACCATACTTAATCATTCCTTATTACCTCCATTTCTGAAAACTAACAATCGCTTCATCTATCTTCTGAGAAATGCTTTTTTTACACTTCCGCAGATATTCCATCACGCATTTCGCTTCTTCTGCATTATATTCCTCGCATTGTGCTGACAAAAAAGTCACGACATACCTAGCCGCTTCTTCTGCAGCTTTATCTACCATAAGATCATCAGTTTCCCTTCTGTTCCAAATCATTTACAATTCTCCTTTCTTGTTCCTGAATTTGCCTGATAAAAAACCAATGTTTTCGGTTCGTCTCGCGCCACCGTAATCACTCCCTTTAGGCTTTTTTATTTTTTGGCAGATTTTTGAGAGGGGCTTTTTATTCTCGCGACTACCAGAATACGTTACCCTCTGCCAACACGCACTCCTACAAGACCCCTCCTACCATATATCAAGTTTCTATACTTGACATTAAGGTCTTAAAATACCGCATAAATACAAGATTTTTAGCGTTTAAATAAGATATTCTGTGGTAATTATGTGGAAAAACATCAATCTGGGAGTTCCGCAAGTAGTTCTGATACACTTTTCTCGGCCACCTGTTCCGCTATCTGATGAATTTCTTCTTGCGACATTGGCGGCTCATCCTTCCTTGCGTTATTATTGTTCATTTCTAATCGGAATTCACTTGTATTAAGATAGCCGTGATTATTGCTTACATCGTTTAAGTAGACTACAGGAGGGATTTTAAACCGAAAAGCTAATTGTTTTTTTGCGGCTAAAATATTCTGTTTAACATATTCTATCGCCTCTTGCCATAATGGATTACGGCGTTCATAGTTCAAAACAGTCTGTTTTGTAATTCCCAAGAAGCTATACCACCCCTCAATATCAGGAATCAACTTTTCTTCATTAACTTCATTACTATCCCTGATATACTCAAAATATTTTTTCGTATCTTCAAAAAATTCTATTAAACCATCGTCTGTATCAGGATATACTGGCGGTCTACCTAACTTTCTCTTTTCAATCTGTTCAATAGAAACATCCAATATAGCCTCCAAATCAGCAGCGCCCCCTGATTCTGTATCGACTTTGGAATATTTTTTCGCATATGCTCCCATTTTCCGGACCCCCTTTTCATCGCGTTTAAAAGTATCAATTTGCTTCAAAAAACCACCTCATCTCCATTAGATTTTTTAGTGTCAAATAAAGTAGCGGATGTTACCCCTTTGTCATTAACATCCTTTTTCTCGCTGTTCTGCCTGCCTTCCCCATAAGTTCCAGCCAAATGCTTGTACAAACTCATTCCAATGTTCCAATTAGCCTTGCTCCTTTCTCTTGCGTTTGTCTTGACGCTCCAATTCAGCTAAAACCAAAAGAATCAAATCTTTTATAAATTCATAGTGACCAGAGTCTTTATGCTTTTCTGCAACTTCGCTTGATGTATCAACAATTTCCTGCCATGCCTGATCCGAACCATCATTGTTATAAAACCTTTTATGTAACTGCCATGCTTCACTCCATAAACCAAAATATACTTCTTTGAAGTTCACTCGTTGCCTCCTTTCTGCCTGATAGGGTGGAAAGAATGGAATTTATTTTAAATTCATATTATTATGTATATATTATTTATTCCTTACATATAATGATTTATAAAAACATTCCACTTAATCCACCCTTATTAGGCCTCATTACTCAAAAGGCAACTCCTGTGCCCCATCAATTTCCATGAAATCCTCTTTCTCTGCTAATCCAACAAAATATTCATCTCCATGTACCGTTTTCTTGCCATACCCCTTGTTCTTTAAATTGGCGTAGAATCTTGTCCTGCTCAACGGCTCCCGCTCAGTTTCTTCACAATATGTTTTATACAAATTGTGAAGTTCTGTCGATTTGATTGATTTTGAAATATCTCTTTCCATCCGTTCCTGGATAAATGCTTGAACGGAATCACTATCGCCATACAGCTCAGCTACAAGCTCTCGGCTCCGGTTACTTTCATATAACGTATTGTTCGCAAACAGGTCTTTTAATTCTTTCAATGCCAGATTGATGATATAGGGAATTTCCGCCCGTAATTTATCCTCGAGCTGTCGATCTGGACTTTCTGGGCGATTATTCATTTCAATAAGAATAATTCTCTCAAAAAGTGCATTCGATTTTTCATCTAAAGAAATCGGAACCGTATTGCAGGAGAATAGCAGTCTCGCATATGGCACAAAGGTAATGATATCCCGCCCCTTAAAACTGTCCGATATGCTATCGCCACCAGTGATTAATTTAATTACATTTACGGTTTTAAGAGGATTTCCATTCAAATCAGCACATAAGTTGATTAGTTTCCCCAATAATTGGATTGAATGGAACTTTTCCTCAATTCGTTGTAGTGGAATATTGCTATAGTTTCCTGCTCCAATCACATTCTCGAATAGTCGAACTACAACAGATTTTCCCGTTCCGCGCCCACCCTTTAGAATAATAAATTTCTGGTAGTTACATCTCGTCATGCACAAACCTAGATATTGAAGTATTGTTTTCCTATCCTCAGTTGACATAGCAGATTTTAAAAACTTCTCTGTTTCAATGCCTGAACATTCCTTATTAGGCTCATAATTCCAAGGTATTTGATTGATACAATAATATTCCGGGCTATGATCGTGTATTTCGTCTGTTTTTGTATCCAGAAAACAATTTTTGAATGAAATCCAATGCACAGGATACTGATTGATTTCCTCATACGTTTTTTCTAATTCAAAGTCCATTACAAACAGTTGATAAATCCTCGTGATGGTGGTAGACTTAACGAAACGAGGTAAAATCAAGCTTTTTATCAAAGTTTTTAATCTTGCGCCGGAAAAGTCTGCCCTATACACTCCATCTGTATAGTGGTATGGCGTTCCGGCCATGAAAAACAGATTGTAATTCTCCTTGATGTATCGTAGAATTGCATCGTCAAAAACACCGCACGGCCTGCCTTTTCCGTCTAGCAGATGGAATTTCATTTTAAATGAATCGTCCAAATGTTTTTCCACCTCCTTTCGTTATTCAATTCCGCACAAGCAATCCAAACGATATGAAACCATCTGCTTTGAATTTACAAGCCAGCACCACGGATCGCTGAGTGGTTTAATGTGTGGGCTTTTGAGAAGATTTTCATAAAATTCTTCTTGCATCTTAAGATGCTCCACCCATGATGCCCATAGTTTTCTAGCACGTTTTTCTGCCTGCCTACGCGCTCTTTGCGACTGTTCCTGTTCTTCAATGCGTTTAGCAATATTTTTCTTGTCTGTCTCATTCAAGCCCGTAGAAAGACCGTATAAAGCCGATATTTCCCGCAAGGCATCCCAGTTGTTGCATCCTCGCACATGGCTCCACAGCTTCACGACATCGCCACCAACACCGCGCCCAAAATCAAAAAAACTTTGTGTCTGCGGATATAGTTTTACGGACGGACTTTTCTCGCCGGGAAAAAGAAACATTCCCCGGATAGGTTGTCCAAGTAAATGCCTTGCTACAGATTCAATGCAAACTTGTCTTTTAACATTCTCGAAATCTTCTTTCATTTTTCCATATTCTCCAAATTTTTGAGTTCAGCGATCAACAGCAGTTTATTATTGACCGGTTTCTTTAGTAGGGGATTTTTCGCCCGAATAGGCTTTTATCTTTTGTGAATTGATTATTCTGAATAATTCTTTTCTATATATTCCAAAACTTTTCTTTTATTGATTCTATAGTTGCGTCCAATTCTGCGAACTGCTCCAGCTTCTTCGGCAATTTTGCAAACCGTAGAAATGCCTGTATTGATGCATTCAGCCATCTGTTGCTTTGTAACAAGTTCTCCGTTTGAATCTTTATAGATAAGTTGATGCATATAAGCCCTCCTTTTGACTTTTTATATCTTTGCTATTCTTTGTCTACAATCATATTATATCAGATATTGACACTCATGTATAGACATGAGATAATTTTTCTATAGACAGTCTATAAATATTGACTGATAAAATAAAAAAAGTCTAGGAGAATATTATAATGCATTCAATAACAATTATACCGTTGCCCGATAGTTATGACGTTATCATCGATAATATAAAATTCGAAGATGGTTCTGCTGCAATAATGCATTACCGTTATGGTAGCTTTCTAGTTGCATTGCATAATTTTGACATTAATTATGTTGCTGCTAAGGTGACCTCTACCTTTAAAAGCTTTAGGGGAGATAATTTAGACGAACTTATTGAAATGTGCTTCGAAAATATGGGAGAAAGCCATAACGATATTGTTATAGTTATGGCCTTGCTTAATGAAATACACAGTGAACTAAATAATTATATTAATTCAGATGGCAAAATGGGAGCCTCCCAAATACTAGAAGACATTTTCAAAGCTTATATCGCTTTTAAAACATTAATAGAAAATCAAATTAAAAATAATTTTTCAAATGTTGACATGAGTACTATGTTAAAATTTCAAGATGGTGCTATCTTTGCAAAATTTTTTCTGGATAAAAACAAAACAATGAGAGTTGCATATTCTATGTGTGATATATATTCACTATTTTCAATAGATACTTTAAATGTCCAAGAAAAAAAAATTTGCATTAAGCGTTGCGAAAACTGTGGTCGTTTATTTTTACCTCAAACGCGCTCAGATGAAATTTATTGTGATAATATTTGCGAGAACGGAAAAACTTGTAAACAAATTGGATATGCAAACAAATTAAAAGCAGACCCATTTAAAGCTGAATATAGAAAAGCTTATAAAACACAACATGCAAAAATGAAACGCAATCAAGAGAATATTCCTAACTATAAGGAAAAATTTTTTGAACCTTGGGTTAAAGCAGCAAAAGACGCCTTAGGGAAATACCAGTTGGAAGATAACATTGATGCTTTTATTCAGTGGCTACACGAAAACAAATAGCCAAAATCCCCCTCGCCCGTCTGCTGCGCCGGAAAAGGGGGAATTTTGTTTTAGTGTAAGTTATTTTTTACAATTTACCACAGATTTGCAACAAACTATTTTCTGATTCCTTCGGAACTAGCATGTTTACAATGCTTTTCTGCAACTCGCTATCAAGTATTTTTTCTTGACGGTATTTTTTCTTGACAAAATTATAATCGTTATGTTTATCTGTTTCAGAAATGTGAGAAAAGCCTTTGCTGAAAATGTGTAGAATGGGCAACAGAAGTATGATATAATTTTTGTGTTGCCTCCCCGAATCTGGCGACAGAAAGGGGGTGTTCGCAATGGATATACTTATATCTCTTATTATCGCTGTCATGGCAGGTGTGATTAGCCATCTCATCTGCAAATGGTTGGACAACGATAAAAAGTAGGCAACCAACCTATGGTCTAAGCCTCCATCGAAAAGGAATAGAAAACCCCAGTGCTGCAACACTGGGGTTTTCGCTCGTTGTCCGCAATGGATAACTTATATCTCTTAGCCTACTGGCATTATAGCATATGCAGATTAGAAATGCAATATACTCCGACTTGAGTTCCGCAGCGATTCTTTGTTGCAATCCGTCCCGTTCGGTTTTATAATAAAAGCAATGACAGCGGATTGCCGCTCTGGACGGCATTCCGGAAAATTTTTTATAAAGAAGGAGAAGCCATATGAACCAGGAATTGTACAACGAAGCGGTGCGCTCGAATATCTTATCGAAAGCTCTTATCAGCCAGCTTTTGGAATGCATGGAATACAGCAGCATTTCCTTTATCAACTGGACTATTGAAGTTCTCGAGGTCATCAGGACGAGGATTGAGCGCGGAGATAAGATCACGGATGAAGTTTCCGGCATCACCTACAATACCAGAACCTTCCGCAAATTTGTAAAGGACAATTTTTCATCCTATATTGAAAGCCAGGTGTTTTCCGGCTCGAACAAGGGCGAAAAGGTTTATTTTTCTCTGGAAGCCTGTGAGGACGGTTATAACCTTCTCATGGCCGATTCCTCCAAAAATAAAACCTACCAGTGGATTTCCAGCCTGAGCGAACGCTTTTCTCTGGTAGAAATGATCGCCACAGGAATTGTCTACCTGAAAGATGTAAAAACCAATACATATCAGCCTTTCATCTCCGGCAACGGCAAATACTGCCGGTATGATAAAGCGACAGGACACATTGTGGAGCTGAAATAAAGCGGCGCGCTCCTGTGCAGAGACGGCAGAAAAATTATTCTGAACCTCTCCGAAAAGCTGTTATATAAAAAAATAAAAACCAAAAAGCATCCGATACAGATTTTGATATGCTCCATATCAATCCGTATCGGGGGCTTTTCATTTCTCGAAACTGCAACCTCAGCACACGCAAATTCCTTTTATCTCCCGGCTATGGTCTATTCTTCGGGATCGTCCGCCTCAAATTCAAAGACGCACCGTTCAAAGGCATTGATGATATTGGTGTCCTGATATTTGTCGTAGCGCTTATGTTTTCTTCCATAGCTCATATGCACATGGCCGTGGAGGAAATATTTAGGGTGGTATTTTTCCAGCAGTTTTATAAAGGCTTTAAACCCCTGATGAGGCAGATCCCGGCCGTCATTGAGACTGTAGGCGGGGGCGTGTGTCACAAGAATATCAAAGCCTCCTCTGAAAATCAGCTTTGGCCAGAGCTTCCAGATACGCCTCCTCATCTCTCCCTCCGTGAACTGATAGTTTCCCGGCTTATACCTCATGGAGCCTCCCAGCCCCAGTATCCGCACTCCTTCATGGACATATATTTTGTCATCGATACAGATGCAGCCGTCAGGAGGTATCTTTTCGTATTTGTCATCATGATTTCCATGCACATACAATACCGGAGCTGATGTAAACGTGGCCAGAAAGGACAGATATCTGGGATCCAGATCTCCGCAGGAAATGATCAGATCAATCCCTTCCAGCTTGCTTTTTTCAAAGTAATCCCACAGATATTTTGATTCTTCATCTGCGATCGCTAGTATTTTCATATATTCCGGCGTCCCCTCTATTTTTCTATTCCCTGCTGAAGAATCACCGGCTTCGCCTGCTCTTTTAATTCCTTCTGATTTGGAATGGAACCGATCACATTTTCCGCAAGCCAGTTCATTTTAATGATTTCCTCCGGGGACAGGCTCCTTCCCGGATCCTCCTGCACCACTCCGTTCTGGGAGTAAAGAACGCCGGAAAACGGATTGAATTCCCCTCTTCTAATAGTATCCTTCAAAAGATCCACCAATCGTTTCGTACCAATGGGCAGATTCTGTGAACAGATCACGTCCACAGCTCCGGCAGACATTCCCCACCAATAATTTATCGCTTTTTTCGCCGCGCTGCTGTCGTCGTATTTCCAGGTGCCGTCCATGATCGTCCGTATAAGCTGCTCATAAAATTTCCCCCAGTGCCAGAGAGGCATCGCAAGGTTATGAGGAATACGGTTCTCAAGACGGTAAAGTCCGAAATAGCGGGAGGCGTCCTCCGGGATCACCATATCCCTTCCTGATACAATGGACACGCCTTTCTCATAAATACCGTCCATCAGCCTTCCCAGATCCGCGTCCTTCAAAGAGGACCATTCCAGATATACCTGTGTCCGCGGATTGATCATTCTCGCTCCCAGAGCAAAGGCATTTATATTGGCAATGGTTCCGAATATAGGATAATCCGCGATATATGCCAGGCGTCCGTTCTCTGACATCGCGCCGGCAACGGCGCCCATCAGGAATTTCGCTTCATACATTCTTGCATAGTAGGTCCGGATATAGCGGTGGGAGGTATTCAGCGAGCAGTTCAAAATCCGGATATCCGGGTGGTCGATGGCTGCCTGCACGCTTGCCTGCACAAATTCCGGCGCTGTGGTAAACACAAGATTACATCCCTTGCCGATGGCGTCCCGGATAGCCTTCTCCGCCAGATCAGCAGTAAGATTCTCATAGCAAAGCGTCGTCACCTCATCCGGGAAAGTCTGCTCCAGATGAAGCCTTCCCAGCTCATGAGCATATGTCCAGGCAGAGGAGGACGGCGTTTTCGCATACAGAAAAGCCGCTTTCAGTTTGGTTGAGGACAGGGGAAGCAGCCTGGTAAGCAGCGGCTTCTTCTCTTTCGTGGGATCCATCTTCAGTTCAATCTCATCATCATGCTCCAGAAGACGGAATTCCTCCCAGCTCTTGGCTACCATTGTTTTCATTTCTCCGGCAGTTTTTTCGCAGATCGCCCCGTATCCATATACGGTAAGGAAAGCCACAAAAGCGTCCCCGGGCGTAATGGAAAGCTTCTTCCCGCCTGCGGCTTCATACTCCGCTGTAAAGCGGGAATATACCGAACTGAAGGTCAGCTTCTCCTCGTCTGTCCACCTCTCTCCCGGTTCCTTGCCCACCAGACTCTGCAGCTTCGCAAAGCTGCCTGTTTTTGTAAACCAGATATAATTGATCTGAGACAGATCATAGAAATTCACAAATTCATAGTAAATTTTATTTTCCTTTTCCTCTGTTCTCGGCGGCAGTATTCTGGTTACGTTTCCCGGAACGGAAACAGCATCATAATATTTCAGAACGCTGACCCGTTTGTTTCCCTCCTCCACATAAAATTTATTCATATATTCATAAGCTTTGATCGGATCACGAATTCCTTCGCTTAAGTGACTGTCACTGAGCGAAGACCACTTATAGGCAAACTCTGTATTCTCTCTCAAAATAGGCATAAAATTCCCCGCAAACGAGCTGCTTCTTCCCCCCGTTTTCGTACCGGCGATCTGTTCAATGGGGATCTGTACAAGTCCCAGCGGAACCTCTGAATAAGAGCCTCTGGGAGGCAGAATATCATCCAGCACCTTTAAGGTGGGCTGTTCGCCCCTGAGAAGTCTTGCCTGATAATCTTTTTTTCCTGCCTTATACGCCTTATTATAATCTTCTAACGACATCTTCTACCTCCGGTTTCATCTCACTTTAGTTACCCTATATATACAAAGGTACCAGTTTCAATATACTCCAGCCGGCGGACTGGCGCAAGTCAAAAAATCCATGAAAAAACACCGGATTTATCGGCAATTTGCAACGGATTATCCCAAAATACATTCTTGCCAAATTTCTCCATATAGAGTATCATTTTTTTATACACAATCAGAAGGAGGAATTCCAATGGAAAAATCAAAAGTTTATTATACCAGCATGAGGACAGGCTTTGAGGACGGGCTGCTTAATAAATTAAAGCGCCTGATCAAAAAAGCCGGCATTGGAACCATTGATTTCGATGGTAAATATACTGCAATAAAAATCCATTTCGGCGAGCCCGGGAATCTTGCTTTCTTACGTCCCAACTACGCCAAGGCCGTTGTTGACGTTGTCAGGGAGCTGGGAGGCAGACCCTTTCTTACAGACTGCAACACTCTGTATGTAGGAGGCCGTAAAAACGCTCTGGATCATCTGGACAGCGCTTATACCAACGGTTTCTCACCATTCTCCACAGGATGCCACGTCCTGATCGCGGACGGCCTGAAGGGTACGGACGAGGTCTATGTTCCCGTGGAAGGCGGCGAATATGTGAAGGAAGCCAAGATCGGACGCGCCGTTATGGACGCGGACGTTTTTATCTCTCTGGCTCATTTTAAGGGACATGAGGCCACCGGCTTCGGCGGCACAATGAAGAATATCGGCATGGGCTGCGGCTCCCGGGCGGGAAAAATGGAAATGCACAGCGCAGGAAAACCTCATATCGATCAGGAGCTTTGTATCGGCTGCCACCGCTGTGAAAAGATCTGCGCTCACGGAGCGCCGGAATTCACAGACAACAAAGCCTCCATCAACCATGACAAATGCGTCGGCTGCGGAAGATGTATCGGCGTCTGTCCCAAAGACGCCGTCCTTGCCGCTTCCGACGAGTCCAACGACGTCCTCAACTGCAAAATCGCGGAATACACCAAGGCTGTCGTGGACGGGCGTCCTGCCTTTTATATCAATCTGGTGATCGACGTATCCCCCTACTGCGACTGCCATGCGGAAAACGACGCGGCGGTTGTGCCGGATGTGGGCTTCTTCGCGTCCTTTGACCCGGTTGCCCTGGATATTGCCTGCGCCGACGCGGTAAACGCTCAGCCGATCATTTCCAACACCTGCCTTTCAGAGGCCGACCATGAAGGTCATGATCATTTCGGCGCCATGTTCCCCACCACCAACTGGAGATCCTGCATTGAGCACGCCAAAAAAATCGGACTTGGAAACGATGAGTACGAACTGGTGGAAGTAAAATAGAACATCTTACCGGATTTTGAATCTGCAGATTGCAAAACTCACCAATGAAGTATCACTTAGTCAAAAAAGGAGCGGTTCGGATATCTCTGTTCTGAGATATCTGAACCGCTCCTTCTATTCTAGCTGCAGCCTCTCGCTGACAGAACAGAAAACACTCTGTTTGAAACGTGTCCTATATATTCCAATCAGCCCTATCTATAGAACAAACTGTACTTGCACACTTTGCGCGCCAGATGCAGACTGACGCGGGCAGTCATAATTCCACCTACAGGCTGGCGCGGATCACCCTGGGTTTGCAGCCGGCATTCTCAAGAGCCTTAACGATCTGATTCTTATGCTCTGTTCCGTATGCTTCCATGGTGACTTTCAGCTCCACAGCCGCGTTGCGGTTGGTGGTTACGAACTGGTTATGATCCAGCTTGATCACATTCCCCTGATTATCAGCTATGATAGAGGCCACCCGTACAAGCTCGCCGGGTTTATCCGGAATCAGCACCGATACGGTAAAAATCCTGTCTCTCTGGATCAGCCCATGCTGAACTACCGAGGACATAGTGATCACGTCCATATTTCCGCCGCTCAAAATAGACACTACCTTTTTTCCTGTAAAGCTTAAATGGCGGAGAGCCGCCACAGTTAAAAGGCCGGAATTCTCCACGATCATTTTATGGTTTTCTACCATATCCAGAAAAGCCATGATCAGCTCGTCATCCTCAATGGTGATCACGCTGTCAAGATTCTCCTGGAGATAGGGAAAGATATTTTCTCCCGGAGTCTGTACCGCCGTACCGTCCGCAATGGTGTTTACATGAGGCAGCGTGACTACCTCTCCTTTTTCCAGAGAAGCCTTCAGGCACGCCGCTCCCGCGGGCTCCACGCCGATGACTTTTATATGGGGATTCAAAAGCTTGGCCAGAGTGGAAACGCCTGTGGCAAGCCCTCCTCCTCCAACAGGCACCAGAATATAATCCACCAGGGGAAGCTCCTGCACGATCTCCATGGCAATGGTGCCCTGTCCTGTGGCGACCGCAGGATCGTCGAAGGGATGGATAAAGGTATATCCTTCCTTCTCCGCCAGCTCCAGGGCGTAGGCGCAGGCTTCGTCATACACGTCGCCTTTGAGGATCACCTCCGCACCATAGCTCTTCGTCCGTTCCACCTTGATCAGCGGCGTTGTGGTAGGCATAACAATGACTGCCTTCACTCCGAATTTGTGAGCCGCGTAGGCGACTCCCTGGGCATGATTACCCGCAGACGCGGCGATCAGCCCTTTTGCCTTTTCCTCCTCGCTTAAGGTACTGATCTTATAATAAGCGCCCCGGACCTTATAGGCTCCTGTGCGCTGCATATTCTCCGGTTTCAGATAAACCTTGTTTCCCGTCAGCTCCGTAAAATAGCTGCTCTTGATCAGTTTTGTTTCCTGGGTTACTTTTTTTACGATTTCTGACGCTTCCTCAAAGCTTTCCAATGTCAGCATATTTTCTTCCTCCCTGTATTACTCATCCTTCTCGTCCGTCCGCATCTTTATCGCCGACATCAAACAGAGCGTTTACAAAGGCGTCCGCGTCAAATTTCTGCAGATCGTCAATGCTCTCTCCCACGCCGATATATTTTACCGGAATGTCCAGCTCCGACTGAATCGCCACAGCGATGCCGCCCTTGGCGGTTCCGTCAAGTTTTGTCAGTATAATGCCGTTTACATTTGCCACCTCGGCAAACTGTCTGGCCTGGGCCAGGGCGTTCTGGCCCGTGGTTCCGTCCAGCACAACCAGAGTCTCCAGATAGGCCTCCGGGTACTCTCTCTCCAGAATCCGGTAAATCTTTCTCAGCTCTTCCATGAGATTCTTTTTGTTGTGAAGCCTGCCTGCCGTATCGCAGAGAAGCACGTCCGCGTTTCTTGCCTTAGCCGCGGCCACCGCGTCATAGACCACAGAAGCCGGATCCGCCCCCGACTGGCCGCCGATGATTTCCACACCGGCGCGCTCCGCCCACTGTGTAAGCTGCTCGCCTGCCGCCGCGCGGAAGGTATCCGCCGCCGCCAGGATCACCTTTTTCCCCTGATCCTTCAGCTTCCCGGCCAGCTTTCCTACGGAGGTGGTTTTTCCTACGCCGTTGACTCCGATGACGAGGATCACGGATTTCTGGTCTTCAAAGGCATATTCCGTGCTGTCCACCTTCATCTGCTCCTTAATACTGTCTATCAGAAGCTGTTTGCACTCTATTGGATTTTTGATGTGCTGCTCCGCAACCTGCTTTTTCAGATTTTCCAGGATCGCGGAGGTAGCGTTGATTCCGATATCTCCCATAACCAGAATTTCTTCCAGTTCCTCGTAAAATTCTTCATCAATGCTGGAATAGCCGCTGAAAATCGAATCAAAGCCCGCTACGATATTGTCTCTCGTTTTTGCCAGGCCGCTTACAAGGCGCCTGAAAAATCCCTTTTTTTCTTCAGCCATACTCATTCCCCCTGTTATTTCGTCAACTGATTTTCTACAAGATCCACAGATACCAGGGTAGAAACGCCTTTTTCCTGCATAGTAATGCCGTAAAGCCGGTCTGCCGCATTCATGGTACCGCGTCTATGTGTTATTATAATAAATTGTGTATTCTTCGTCAACTTTTGAAGATAGGACGCGAAACGGCCCACATTGGAGTCGTCCAGCGCCGCCTCGATCTCATCCAGCAGACAGAACGGGGAAGGCTTCAGATTCTGGATCGCGAACAGAAGAGCGATGGCGGTCAGGGCTTTTTCGCCTCCCGAAAGCTGCATCATATTCTGGAGCTTTTTACCCGGCGGCTGAGAGATAATTTTGATCCCCGCTTCCAGGATATCCTCCTCCTCGGAAAGCTCCAGCGTGCCTTTTCCGCCTCCGAAAAGCTCCTTAAAGGCCTTGTCAAACTCTCTCTGGATATCGCGGAACTTCTCGGTAAACTGCTTTCTCATTCCCTCGTCCAGCTCCTGAATGATATTTTCCAGCGCTTTTTCCGCCTCCACAATATCTTCATACTGCCCGCTTAAAAAGGTGTGGCGTTCCAGAAGGTTTTTGTAGTCCTCCACCGCGTTCACATTAACGGAACCAAGCCTGCGGATCTCATCTTTAATTCTGGATATATCCTTTTTCATAGCCTGACGGTCCGTCAGCTCCTCTTTCCGGTAGGAAAGCGCGCTGTTTGGAGTGATCTCGTATTCCTCCCACATATAGGATATCTGATTTTCCCGCTGTTCCTCCGCCTTCTCCGCCTGGCTTTTCAGCCGGAAACACTCCTTATCCAGAAGGGAGGTTCTCTCTGAGAGCTGATCCCTTTTTTCAAAAAACGCCTTATGGCTTACCGTTCGTTTTTCTCTTTCTTCCTGCCATTTTTGCCGCCGGATCACAAACTCTGCTTCTTTTTCCCGGCATTCCTCGATAGCTGTCTTCAGCCCCTGGATCCCTTCTTCCTTTTTCTTTGTCTCCTCGCGGCTGATCCTGAGATTTTCCTTAAGCTGAGCGCTTTCCTCACGGAAGGACTCTGTTTCCCGGATGATACGGTCGAGATTTTCCTGGAGGAACTGCTCCTTCTGGGAAACAGCGGATTCCTCAAGACGGATCTGCTCCAGCTCCTTCGTTTTCAGAGCCTCCTCTGCTTTCCAGCCCTCCAGTTCTTTCTGCTTGGACTCAATAAACGCCTCCAGCTCTTTTTCATCCTTGCTGGATTCCTCAAGCTCCTTTACGATCCCGCTGCGGTCTGAGCGGATTTCTCCGGCCTGGCGCTTCAGCTCATCCTGCTCTCTTCCAATCTGTTCATAGCTGCTTTTGATACCGGCTTCCTTTTCCTCAATCTGTTCAAGGTTCATTTTGGCAGTGTTCTGTTCTACATACTGCTGACGCAGCTTTTCCTGAAAATCGGCCACTGTGTCTCTGAGCACATTGCGGCGGCTTCTGTTTTCATTGATGGACTGCTGCATTTCCGAAAGCTCTTTTTTCAGAAGCTCTACACTCCGCTCCAGCTCCTCGATCTCCCGCCGTCTTCCCAGAAGATTGCTGTTGTTTTTGAAGGCGCCTCCGGTCATGGAGCCGCCCGGACTGAGAGAATCTCCCTCCAGTGTCACCATGCGGAGACTGTGGCGGTATTTCTTGCCGATCGCAATGGCATGATCGATATGATCCACCACCAGGACTCTTCCCAGAAGATATTTCACCAGAGAAGCATACTCCTGGTCTGCATGCACCAGAGTATCCGCGGCTCCGATCACCCCGGGCTCCCGGAAAACCTCTTCCCTCTGAAAGCCTCCTTTTCCGCTGATATTGGACAGCGGCAGAAAGGTAGCCCGGCCAAAACGGTTCTTCTTCAGGAAATCGATCATTCTTTTCGCGGTCTGTTCGTTATCGGTAACAATATTCTGGATACTGCCTCCGAGAGCCGTCTCAACAGCCAGCTCGTAATCCTTCGGCACCTGAATGATATCCGCTACGACGCCCCGGATGCCGGGCTCTCTTTTTTTCTGTTCCATAACACGGCGGATGCTGTTCCCATATCCGTCGTACCTTTCGGTGATATTTTTCAGAGATTCCAGACGGGAAGCCTCTCTGTGATAGGCAGTCTGTCCGGCCTCCATCTGGGAATTCTGTTCCTTCAGCCTCTGCTGGAGCTTCTGGATCTCTCCGTCCAGACGGATACATTCCCCGTTCATGGACTGGATCGAGGAAGTAACACTCTGGTAAGTACTGTCCGCTTTTTTCTTTTCTTTTGCCAGAGCGGCCTCTTCTGTTTTCAGATGGAGAATTCTCTGACTGATCTCCGCCTTCCGGATATCAAGCTGCTCCATCATGGCGTCGAAACGCTGGGCCTTTCCCTTCGTGGTGGCCCGGCTGTTCAGAAGCTCAATAATTTCGTTTTTGCCGTCCTCTACCGCGTGACTGCAGTCCTCCGCGCTGGAAAGGATCCTTTCCAGCTCTTTCCGGCCGTCGTCAAGCTGCTTCTGTATCTCCTTTTTCTGCGCCCTGAGTTCTGTTCTTTCCCCGGTCAGCCTGTCCTTTTCCTGATCCCGCTCCTCCAGTTCCTCACGCAGGCTGTTCAGACGGCTTTCATAATGCTCGCTGTTCTGTTTTCCTGCAAGGATCTGCTCCTCCAGGATCTGGATCTGAGCCTCCTGCTGCTGTTTCATCAGAGCGTTTTCCTGCTGCCGTTCCTTCAGATCATCCAGCCGGCCGTTCAGCTCCTCCAGTTCCTTTTCCAGCCGCTCGTATTCCGCCTTTGTCCGGTCATATTCTTCCCTTGTATCATTCAGCTCCCGCTCGGCGTTTTCTATTTTTTCCTCCAGCTCTTTCAAAAGCTTTCCGGTATAGTCGTAGTCCAGAAGGAACAGATTCACATCCAGCTCTCTGAGCTCATCCCTGCGGGCCAGATAGATCTTCGCGGTCTCCGCCTGTTTTTCCAGCGGCCCAAGCTGCTTTGTCAGCTCATTGAGGATATCTGTCACCCGGACAAGATTCTGCTTTTCCTCCTCCAGCTTTTTGATGGTAGTATTTTTTCTGCGTTTGAACTTTACAATTCCCGCCGCTTCATCAAAAAGCTCCCGGCGGTCCTCCGGCTTGCCGCTCAGAATCTTATCAATCTGCCCCTGTCCGATAATGGAATAACCTTCCTTGCCTATACCCGTATCATAGAACATCTCCTGAATATCCTTCAGACGGCAGTTGCTGCCATTGATCAGGTATTCGCTTTCCCCGGAACGGTACAGCCTTCTGGTCACAGTCACCTCATTATAGTCCACCGGAAGCTTATGATCTCCGTTGTCCAGAGTGATCGCTACTGAGGCGAAGCTTAAAGGCTTCCTTGTTTCTGTACCGGAAAAAATAACATCCTGCATATTTCCGCCCCGGAGCTGTTTGGCGCTCTGCTCGCCAAGGACCCAGCGCACAGCGTCTCCGACATTGCTCTTTCCGCTGCCGTTAGGTCCCACGATTCCGGTTATGCCGTTATGAAATTCAAAGTTTATTTTCTGGGCAAAGGACTTGAATCCATGCACCTCTATATTTTTTAAATACATTTGTCACCTGTTATTGCTGCAATTTACGGATCGCCTGATATGCAGCCGCCTGTTCCGCCGCCTTTTTCGTATGTCCCGTGCCGCGTCCAAGAACAGTTCCGTTGACGCAGACCTCCACGGAAAACTGCTTGTTATGATCCGGGCCGGATTCCCCGGTCAGAACATATTCCACTGTCCGCTTTCCTTTTTCCTGCACAAGCTCCTGAAGAATTGTCTTGCTGTCGTAAAAAAGCTGCTTATGCTCCATATCGTTCAGAATAAAGCGCAGCACAAAATCCCGCGCGTTCTCAAAGCCGCCGTCCAGATAAATAGCGCCCAGCAGCGCCTCTGTGGCGTCAGAAACGATCGAGTCTCTCATGCGGCCCCCGGTCATATCCTCCCCTTTCCCCAGGAGAAGATACTTCGGCAGGTCAAACTGCCTCGCGCAGTAGGCGAGGCTGGGCTCACAGACAAGACTCGCTCTCTTTTTGGTCAGCTCGCCCTCCGGAATTTTCGGAAACCGCGCGTACAATACGTCGCTGCTGATCAGCTCAAGCACGGCGTCTCCCAAAAACTCCAGACGTTCGTTACAACCAAGCTTTCCCAGCTTTTTTTCGTTCGCGTATGAGCTGTGGGTCATGGCCTGCTTCAACAGCTTCTTGTTATGGAAGGTATATCCTATCGTCTGTTCCAGTTGTTCCATTTTATTTTCTTCCTTCCCCCAATTATTTGCCCGGGGCTTCCTGATCCGCAGGCGCCTGAATACGTTCCGCGATCTTTTCATTGACCCTCTGCTGCTTAAACTGCACGCACTGAAAAACAGCGTTTTTGATCTCCACCGCGGAGGCGCTTCCATGAGTCTTTACAACCAGCCCCTTCAGTCCCAGAAGAGGCGCTCCGCCGTATGCGGTGGCGTCAAAGGATTTCAGAGTCTCCTTCAGAGCGGGCTTTACCAGCAGCGCTCCGATCTTGCTTCTGGCGGTGGACATCAGTCCGCCCTTGATCTTTTTGATCAGAGCTGATCCCAGTCCTTCATACAATTTCAGGATCACGTTTCCCACAAAGGCCTCGCAGACGATCACATCCGCATAGCCGGCGGGGATATCCCTTGCCTCGATACTGCCGATAAAATTAATCCCTTCCGCCTCCTTCAGGAGCGGGAAGGTTTCCTTTACGAGGGCGTTTCCCTTTTCCTCCTCGGCGCCGTTGTTGACAATGGCTACACGGGGATTCTTTACTCCTACCACCTGTTCCATATAAATAGTTCCCATCTTGGCAAACTGAACAAGATGAGACGGTCTCGCGTCCACATTGGCTCCGCAGTCGATGAGAAGGCTTACCCCTTCCATGGTGGGGATCAACGGCGCAAGAGGCGGCCTCTCTACTCCCCTGGCTCTTCCTACCAGAACCTGACCGCCGACCAGCACGGCTCCTGTACTTCCTGAGGATACGAAGGCGTCCGCTTCTTTATGCTTAACCAGATTTAAACCTACCACGATGGAGGAATCCTTTTTTTTGCGGATGGCGAAAACCGGCGGCTCCGCAGTCTCGATCACCTCCGACGCGGGAGCTGTCTGAATCCTGTCCCTGTCGTAATCCTGGTATTTTTCAAGCTCTTTTTTTATTTTATCTTCCTGACCAGCAAGAATCACGCTGATGTCCTTCCGTTCCTTTATGGCATCTACAGCAGCCTTTACCGGTTCCTGCGGGGCGTAATCTCCGCCCATGGCGTCCACAACCACTTTAATCAACTCTGCCATAATACACCTCCTATTAAAACTCTAAGCTTTATCATACTAAATTATGGGAATACCGTCAAGCTCTGCCTCTGCAAGCTCGTCTCCCCGGTAACTGAGCTTCAGTGAGAAAAAAGGCGCGTTATCCTTCAGGAGCTTCAAAAAAATCAGATCCCCCTTCCAGAGATTCAGTTTCAGGATATCCTCCTTCTTTATCCATCTGAGGACTCCCTCCCCGCACTCCTTCATTTTTCCCTCGAAGCCGTCCGCCGTATAGAGACACATATATTCTGTCCCGTACCCTTCCTGGGTAAAGGTGACGATCCCCCGGAAACGCCAGGAGGTAAGCGTCAGTCCCGTTTCCTCCCGGACCTCACGCAGCAGGCAGTCCTCCGGGCTTTCACCCTCTTCAAAATGGCCTCCCACTCCGATCCACTTATCCTTATTTACATCGTTCTTTTTTGACACTCTGTGAAGCATCAGATAAGAATCTTCTTTTTCTATATAACATAATGTAGTCAAAGGACTCTTTTTCATCGTCTATATCCTCCTGTGCGCTTTCACACCCTTTATTTTTGAGCATTGATTTTATCAGCAAGATCGTTCAGATAAACCCAGCGGTCCATTTTTTCCTCCAGAAGGGTCTCCGCAGCCGTTTTTTCTCTGGAGAGCTCGTTCAGCTTCCCGGAATTGGTCGCGTTTGCCAGGATCTTTTCGTCCAGATCCGCTATTTTTTCCTCCAGCGCGGCGATCTCTCCGTCTATGGATTCATATTCTTTTTGTTCCCTGTATGTAAATTTCAGCTTCTGGGGACGGTTCTGTTTCCAGGTCTTTACCGATTCCTTTTCTTCCGCCCTTTCCTTCCCTGCCGCAGGCTTATTGGCGCTCTGGGCGGCGGAGCCGTCAAAATCCGGACTGTCTTTCCTCTTTTTCGCCTCCAGATAATCCGTATAACCGCCTTCATACTGAATCAGCCTTCCATCCCCCTCAAAGGCAAAAATCCTGTCCGCCAGGTTGTCCAGGAAATAACGGTCATGGGATACCGCTACGACAATGCCGGAAAAGGAATTCAGATAATCCTCCAGAATCGTCAGAGTAGGAATATCAATATCATTGGTAATCTCGTCAAGGAGCAGTACGTTGGGAGCCGCCGCGAGAGTTTTCAGAAGATAAAGGCGCTTCTTTTCTCCGCCGGAAAGCTTCTCTATAGGCGCGTACTGCATGGAGGCGTCAAAAAGGAACTGCTCCAGAAGCTTCGACGCGCTGATCAGCCCTTCCTTTGTGGGAATATATTCCGCCACATCTCTGATATAGTCGATGACACGCTGGCGGGTATTCATCTCCTCCATCTCCTGGGCAAAGTAGCCGATGCGGATGGTCTCCCCGATCTCCACGCTTCCCTCGTCAGGCGGAACCAGCCCGGCAATAATCTTCAGGAGAGTGGATTTCCCGCAGCCATTGGGGCCAATGATCCCAAGCCTCTGATTTTTCAGGATGATATAATCAAAATCACGGATACAGGTCTTTTCTCCATATCCTTTGGAGATATGATGAAGCTCGATGGTCTTTTTCCCCATTCTGGTTTCCGCGGAATCAATCTCCGCGTTTTTGTCCCGCGCGGGGGCTGAAGCGTTTTTCAGGGCCTCCAGTCTTTCCAGTCTCGCTCTCTGCTTGGTGCTTCTGGCCCGGCAGCCTCTTTTCGCCCACTCTGTCTCTATTCTGAGGATACTTTGGCGTTTTCTCTCAGAAGCCGCCTCCATCTCCTCCCTCTCCGCTTTTAATTCCAGAAAGCGGGAGTACTTTGCTTCATAAACATAGGTTTTTCCATGGCTGATCTCCAGTATTTTATTCGTCACCCGGTCCAGAAAATAGCGGTCGTGAGTGACCATGATCACTGTCCCCTTAAAGCGGTTCAGATAATCCTCCAGCCATGCGGCCATCTCATTGTCCAGATGGTTGGTAGGCTCGTCCAGAACGAGAACATCCGCGGGATTCACCAGCACGGCGGCCAGAGCCACTCTTTTTTTCTGGCCTCCGGAAAGATGGGCGATCTTGTCCTGGTGACCGGTAATTCCCAGCCTGTTCAGCACCATCCTGGCGTCCGTCTCCGGAGTCCAGTCCGCTTCCCTCTTTTCTCCCGCCACATAGGAGAGAACCGAAGCCCCCTCCGGGAATACCGGATGCTGAGGAAGAAAGGAGATCCGGATTCCGTTCTGACGGATCACCTGACCCTCGTCCGGCTCCTCCAATCCGGCCAGTATCCTGAGAAACGTAGTCTTTCCCGTTCCGTTGATCCCGATCACGCCGATCTTATCCCCCTGCTGGATCCCAAAAGAAATATCGTCAAAAATTGTTTTATCTCCATAAATTTTGCTGACGTGTTCGATATTTAATATATTCATAAAAACGCTCCTTTTCCGCCGGGAAACCGCCTTATATAATAGATAATAAACAATACTGCCGTGATGCTCCAGGACGCGGGATAGCTGAGCATGATCGTCTCAATTCCCGGGCGTACCGGGAGAAGGAGGAGCATCCATGCAATTCTCAGAACACAGACTCCCCCGCAGGTGAGCAGCACCGGAACCAGCACTCTCCCGGCTCCCCTTAATGCGCCCGAAAGAATCCCGATCACCACATAGAGAAAATAAGACGGCATCAGAAAACGCATCATATAAACTCCGATGTCTATCACCGCCGTGTCCGTGGTAAAGAGACCGTAGAGAGATCTGGCGAACACCATCAGGATCACGCTCATGGTGACTGCTGAAATATAAGACATCAGAAGGCAGACCCTGACGCTTTTACGCATACGCCCGGTCTTTCCCGCCCCGTAATTCTGTCCCACAAAGGTGGTGATCGAAATTCCGAAAGCATTTACGATCATCCAGAACGCCGCGTCGATCTTGCCGAAGGTTCCCCACGCCGCCACATAGTCCGTCCCCAGCTTGTTCACAAACACCTGGATCACAATATTCGCCACACAGTACATGGCCGCCTCAAAGCCTGCGGGGATACCGATTTTCAGTACAGAACGGAGAGAATTCATAAAGAAATGTATCTTTCTCAGCCTCAGCCGGTAAATCTTTCCTTTTGCCATCAGCATCCCTGTCACGATACAGGCGCTGATCCCCTGGCATGTGATCGTGGCTATGGCCGCTCCCGCCACTCCCATATGAAGCTTCACCACAAGAAGCAGATCCAGCGCTACGTTCAGGGAGCAGGCTACCGCCAGCACATAAAGGGGGCGTCTGGAATCCCCCACTGCCCGCAGAGCCGAGGCGCCCATATTATAGACAAGGTTAAACACAATTCCCAGAAAATAGATTCTGAGATAGACCGCCGAATCTGACATCAGCTCTTCCGGCGTTTTCATAAAGCTCAATATCGTTTTCGACAGAGCAATTCCCAGGATACTGATGATAATTCCGGCGGCAACTGCCAGGGCATAAGCAGTATGTATGGTTCTGTCAAGGTTTTTCTGATCCTTTGCCCCGTAAAACTGGGAAATGATCACAGAGGCTCCTGAGGTCAGTCCTACAAACACCTCCACGATCAGGTTCACGATCTGGTTGACAGAACCTCCCACTGCCGCCAGGGCTTCCTTACCCACAAAACGACCGACAACAATCGTGTCGGCCGCGTTATATATCTGCTGCAGAAACATTCCTGCCACCACAGGAAAAAAGAAAAACAATAGCTGCTTCCAGATTACCCCTTCTGTAATCTGATTTTTTTCGTTCATAAATATACTCTCACTTTCTCTCGTCCATTTTTAAGGAGAAGCAGACACTGCCGCTTCTCCTTTTCATAAGTTGCTTTCAGTATAACAAAGAGAAATGAGAAAATCAATTCATTTAGAAACAGTTTTTCACGGTCCCCAGGTATACCTGTTTGTATATCTGAAATATTTTCTATAATAGTTGTTATAGGTACGCTTTGAAACAGATCTTTTATTGAAATTGATGTAATATGAACTGTGGTCCCTTCCATCACGCTCCATAGGCGCTATATATTTCGACAGCATGGCTTTTCTGTACAGCCTTCCATTCTTTATCTGGAAACGGCAGACAGTAGAGCTCCGGCCGGTAACCATTGTTTCCAGGATAAAGCTCCTGTTGTTCCTGTTATACCGAACAGGAGACGGATAAAAATCAGTTACCCGGAAGGTTCCCAGAAGCTTAACCTTATTTTTATAAATGGTAAGCACTACCATCGCGCGGTATTTATTACTGTAAAAAAACGCTTCCGGAATGCCGTCGCCTGAAACATCTCTGATCACATATCTCAGGGAACCGTAATAAAAGGATCTGGCCGGAATCCTTTTTCCCTTATCATTGAATGATGTCCACACGGGGCAAAATCTCAGATCATAGGTGATCGTAAATCTGGAATTCCTTCTCGCCCACCAGCTCATTTTATTATTATACATCATGACCGCCTTATTATAACTGATCTTTTTCGCGGCCTGGACAGGGCTGGCCTGAACTCCTGTAAAAAGCATAATACCTGCAAGGATCCCCACAAACCATCTGAATACTCTTCTCTCTTTCATATCGTATACTCTCCTTTCCGAATTTTGTTTTCTCTTTCTTATGACTTACAGTATAGCATAAGAGCCGGCAAATTTGTTTTTACGAAACAGAAGGACACTCCGAAAAATTTCAGAGTGTCCTTCCGCACACTTTGTTCTCATCCAAAGAATGAGAATGCCACAAAAATCGAGGACATCAGAGAGGCTACCAGAGAAACCACCGTGATCTGCGTATTGATGGACGGTCCCGCCGTATCCTTAAAGGGATCGCCTACCGTATCGCCGATCACCGCCGCCTTATGGGCGCTGCTGCCCTTGCCGCCTTCGGCTCCGGATTCCACATATTTCTTGGAATTGTCCCACAGACCGCCCGCGTTGGACATAAACAGAGCCAGAAGAAGTCCGCTGACGATATTGCCCAGAAGGAAGCCGCCGATCGCCTGAGGGCCGCCGATAAACCCGACGATTATTGTGGAGAGAATACTCATCAGGCCGGCCGGAATCAGTTCCTTCAGCGCTCCCGTGGTAGCAATATCAATGCATTTGCTGTATTCCGGCTTTGCGCCTTTCTTTCCTTCCCGGAGACCGGGGATGGAATTGAACTGGCGATGAATCTCCGCCACCATTCTCTGAGCGTTTTTGTCAACCCCCAGGATCAGCATTGCCGAGAATACTGCCGGGATCGCCGCGCCGATCAGCACGCCGAAGAAGACCGTGGGCTCCATAATGTCAAAACCGGTGATCAGCTCTTTTCCAGCCTCGGTCAGCGCCTCGTTCGCCTCTGACATAAAGGCTCCCAGAAGAGAAATGACTGTCAGTCCCGCTGCCCCGATGGAAAAGCCTTTCGTGACAGCCTTAACCGTATTTCCCGCGCTGTCCAGCTCATCCGCCCTGCGGATCGTCTCTTCGCCCAGATTTCCCATTTCCGCAAGACCTCTGGCGTTATCTACAATAGGCCCGTACGCGTCGTTGGAGATGATCATTCCAACGATCGAAAGCATTCCTACCGCCGCCATGGAGATTCCAAAGATCGCGTATCCCTCTCCCATGGGCTCACAGATCTTATAGGCAAGAAGAGCGGAAACCGCGATACCCGCCATAGCAGGAAGAGCGGAAATAAAGCCATAGGAAACTCCGGAAAGAATCGTAAAGGCCGGGCCAGACTGGGAAGCATGAGCCACCCTGCGTACAATCGGCTTGGAATCGTCTGTAAAATAATCTGTAGTAATACCAATGATCACGCCGACAATCAGTCCTACTGTGGAAGCGCCCCAGATCCTCCAGGAAAATCCGTCGCACAGGGCGGTAGCCGCCGCGGTAAGCACAAGAAAGATCCCTGTGGTCACATAGGTGGACATGTTCAGCGCATGTGTGGGATTTCCGTTTTTTCCGATCCTGGCGTTGGCAATTCCGATAATAGACGCCAGAAGACCGAGGATCGCGTAACAGAACACCATGGAAATATTGTTATACTCCCCGCCGGATAAGGACTGCGCGATTACAAGGGCCGACGCCATGGCCGCAACGTTTGAATCAAAAAGATCGGCTCCCATTCCGGCCACATCCCCGACATTATCGCCTACATTATCCGCGATCACCGCCGGATTCCTGGGATCATCCTCAGGAATCCCCAGCTCTACCTTTCCGGTGAGATCCGCGGAAACATCCGCCGTCTTCGTAAAAATGCCCCCGCCTGCCTTCGCGAACAGGGCCAGAGAGCTGGCGCCGAAGGAAAAGCCAAGAAGAATACTTGTATCGCCGACAACCATGAGAACAGCCGCCACTCCCAGAAGAGAACAGCCAACTACCAGAAGCCCCATAACGGCGCCTCCCCGGAAGCCAACAAGAAAAGCGGGTTCAATGCCCTTCTTCGCCGCTTCCGCGGCTCTGGAATTGGAATGTGTGGCAACCATGATGCCGATTTTGCCCGCCACCGCGGATAAAGCGGTACCCAGTATGTACGCCGCCGTCATTTCCACATTGGACAGTATATTGCCGCTCCAGACCGGGGACGGCAGCAGAATAAAAATAATCACCGCCGCCGCTCCCGCGAATTTGGCGAGGATCAGATATTCACGCCGCATGAACGTATTGGCGCCCTGCTTGATCAATGCGGCCACTTCCTGAATCTTCGCATTTTTCGCAGGCTGCTTCTTTACCCACAGATACAGGTAAACAGCATAAGCAAACGCAAGTGCGGCTGTCAAAAATGACAGCCCGTAAAAAAGTGACAGATTTTGCTCCATAAAAAAACCACCTTTCCTTTCTTCAGTCCAGAATTATAATGTCGAAAATAAGAAGATGGTTTCCTGTTTCTTTCATATCTGTATCGAGAATAAATAATATATGCGAAAGCTTCCCTGCAAGGCCGCCGGCACAGGACGTCCGCTCCCGGTATATTATGACAGACTCCACCACTTATTCCGATTACCTTATAGTATAAATTGTATAAATTATTTTGTCAATATATATTTGGAATTATATATTTCAAATAATAAATTGTTATTTCTAAGAACTATTTGTATGAATCTATCATTTCATTTAATAGATTTAATTTTATGCTCTGTAACATGTTTTTATGGTACGAAAACCAGTTTTATTCTCAAATCTTCTAATAAAATTTCAACAAAAAAACAGAACCCCGTTAAGGATTCCGTTTTTCTCTTTCATTAGTCTTCTACTTTGATAATCTCTTTCTTGTTGTAGCTTCCGCAGGCTTTGCAAACTCTGTGAGGCATCATCAGTGCGCCGCATTTGCTGCATTTCACCAGGTTCGGAGCGCTCATCTTCCAGTTCGCGCGTCTTTTGTCGCGTCTTGCTTTAGATGTTTTGTTTTTTGGACATATGGACATAGGTTACACCTCCTTAAATTTACTAAATATATCACTGATAGCTGCCAAACGGGGATCTTTCGGCTCCTCGGCGCATCCGCAGGATCCATTATTCAGATTTTGCCCGCAGCGGCTGCAGATTCCTTTGCAGTCTTCCTTACACAGAATCTTCAAAGGCCAGCCCATCAGTACCTCAAGATAGACCAACCGGTCCACATCCAGGTCCATTCCTGTGAGATAGCTGCTCTCATCCAGATCATTCACCCGTTCCTCATCGGTCAGCTTCATATCAAGCTTCCTGTGGATATGATAAGGAATCTCCACAGCCACCTGCTCCAGACAACGGTCGCAGGGTATTCCTGCCGTTATCCTTCCCTCTCCCTCTATCTCCAGGACTTTATCGCCTGTGTTCGTGACAGTGAGAACAAAGGGCTCTTTTTCTAAAATCGGGAAATCTCCAAGCTGAAAAACGATTCTTTCCATCTCCAGCTCCGCAGTTGCCTGTATTGTTTTTCCCTCGCTGAATATAACGTCTGATAAATGAATCTGCATAGTATTCTCCTATTCACACTTAGACAATTATACATAGGAGATTCTCATTTGTCAACGAAAATTTGCCTTTGATGTAAAAAAAGAGGCGCGCCGCACGAATTGATTTTCCGGCATACGGCGCGCTTCTTTTCATTTAATGCCGCCAAGGGGCACAGCAGCCTTTTCGCAGGGCTGATTTCCAGACGCTGTATCTGTTTCCAGACATTTATATCTGACATACAGCGGCGTCTGGCGTTCTCTGATCAGCCAAAAATATCCGGAGGGCTCATAAGCTCCAGAGGATAATCGCCCAAATGCTTCACCTTAAAGCCGTTCGCCTTGTATTCCTCATAATCAAAAGCATTCAGCTCGTCGCAGGCCAGCTTGTGAAACTCATAAAAATTGGGCCAGTATTCGTATCCGTCCCCAAGCCCGTGGGTCAGATACGCGTCCGCAATGTCGCATCCCATCTGAGGAGCAACATAAAAGGCGCCCATAGCGAGAACGTTTACCCCGTTTCCGGTAATTGCCCGAAGAGCCGCCGGGACGCTTTCCACTACCCCGGAAAAAACGCCGGGACATTTGCTGGCGGCTATATGGATTCCCATTCCGGTGCCGCAGAAGATCAGGGCGCGTTCAAATTCTCCCTCTGAGATCATAGATCCCACACGAAGTCCGATACGGTGAAACATCAGGTCAGTATCGTTGTCCTCAGGGGAGCGTACTCCCACATCCGTCACCGTCCACCCATATTCCTTCAAATGCGCGACAACCGCCTCTTTCAGTGGGAAACCTGCAAAATCCGCGCCTACCAGTATCTGCTTGTCTTTAATTGTCTTCATGCATTTTTCCTCCTTGTGCGATTAATAACGAAAGGCTTTTGCCTTTTTTATTCAGCCGGTAATATAATCTATGATGTTCTTAAAAAGCAGGTTGTAATATTTCCAGTTACAGAATTCAGGAGGAGCCCAGTGAGGAGAACAGTCGCTGGAGAATACCGCCGATTTCCCTTTGCCGTAGCTTCCAAAGGCAATAAAAGGATCTCCGCATACCGAAGCGGCGAGCTGGGCTTCCGGCTTCAGAATACTTTTGTTATAGCCCAAAACCCTGGGCCACTCTCCTTCTATCCCTTTCAGGGCGGGATGCTCCGGGTCTGTGATCTCCGGCCGGACGCCTTCACAGTGCTCCATTCTGTCGTCGTAGGGAAGGAGCTCTACCGGAAGGATCTCCTGCACAGGAGTAGCCCACCATTTTCCCTGACCGCCGATGCCGTTAAAGGTCATATAGCCGCCCATCATCAGCAGTCCGCCTCCCTCCAGCACATAATCACGCAAAAGCCGACAGCGGTTGGGAAACATTTTTCCGGACGCGAAGGTCTCCGATGGGATCAGAAGCGTGTCCGCCCCTATATCCGAAAGAACCACACAGGCATATTCCTTCAGTTCTTCCATGGTAAAAGGAAAATGATCGTTGGCGACATGTCCCGGCATATACACAAACTCATATCCCGCCTCTTCAATAGCTTTGTCAATCCACCCGAGACCTGTTTCAAATTTTGAGGACACAAAGCTGTTGAAGCCTTTCACCTCTGTAAGGGTGGCCGTCCAGGACTCGCCGGCAAATAATACCTTTTTTTGCATATACGATCCTCCTCGTATTTATTTTGATCGTTTCGGCTTCTGGCTCATATAATCGATCACAAGAGCAAGAATCAGAACGGCGCCCCAGATCAGCTTCACATAGTATGTGGAAACGCTTCTGAAACGGTTGATGCCGGATTCGATCATATTCAGCAAAATGATGGCTGTTATCACACCGGAAAGCTTTCCTTTTCCTCCGTTGGGGCTGGCGCCGCCAAGAACGATCAGAAGAATAGACTGCATGGTATAGTTTTCACCATTATCCGGCTTTGCGGAAGCGTAGCTCGCAAGCATCATAAGCCCGCCGAGAGCCGCGCAGACGGAGGAGGTAATGTATGTACGGAACAAAAGGGTGGAAGTATTGATTCCCGAATACTTTGCCACATGGGCGCTGGTTCCGTATAATCTCAACTTCGTTCCATATGTGCTCTTTTCAAGCATCATATAGATCGCAACCGCTACAATCATAAATATGATCAGCCGCCACGGGATGAAGCCGAAAAGCTCTCCCTTAAAAAACTCGCTGAACTGCTTGGGAAACGCGGAGATTGTAGAACCGTTGGTCATGACAATGCAGATTCCCGTCAGGAGCTCATTCACACCAAGGGTCGCCAGGATCGGCGGAACGCCAAGCTGTGAGATCAGAAAGCCGTTCAGGCTTCCTACTACAACGCCGACGATAACAGCTATGATAAAAATCACAGCAGAGAAGGCCAGCGGCATGGTTCCGTCTTCGCCAAACACACGGATCAGCATAAAGGCGCTGAGGATGGAAGCCATATTCGCGGTTCCCACCACGGACAGATCGATTCCGCCTGTGATCATACAGAGCATGCCTCCCAGAGCCATAAGTCCGTATTCCGGGAATTTTCCGGCCATATTAAGGAAGTTTGCGCCTGTGAAGAATTTCTCTGCCTGAGTAAACATCATGAAGACCAGCCAGCAGATCATGATGATCAGCAGCCTGCTCACTTCAGGATTTTTCCGGTAAATGCTTTTCGCTTTGTTCATCACGCTTCCCCCTTTGCCGCAGATTTTTTGCCTTTAGAGGATCTGGCGGACTGGATCGCTGTCAGAGATACGCCGATCACAATGACCAGTCCTACGAACACATCGCTCCAGGTTGTGGGAATTCCCAGAAGGATCATGGAATTCTCTACAAGTATGATCAGAAATGTACCCAGCATACAGCCTGTGAGAGTACCCGCGCCTCCGGTAAGGGCGACTCCTCCCAGAACAACTCCGGCTATAATGTTCATTTCCATACCCAGCATATTCGTGGGATGACACTGCTGCATCATACATACACGGCAGACGCCGGCTGCCGAGGCGATCATCCCGATAATGATATAGATCAGGAATTTCGTTCTTTCTACATGAAAGCCCGCGGTGTGCGCGCTCTGCGCGTTGCCGCCTATGGCGTAAATCCCCCGTCCGAAGATCGTATACCGGAGAAGATAAAACACTGCGGCGCAGACCACTACCAGAATAATAAACGTATATGGCAGGATCGAGGTCAGCCCGTTTACTTTGTTGGTAGCGGTAATAAAAGAAGCCGTACCGAATCCTTTCATGCCGGAAGGGATCACGGACAACTGATTCGCTCTCAGCGCGCCCTGCATAAATCCCTGGAAAATACTGGCGGTACCCAGTGTAACGATCATGGCGTTCAGATTCAGATATCCGATAAAAAATCCATTGACCGCGCCCAGCACAGCTCCGATGGCAACAGCGATCAGAAACGGAACAATTACATTTCCCTCATATCCCATATCCAGCAGCATTTTTGTTGTGGCATACGCGGAAAGAGAGGCCAGCGCCGGAAACGATACGTCGATCCCGCCGGAAATCAGGGCAAGGAATTCCGCAATGGCGAAAAGTCCGGGAACGATCAGCGCGCTCAGAAGATCCACGATATTATTTCCGGTAAAAAACTGTCCGGAACGGATCTGAATGAAAATTCCCAGTATTACAATAATGATCAATATGTACGGCTCATTTGACCGAAACGCTTTTTTTATTTTTCTGCTCATCTGATCGCCTCCTACATCATATCGTCAATGATCATCTTTTCATTGACTTTCTGTGTATCATATTCAGATTTGATCCTGCCGTCCTTGATAACCAGAACTCTGGAGCAATTCTGTATAACCTCCGGAAGATCATCGGATATAATGATCACACCAAGGCCCTGTCCGGCAAGTCTCTGCAGTACCATATGGATATCATGCTTGGATCCGATATCCACGCCTACGGTGGGGCCGTTCAGGATCAGCACGTCAAGATCGCAGGCCAGCCATTTTGCCAGCACGATTCTCTGCTGATTGCCGCCCGACAGAGTAGTCGCCGGATTGTCCGGATTCTGAGTTTTGATCTCCAGCTCTTTTACCCATTTTTCGACTTCCTCATCGCGTTTCTTATGATCAAACAGCCCGTTTTTCTTTTTCAGCCTGTCGATCTCGGAAATAATGATATTATCTCCGATAGACTGGGTAAGAAACAGGCCCTCGGAAAGTCTGTCCTCGGGAACAAAACCGATATTGCAGTTGATCGCGTCTCTGGGACTGGCGATCTTCACCGGTTTCCCCTCCTTCAGGATTTCTCCGGAATCCGCCGGAAGCATACCGAACATAGATAAAGCAAGCTCTGTACGCCCGGAATCCAGAAGTCCGGTAATTCCCAATATCTCTCCTCTTCTCAGAGTCAGACTGATATCTGAAAAAGCGCCTTCTTTGGTAAGATTTTTGAGCTCCAGCACCGGCTTATCCGACACATTCTCCGCAACAAATACTTTGTCCGCGAATTCACGGCCGGTCATATAGTAGGTGAACTTCTTATCATCCAGTTCCTTCATATTTCCGGCAGCCACCATTTCACCGTTCCGAAAGATCGTATACCTGTCTGAAATCTCGAATACCTCGTCCAGCTTATGGCTGATAAAGAGGATCGCGATTCCCTGCTCCTTTAATTTCAATATAATTTTAAATAACGCATCAACTTCTTTTCTGGTCAATGCGGTAGTCGGCTCGTCCATAATGATCAGCTTGGCATTGGACATCAGCGCCCGGCTGATGGCGACCATCTGTTTCTGAGCCACACTGAGCTCCTCCACCTTCTGATCCATATCCACCTGGAAATTAATTTTCGCGACTGCTTCTTCCGCAATCTTTCTTACATTTTTCCAGCTCACTGTTTTCTTTCTTGAGGCAAGCTCCGTATTCAACGCTAGGTTTTCTGCCACCGTCAGATTGGGGAACAGGGCAAAATCCTGATAGATCACCTGGATGCCCAGATTGATCGCGTCAATAGGCGTGATCTTATCCAGCTTCTGCCCGTTGAACTCTACAGTTCCGCCGTCTCGCTGATACACGCCTGATATGATCTTAATGATCGTCGATTTTCCGCATCCGTTTTCTCCCATAAGACAATGTATCTCTCCCGGAAGTATTTCAAGAGACACATCTCTTAAAGCATGTACGTTTCCAAAGGAGATTTTCACATGCTCCGCCTTTAATAAACTCTGAGCCATAGTTTCTTTCCTCCTCTCTGCTTTCCTCTGGCTGTTATTACTGATATTTTCAGATCAATCCGCCGGAAAACCGGCGGATTGATCTGTCAAAGAGATAAAAGAACCGCTAAATTGCTGTCTTTATTTATGATTCTGTTTTATCAGAAGCCCATATCGTCTACATTGTCCGCAGTGATGGTGATCCAGCCCTGACCTTCAAGAACGGTCTCGGAGCCTTCACGGAAGGTCATCTCTGTATATCCGTCAACATCAAGGTTCACAGGAGCCGCGATTTCCTGCTCGTTCAGAACCTTGCACGCCAGATCTACCATCGCCTTGCCTGCCTGTGCGGGATCCCAAAGAGTTAAGGATTTCAGAGTGCCGGATTTCAGAAGCTCCGCGTTGTCCGCCGGCATTCCTGTTCCTGATGTAAAGAATTTGTCCTGAAGGCCAAGCTCCTGAATAGCCCGCGCAACGCCGGGCGCGTCAAAGGAGGAGGTTCCCATGATTCCCTTCAGATCCGGATAGGTTTTGATCAGCTCTTTCGCTACATTATAGGCAGTATCTCCGTTGTCGTCGGATTCTACGCGGGGATTTTCTTCCAGAAGCTGCATGTTCGGATAGTTTTCCTTCTGATATTCTACCGCGGCGTCCGCCCACTCATTGTGGGAACCATTTGTCAGAGATGCCACCATGGTAGTATAAAGGCCTTCCTCACCCATAGCCTCCGCCAGATTCTGCATAATAAACGCGCCGTATCCGGCATTGGAGAACGCTTCAATATCGTAATCCACATTCTGAAGGTCAGCGCCCTCATGAGCGATCACCACGATACCCGCGTCCTTTGCTTCCTGCAGTACGGAGTCCATGGACGCCATGTCTACCGGTACTACGCAGATAGCGTCAACACCCTGAGAAATCAGATCCTCCACAAGCTGAGCCTGGGTTGTGGCGTCGATCGTACCTGTATCTATCTGATAGCAGTTTACTCCAGTTTCATCTGCAAATTCCTTTACTCCGGTATCCATGCGGACAAACCATGGATTTGTGGAGTCTTTGGGAACAACCGCAATTTCCCAGCCCTCTTCCGCGGCCTTCGCGACAGACTCGTCTGCGGCGGGATCCGCCTCAGCGGCGTATACTGATGTGTAAGATCCGATCATTCCTGCTGCCATTGCAGCACATAAAGTAATAGCCAGTGTTTTTTTCATTGTAAATACCCCTTTCTTTTTTTATCATGAAACGTTTCAAAAACTATGTAAAGTACTCTCTCTGATCCGGAATTCACTTATTCCTCCTTTCTTTTTATCCGGATATTTTTCAGTGTCTGATCATGGCACCCTATTCTTTCTGGATTTTCTGAAATACGCATCAGAAAACGCTTTTTCTTGAAACGTTTCAATTTTCTATTAAAAATAAGGGCGCGCCGCACAGGTCCGTACCGCGTCGCCTTATTTTATAACACAGGAAACACCTTTCTGCATCAACGTGTTTAACAGGATTCTCTGATCACTATTTTCTGAGGCAGCAAAATATCTGAGGTGCTGCCTGTTTCATTATAATGCTCCACCGCCTCCCACAGCTTCTGTCCAAAGAGCTTCTGATCCTGAGACACTGTCGTAAGCTTAGGACTGACATACGCCGACAGCTCCAGATTATCATATCCCACTACGCCGAAATCTCCGGGAATAGAATAACCCTTTTCTCTTACCGCCCGCATAAGCCCGATCGCCAGATAATCCGAGGTGGCGATCCATGCCTGGGGAAGCTCCTCCTTGGAATGATTCTCCAGAATCTCCTTCATGTAGAGATATCCGTTTCTCAGTTTATCCAGAGAAAGTGATTCTCTTTCGTATACAAAGGACTCCGGATTTTCACAGCCAAAAAATTTCATGGCTTCCACAAAGCTGTCCCGTCTTCTTTTCACATTCTCAAGTCTGGTAAGCTCTGTGAGCAGGCCGACGGATTTATATTCTTTTTCTTTTAGAAATTCAATGATCTCATATATTACTTCATGATTGTCAAATCTGATACCGGATGTATTCTGGATCATATTCTGGCGGTCCGCCAGAATGACATGTATATCCTTTTTGATCAGTCTTTTGATCTCTGTCTCGTCATTATACCCGTTAAAAATAATCACTACCGTCCCCGGCTTGCTGGTTTCCAGACTGCGGAGATGTCTCTTCTCCATTTCTGAAGAATATTCATAGCCGGAAATGTGGGTAGTATACCCCGCCTGATATGCGTAGTTCATAAAAGAACTGATAATGTTCGTGTAAAAACCATTATTCAGATTCGGCGTAAGCACGTGAATGTCTCTGCTGCTTTTTCTTCTTAAAGAACTGGCTAACATATCCGGAATGTAGTCCAATTCATCGATGGCCTCCTGAATCCGCTCCGACCGGTCCTTTGAAACAACTGCAGTTCCATTCAGATAATTAGAAACCGTCCCTACAGAGACCTTCGCCCGTCTCGCCACCTGCCTAATGGTTACCTTTCGTTTTCCATTCACTCTAGTCATTCCTTCCATAAACAGATGGTTTTGAACCGTTTCATTAGTGCAATTATACTATAATGTTTTAAAATCGTCAATAATTTCATGTTATTTTTTCCTAATTCCGCAATACTCTCATAATTTACAAAAGTAAATTTTTAAAATGGCACTCTCTGGAAGCAAACAGCCTTAAGCCGTACGTAAAAGAAGGCTCACCTGTACCGGTGAACCTTCTTTCATGAAAAGCTGTCTCTCCCTCGAGACTCAGCCGTATTATTTTACAAGAGCCACAGTATCTCTGCAGATCGCAAGCTCCTCGTTTGTGGGGATCACCGCTACCTTAACCTTAGAATCCGGGGTGGAGATCACAATGTCTTCCCCGCGTTTCTTATTGGCCTCAGCATCAATGGTAACTCCCAGATATTTAAAGTAAGAGCAGATATCCTCACGCACAAGATTGTCGTTTTCACCGATACCCGCGGTAAATACGATAGCGTCTACGCCGTTCATAGCCGCCACATAGCCGCCTACATATTTCGCGATACCGTACGCAAGCGCCTCTCTCGCGTTCTTTGCGTCCTCATTCCCCTCTGCGGCCGCATCCTCAAGATCACGCATGTCGCTGGAAATTCCGGACATTCCAAGAAGACCGGATTTCTTATTCAGTACGTTCATAACGCCCGCGATATCCAGGTTTTCTTTTTTGGCGATAAACTCAACGATAGCCGGATCAATGCTTCCGGAGCGTGTTCCCATGATCACGCCCTCCAGCGGAGTCAGACCCATGGTAGTGTCGATGCATTTGCCGTTCTGTACAGCGCTGATGGAGGAACCGTTGCCCAGGTGGCAGACGATCACTTTGGAATTGTCCGGATCAAGTCCCAGGAATTCAACCGCATGTTTGGAAACATAGCTGTGGGAGGTTCCGTGGAAGCCGTATCTTCTGATCTTGTATTTTTTGTAATAATCCAGCGGCAGGCCGTAGAGATAAGCCTTCGCCGGCATAGTCTGATGGAAAGCGGTATCAAATACGCCTACCTGGGGCACATGAGGCATCAGCTCCGCGCAGACACGGATACCGATCAGGTTCGCCGGATTATGAAGAGGCGCCAGATCATTACACTCTTCCACCGCCTTGATCATCTCGTCGGTGATTACTGCGGAAGCAGCGAACTTCTCGCCGCCATGCACTACACGGTGGCCGATGGCGTTTACTTCCTCCAGGCTCTTGATCGCGCCGGACTTTTCATTTGTCAGCGCGTGAAGCACCATCTGGATCGCTTCTTTATGAGTCGGCATGGACGCTTCTGTGATCTCCTTGTCACAGCCCGCCTTCTGATATACGAGTCTTCCGTCGATACCGATTCTTTCACAGAGCCCCTTTGCGAGAACCGCCTCTGTATCAGAGTTGATAAGCTGATACTTCAAAGAGGAACTTCCGCAGTTAATAACCAATACATTCATAATTTTACTCTCCTATTCTTATTATGTAATACCCAAAAGATGAAAACACTTCATCCTGAACGAAAAAACCGATCTCTGTTCTCCCGGTTATTTCTTACTTGTCTTCCGCCTGGCACTGAACGGCAGTAATCGCTACAACGCCTACGATGTCGTCGGCAGAGCAGCCTCTGGAAAGGTCGTTGACCGGTTTCGCGATACCCTGGGTAACAGGTCCGTACGCTTCCGCCTTGGCAAGACGCTGAGCCAGCTTATATCCGATGTTGCCCGCGTCAAGATCCGGGAAGATCAGAACGTTGGCTTTTCCCGCCACCTCGCTGCCGGGAGCCTTGGACGCGCCTACGCTTGGTACGATAGCGGCGTCAAGCTGGAATTCTCCGTCAAGCTTCAGATCCGGATGCTCTTCTTTGGCGATTCTGGTAGCCTCTACCATCTTATCTACATCCGCATGCTTCGCGCTGCCCTTGGTGGAATGGGAAAGCATCGCAACTACAGGCTCTTCCTGAACCAGGAGCTCAAAGGACTCTGCGGAGGACGCCGCGATAGCGGAGAGCTCTTCCGGAGTCGGATTCTGGTTCAGTCCGGAGTCAGCAAATACAAACGCGCCGTTTGCGCCGTACTCGCAGTCCGGAACCACGATCAGGAAGAAAGCAGACACAAGCTTGGTGCCCGGTTTTGTCTTCAGGATCTGCAGGCAGGGACGGAGAGTGTCCGCGGTAGAATGACATGCGCCGGATACCATTCCGTCCGCATCGCCCATTTTTACCATCATAACGCCATAGTATGGGTACTGGGTGTGAAGGATTTCTTTTGCCTTCTCCGGAGTCATTCCTTTTTTTGCTCTCAGCTCAACAAACTTGTCGATATAGGCCTGTGTTTTGTCTGAGGTTTCCGGATCAACAATTGCGGCGCCTGAAATGTCATATCCGCCTTCTGCCGCCTTTTTGTTGATCTCTTCTTCATTACCGATCAGAATGATCTTAGCAACTCCCTCTTTCAGAATTTTTTCGGTTGCCTCAAGAGTTCTCATATCCTCTGTCTCCGGCAGTACGATTGTCTTAATGTTCTCTTTTGCTCTTTTCTTGAGCACTTCAACAAATCCCATGATTAAATGGCTCCTTTCGTTATTTCAGCCTCTCGGCCCGGGAAATTTCCTTTACATTTCCACAGATACGTTTATTATACCCCCAGGAATCCCTTATTTCAAGCATTTCCAACCCATAATCTGACAAAGTGAAGTATTTTTTGAAATGCAATTTATCAAATTGATTTTCTATTGTAAATCAAATATACTATGCTTATGTTTACGAACAAAGTGGGCAGGCCTTTTCGCCGCAGAGCGAAAACAGACGGATTTTTATACTGAGGGAGAACCAAGAATATGAACGTGACCGGGATCATCGCGGAATATAATCCTTTTCATAACGGACATCTATACCAGCTTTCCTATGCAAAAGAAAAGCTGAAAGCAGACTATATCATTGTTGCCATGAGCGGAGACTATGTGCAGCGGGGAGCTCCCGCTCTTCTGCCAAAGCATATCCGGGCGGAAATGGCTCTTCTAGGTGGCGCCGACCTGGTTTTAGAGCTTCCGGCGCAGTTCTCCTCCGCCAGCGCGGAATTTTTCGCGGAGGGCGGCGTTTCTCTCCTGGAGGGAACAGGGGCTGTCACAGAACTTTGTTTCGGAAGCGAGGAGGGACATGTTGAAAACATGCTGCTCATCGCCCGTATTCTCACAGAGGAACCGGAGGCTTACCGTACTCTTCTCCGGCAGCATCTGAAAGAGGGGCGTTCCTTTCCTTGCGCCAGAAATCTTGCTCTGGACCGGTATCTAAGAGCCTCCTCTCTTCCCGTTTCCGTGGAGACCGCGTCACGGCTGCTTTCCTCCCCCAACAATATTCTGGGGATCGAGTACTGCAAAGCCCTTCTGCAAAGGAAGAGCTCCATAAAACCCGTCACCCTGAAACGAAAGGGCTCCGGCTACCACGAGGCAGAATTAAAAAGCCGTCAGGCTCCTTCCGCCACCGCCATACGGACTCATCTGCAGAAATCGCCGAAAGACACCGATACGTCCCCGTTAAAAGAACTGATGCCGGAAGCCAGCCTGCGTCTGCTGGAAAGCTCAGTAAAAAGAAACGGCTATCTGACGGAGTCAGATTTCGACCTGCTGCTTCATTACCGTTTGCTTTCTTTAACTCCGGAACAGACGGCGGAATTTCAGGATATTTCGCCGGAGCTTGCAAGGCGCATCCAAAACCGGCTGAACGATTATCAGGGCTTTTCGCAATTCTGCGAGCTTCTGAAAACCAGAGAGATCACCAGAACAAGGATCCAGCGGGGGCTTATGCATGTACTCCTCGGCATCAGGAAGACACCGGAAAAAATCCCTTATGCCCGTGTACTCGGCTTCCGGAAGGACGCGGCACCTCTTTTGAAGGAAATAAAAAAGAGAGGAATACTTCCTCTCCTTACCAGACCTGCGGACGCTCCTGAACTTCTTTCCCCGGGCGCCCTTGCATTTCTGGAAACAAATACCCGAGCCTCCAACATATACGAAAGCCTCCTCTGTCATAAAGAAGGGAGAGCCTTTTCGCATGAATATCAAAAGCCTGTGGTAATTCTATAATTTTCGTCCTTTTTCAGTTGCCGCATTCAATGCTGATCTCATTAAATTTTTTCAGAATATCATCGATGTTCATATTCTTCTTCTCTTCTCCGGAGCAGTCGATCACGCTCTCTCCCTGATGCATCATCAGCAGGCGGCTGCCGTACTCCACGGCATATCTGAGATTGTGTGTGACCATGATCGTAGTAAGCTTCTTCTCCCTGACGATCTTATCTGTCAGCTCCATAATGATCTCCGCCGTCTTGGGATCAAGAGCAGCCGTATGCTCGTCGAGGATCAAAAACTCTATAGGCGTCATGGTGGACATCAAAAGAGCCATGGCCTGACGCTGACCTCCGGAAAGAGAGCCCACCTTCACATGCATTTTATCCTCCAGGCCCAGATTCAGAGGCCGGAGAAGCTCCTGATAATACTCCACCCTGTTTTTGTTGACTCCCCGCTTCAGTCCGTAACGTTTTCCCTTGTTATCCGCCAGAGACATGTTTTCCAGTATCGTCATGGACGGACAGGTTCCAAGAGCCGGATTCTGGTAAACACGGCCGATCTTTTCGTTTCTGCGGAATTCCTTCATATTCGTGATATCCTTTCCTTCCAGAAGGATGCTTCCCGACTCCACAGGAATACTGCCGCAGATGATATTCAGCATGGAGGTTTTTCCGGAACCATTGCTTCCCACTACAGAAAGAAATTCGCCCTTTTCCACATTCAGGCTGAATCCCTTGAACAGACACAGCTCGTTTACCGTACCGGGATTATAATATTTATAAATATTCTTCAGCTCAAGCATCGATCTTCACCTTCTTCTTTCTATCCATACTGATCAGCAGCACGATCAAAAACAGGGCGGCTGTGATAAATTTCATATCCTGCGGCTCAAAATTCCGCATGGCGACAGCCGTACACGCTTTATACAGAACGGAACCCAAAATCACTGCCGTAGTGGCCTTCATAAAGGTAAGCCCCTTAAAAAGGCTTGTGCCGATGATCACGCTGGCAAGGCCGATCACAACAGCTCCTGTTCCCATGGAAATTTCAAACACGCGCTCCTCCTGACAGAAAATACAGCCGGACAGAGCAATAAGGCCGTTGGCGATGGCAAGGCCCAGGATCTTCATATTCCCTTCATCTTTGGCAAGAGCTGTCACCAGCTTGTCGTTGTCGCCCACCGCTCTCAGAAGAAAACCGGACTTGCTGTTCATATAAAAATCCAGAACCAGCTTGGTGATCACCGTGAGTACAATAATCACAAGGATCGTCGTATAGGGCTGCACGCTTTCCGGAACCACATTTTCCAGAAAACTGTTCTTAAAAATTGTTTCTTTTGAGAACAGGGGGACATTGGAGGTTCCCGCTATTCTGAGATTTATCGTCCAGAGGGCCGTCATCATAATAATACCGGACAGCAGATCCCTCACCTTTCCTTTTACATGGATGAGACCTGTACAGACTCCTGCCGCCGCTCCTGCCGCAAAGGAGACGAACAGGGTGAGATAGGGATTTACTCCCTTCGCGATCATCGCCGCCGTCACCGCCGCTCCCAAAGGAAAACTTCCGTCTGTGGTAAGATCCGGAAAATCCAGTATCTTATAGGTGATGTAGACGCCCAGAGCAAGGATGCCGTAGATCAGGCCCTGCTCAAATATGGTAATGATAAAATCCATGACTGCATAAACCTCCGTAATTTGTCAGGGAGCTGAAGGAAATCGTTCTCTGACTGTTTTCCCAGCAATCTTTCTTCAGCTCCCGGTATATCTTATTCCTCTGCCGTATATTCCGTGATCTCCTCGAATACCTCCGCCGCAGAAGAGGTCATATCCTCCGGAATCTCAATTCCAAGGTTTTCCGCAACTGCGGAGTTCAGGTAGAGAGCCGCTTCCTCAATGGTCTCATAGGGAAGCTCCGATGCTTTTGCCTCTCCCTTTAATACCTTGGCCGCCATTCTTCCGGTCTGTTTGCCAAGCTCGATATAATCCAGCCCCTCTGCCGCCAGACAGCCGATCTTAACCTGCTCGATCTCGCTTCCAAATACAGGAATATTTTTCTCATTTGCCATTTCAAGGATCGTCGGAAGAGAAGCTACAACCGTGTTGTCCGTCAGGTTCGTCATGCAGTCCACTTCCTCCAGAAGAGACTGCGCCGCCAGAGGGATATCCGCGGTAGTGGTGATTCCTGCTGTTTTGATGGTAAAATCGTAGTCTCCCGCAAGAGCCTCATATTCTTTGATTGAGGACTCAGAGTTGGCCTCGCTCGTGGTGTACATGATGCCGATGGTCTCAGCCTCCGGAAGAAGCTCCCGGATCATCTCAAGCTGCTGCTTCACAGGAAGCTTATCGCTTGTTCCTGAGATCTCTCCTACCGGATTCCCCTCTTCGTCCGCCAGCTCCGCCGCCTGAGGATCGGTTACCGCCGTGTAGATCACAGGAATATCCGCGTCCATGGAAGCGTTATAGAGACTCTGGGCGCTTGGAGTAGCGATCCCCACCAGTAAGTCTACTTTATCCGATACAAAGCTGTCGGAAATCTGTCCGCAGGTTCCCATATCCGCGGCTGCATTTTTGTAATCTACTGTGAGGTTTTTTCCTTCTTCGATACCTTCTTCCTTCAGTCCTTCCAGAAATCCCTCCCGGCAGTTGTCCAGTGAGCCATGCTCCGCAAACTGGGATATGCCGATGGTATACTGCTCATCCTCCGCGTACACTGTGGTTGAGCCTGCCGCCAGGGCCATGGTTAAAAATGCTGCTCCGATCATCTTTGCCGTTGTTTTTGCTTTCATAGTTTTTTTCTCCTCTCTCTGCATTAAATTGTCTCCCCCGGAAAATATGAGCCAACCTCCCGGGGCTTGTCTGTGAGAAAGAAAGCTGCGGTCCCGTAATAAGATTACTTTTTATCCCGAAGCAGAAAAGCAGGCATGATGCCGCTTGCCGGGCCTGCGCAAAACAAAAACCGCCTCAAGCTATGCTTGAGACGGTAATAATTACTTATTATCGCGGTACCACTCAAATTGACAAATGTCCACTTTCTCATGTACAAACATACACTCCTGATTGGTAACGGGTTCGGTTCCCGTCAGTGCCTACTCTCTGGGTTCAGATTTCGGACTGCCCTCGGAAGGCCATTCAACAATCAGCTCCATACGGGCTTCCACCTGCCCCCGCTCTCTGTAATGCCGCTTAACTGTCTACTCTTCTTCCTCATCGGTTTTGCTGTTTAATACTTTAGCATACTATTATGCTATTGTCAATGTTTTATAAAAAAAATTATATCAGTTCAGCTCATACAGATGTCCGCTCGCAAAAAACATGCAAGCATGTTTTTTGCTTCCCGACCACTGTATGGCTGAACTAATACTTAATTTTTGAAACTATGGATGGGAGCAGGAATACGGCCTCCTCTTTCCACAAAGGCCTCGCAGGAAAACGGATTCACCGGCATGATCGGAGCGTACCCCAGGAGTCCGCCGAATTCCACTGTCTCACCCACGCCCTTTCCTATAACCGGAATCAGCCTCACCGCGGTAGTTTTCTGGTTCACCATACCGATAGCCGCTTCATCCGCAATGATTCCGGAAATCGTAGAAGCCTTGGTATCGCCGGGAACAGCGATCATATCAAGCCCCACTGAGCAGACACAGGTCATGGCCTCCAGTTTTTCCAGTGTAAGGGCGCCTTCGTTGACTGCGTCGATCATCCCCTGATCCTCGCTGACCGGGATAAACGCGCCGCTCAATCCTCCCACAGCAGTGGAAGCCATAACGCCGCCTTTTTTTACCTGATCATTGAGAAGAGCCAGAGCCGCTGTAGTTCCCGGAGCTCCCGCTCTCTCAAGGCCGATCTCCTCCAAAATCTCAGCCACACTGTCGCCGATGGCAGGCGTAGGCGCAAGAGAAAGATCCACGATGCCGAAAGGAACTCCCAGCCGTTTGGAAGCTTCCTGGGCCACAAGCTGTCCCACGCGCGTTACCTTGAAGGCAGTTCTCTTGATCGTTTCACAAAGGGTCTCAAAATCCTTTCCTCTCACCTGTTCCAGCGCCGTCTTCACCACTCCCGGCCCGCTGACGCCTACATTGATGATACAGTCGGCCTCTGTAACGCCGTGAAAAGCCCCAGCCATGAAAGGATTGTCGTCCGGAGCGTTGCAGAACACCACAAGCTTGGCGCATCCAAGAGAATCTTCGTCCCGGCTGGCTTTCGCCGTCTCCAGGATGATCTCGCCCATAAGCTTCACCGCGTCCATATTGATCCCGGTCTTGGTGGAGCCTACGTTCACGGAGCTGCATACCCTCTCTGTCTCGGCAAGGGCACGGGGAATGGAACGGATCAGAAGCTCCTCCGCCGGAGTCATCCCCTTGCTTACCAGAGCGGAATAGCCTCCGATAAAGTTCACTCCCACCTCTTTTGCCGCCCGGTCCATCGTCCTGGCAATGGATACAAAATCCTCGCTGGAGTGGCAGGCGCTGCCCCCTATGAGGGCCGCCGGAGTCACGGAAATTCTTTTATTTACAATAGGGATTCCGTATTCCATGGAGATTTTGTCCCCGGTCTCCACCAGATTTTTCGCGCAGTTTGTGATTTTGTTGTAAATATTTTCATTCAGCTTTTTCAGATCGCTGTCTATACAGTCCAGCAGGCTGATACCCATGGTGATGGTACGAACGTCAAGATTTTCCTGCTCGATCATCTTATTGGTCTCGTTCACTTCAAATATATTAATCATATCCGTCTCCTTGAGGGATTATTTTTCATCCGATGTCTTAAATTCTGTGCATTTTGTTGAAGATATCTTCATGCTGGCAGCGGATCACAACCCCGATCTGATCTCCCAGCTCAGAGAGCTCCCGGGAAAGCGTTCCCGTGTCTTTTCGGGAGGCACTGGTATCCGTAACCATCATCATATTAAAATAGCCCTGGACAATGGTCTGTGAGATATCAAGAATATTTACGTTATTATCAGCCAGATATGTACAAACCTTTGCGATAATACCCACGGTATCGTTTCCCACTACTGTGATGATTGTCTTTTTCATAATCTTATCCTTTCTATACGGTCACTACTTCGGAAACAAATTCCCGTTTCGCTACCTGAATTTTGAAATCTTTTGACTTATAGGGATTGTCTCCCAGCGTCACCTCCGAGCAGACAGTTTCATAGGCAAGCTCCTCGTAATTGTTTTCCTTGCTCAGATGACCCAGGAACACCGCCTTCATATGATCATGGAGAAGCCTGCACAGGAGCCTTCCCGCGTTTTCATTGGAGAGATGGCCTCTGTCCCCCAGGATCCTCTGCTTCAGATAATAGGGATAGCTTCCCACCTGCAGCATTCTTATGTCATGATTCGCCTCCAGAAGCAGCGCGTCCAGATTCTGAAGATTTTCGATAATATAATCATTGTATTTTCCCAGATCCGTAGCGATCCCCACAGAATGATCCCCACATTCCAGCCGATAGCCCACCGGCTGCGCCGCGTCGTGAGGAATGGTAAAAGGATTGATCTTTAGATCCTTGATATAAAAAGGCTCGTCCTCCCTGATCTCGCGGAAAATGCCCCCCGGAATCTTTCCCAGAGACCGCGACCGGATCATGGCGTCCGCCGTTCCTCCGGTGGTGTATATCGGAATGCCGTACTTGCGGGCGATCACTCCCAGTCCCTTAATATGGTCGGAATGTTCGTGGGTGATCAGGATCCCGTCTATATCCCGCCCTGTCAGATCCAGGCTGTTGAGTCCCGCCTCCATTCTTTTTCCGCTGATCCCGATATCAACCAGCACATGGGCGCAGTCGGAGCCCACATAAATACAGTTGCCGCTGCTGCCGCTGGCGATGCTGCATAACCTCATAATCCTCTGATCCCTTCTTCGATCTGGCGGTATGTCTTTTCCAGATCGCCGTTATTTTCTATTATATAATCCGCATGCCGGCGGAAAAATTCATCCGCGGCCTGACGGTTCATGATGTTCTCCGCCTTTTCTTTTGTATATCCCCGGCTCTCCATCAGACGCCGGATGCGGATCTCTCTGTCTGTACAGACATACCATACTTTGTCGCAGAATACATCATAATGATCCTCCAGAAGAAGGGCGGCCTCCACCACCGCAAGCTCCCGTCCGGCCCCGCGCTCTTTTTCGAGCTTCTCAAGAATATACTCCTTTATGGCAGGGTGCAGGAGGCTGTTCAGCTTCCTCCGCATCTTCTCATTACCAAATACTACATCCGAAACCATCCCGCGGTCAATGGTTTTATCTCTTTTTATGATTTGTTTTCCAAATAGTGCAATCATTCCGTCATAGCAGCGCTCCCCCGGCTCCATGACCAGATGACCCACCTGATCCGCCTCAATGATCCAGGCGGAACAGACATTTTTCAGGTATGACAGCACTGTACTCTTTCCGGCGCCCACTCCTCCGGTCAGTCCTATTACTTTCATTATTTCGCCTCGTACCAGCTTTCTCCCTCATGCATATCTACTTCCAGCTCCACAGCAAGACGGGCCGCGCCTTTCATCTCCTCTTCCAGGATCCTGGACACCGCCGCGATCTCATCTTTTTTTGTCTCGATCAGAAGCTCGTCGTGAACCTGCAGCACCAGTCTGGATTTAAGACCTTCCTGAGCCATCCTGCCGTACACCCGGTTCATGGCGATCTTGATGATATCCGCCGCCGTTCCCTGGATGGGAGAGTTCATGGCGACCCGCTCCCCAAAGGAGCGCTGCATGAAGTTGCTGGACTTCAGTTCCGGAACAGGCCTTCTGCGCCCGAACATCGTAGACACATAGCCTTTCTCCTTTGCCGTTTCTACCATACTGTCCAGGAAGCTTTTGATCTTGGGATATGTCTCAAAATACTTTTCGATATACTCCGCCGCTTCCTTCCGCGTAATGCTGAGATCCTGGCTCAGCCCGAAGGAGCTGATGCCGTACACGATGCCGAAATTCACGGCCTTGGCGTTCCTTCTCTGGAGAGAGGTTACCTGGTCAAAGGGTACATGGAACACCTGAGAGGCCGTCAGACGGTGGATATCCTGGGCCTCCTTATAGGCCTGGATCAGCTTTTCATCCCCTGACATATGAGCGAGAACTCTCAGCTCAATCTGAGAATAATCGGCATCCAGAAAAACAAAGCCTTCCTCAGGAACAAAAACCTTCCGGATCAGTCTTCCCAGCTCCATACGGACAGGGATATTCTGAAGGTTCGGCTCCGTGCTGCTGATCCTGCCTGTAGCCGTGATGGTCTGGTTAAAAGTGGAGTGGATCCTGCCGTCCTCACCGATCACCGCTCCCAGACCGTCCGCATAGGTGGATTTCAGCTTTGTGAGCTGGCGGTACTCCAGAATATCCTTCACGATGGGCTGCTCGGGCGCAAGCTTTTCCAGTATATCCGCAGCAGTGGAATATCCGGTCTTGGTTTTACGGCCCCCGGGAATCCCCATTTTTTCAAAAAGGATCACCCCAAGCTGCTTGGGAGAATTGATATTAAATTCCTCTCCCGCCTGAACGTAGATCAGTTTTTCCAGCTCACGGATACGGACGCTGAGCTTCTCCCCGTAAGCCTTCAGCTCGTCCCCCTTTACCCGGATCCCCCACTTTTCCATGGAATCCAGGGTAAAAACAAGAGGCAGTTCAATCTCTTCATATACCTTCCACATTCCCGCTTCTTTCAGGGCGTCCGTCACTGGCTTTCTCGCCGCAAAGGCCGTAAAAGCCTGAAAACACCCATAGCTGCCCAGCGCCTCCGAGGAATCCTCCCACGCCTTTTTCAGGGATGTTTTCCCCAGAAGCTCCTCCCTGGACGGAAGGATCATACCGTTCAGATATTCTTTCGCAATATCGTCATAGGTGTATTCTGATTTCAGAGGATTCAGGAGATACGCGCCGATCCCCAGATCAAAAACCTGACCGGGCCTGCCTATTTTTACATGCTTGAGAAGGCTCTTGATATCCAGAGAGACGATCAATGTTTTTTCAGCCAGCTCCTGAATTTTTCCGCAGAGATATTCCCCTGTCAGCAGCCCCTCAGCCGGAACATAGTAGATTTCCTTTTCATCCAGGGCGATTCCGAGACCATAAACGCTTTCCTGATCGCACACAAGAGCCAGACCGGCCTCCGGCTTTCCGGAAGCCTTCTGAAACAGCGCTTCCGCCCCATCCAGTTCCGAGCACACAAAAAAATTCTGCTGTATGGAACTGTCCCCGGACACTCCGGCGCCGTCAAATTTTGCCATGAGATTTTTAAACTCCAGCTTTTTACAGAGCTGATAAGCTTCCTGCGTATAAAGCTCTCCTATGCGGGCTTCCTCGTAGGAATACTCCAGCGGACTGTCCGTGTTTATCGTGGCAAGAGTTTTGCTCAGCGACGCCAGATCATAGTGAGTCCTCAGAGATTCCCTTGCCTTATTGGGCTTTACCTCCTCCAGGTGGGCGTACGCATTTTCAATAGAACCGAATTCCACGATCATCTTAGTAGCTGTTTTCTCGCCTACGCCGGGAATTCCGGGGATATTATCGGACGAGTCTCCCATCAGAGCTTTCAGCTCGATGATCTGAGGGGGAGTCACCTGATACTTTTCTTTTACCTGATCCCAGCGAAAATCTTCAATGGTGGTTTTTCCTCTGGACGTTTTTGGAAGACGTATCATGATTTTTTCGGTGGCAAGCTGAAGGAGATCCCTGTCCCCGGAGAGGATAGTCACATCCATGCCCTCTTTTTCACTTCTTCTCGCCAGCGTTCCAAGCAGATCATCCGCCTCATAGCCCGGCATGGAAACTGTTTTCACCCCCATCGCCCCAAGCATTTCTTTTATAAGGGGCACCTGTTCCCTGAGTTCCTCCGGCATTGCCTTTCTTGTACCTTTATAGGCGTCATAAAGCTTATGACGGAAGGTAGGCTCATGCAGGTCAAACGCCACTGTCAAATAATCCGGCTTTTCCTCATCCAGAATGCGAAACAGGATATTCAGAAAGCCGTAAACCGCTCCCGTATGCGTTCCCTCTGAATTCGTCAGATCCGGAAGGCCGTAAAAAGCCCGGTTCAGAATACTGTGTCCATCGATCAATAAAATTTTCTCACTCAACCATTTGTCCTCCTGTAGGGATTCATCTTATAAGATATTATCGCCAAATTCAAATAAAAATCCCCAGCTCGAATAAAATAAATACCACAAAAGCAACCAGAGCTCCTATAAACAGTAATACCAGAATTCCGGCGGCAAACTGAAGCCCATGCTTTTTGTGGATATATCTCCTGGATTTGCGGATGTCCAGGGCAAGGAGCTTTTTAAAATCCAGCACGGCGCCTTCGGCCTGATCGTCAAGCTGCTGCGTTACTTCATGGACAATAAAATATGTTTCCAGCTCGTCATAGCAGGATGGGCAGGACTCCACATGATCCAGAAATTCTTCCAGCTCATCCACCTTCAACGTATGATCAATATACCGGTTTACCATACTTTCCGCTGTACGGCAGTCCATTTCAGACATCTGTCCTTTTCTGACCATCCAACCATCCTTCCTGTATCTATACTCACGCTTTTTCACTGACTCATCATAACACAAAAAATGGCGGTTCACAACGATTATTCGCCGGAATCGCCATTTCCATGGTAACTATTCAGCCATGCGGCTGATGATAACAAAAACACGGCGCAAGCTGGCTTGCAGAGAGGTTTTGCTATCATCAGACATATGGCGCTTAGCCTTGATCGAGGATTCAGACGCGCCAGCGTCGGTAGAGCAGCGATAGCTGCGGGAATCCGAGATGCATGGCTGAATAGTTATTTCCATGTATGAGCCGAGCGCCCGTTTATGTTTTTCTCAAGCCTCCTCCAGAGCAGGAACCGGCTCCTGAAGGATCTTCATAAACTCTTCGCCTGTAATCGTTTCATGCTCGTACAGGTATTTCGCCAGTTCATGAAGCTTGGATATATTTTCCTGCAGAATCAGCAGCGCTTTTTCATGCTGTTTTTTTACGAGCTCCACCACCTTCTTATCCAGAAGCGTCTGGGTTTCAAAGGAGCAGGCAAGGCTGGAATCGCCGCCCAGATACTGGTTGCTGATATTTTCCATTGCCACCATGTCAAAGTCCTCGCTCATGCCGTAGCGGGTGATCATAGCCCGCGCAAGCTTGGTGGCCTGCTCGATATCGTTGGACGCTCCTGTGGTAATGGAATGGAAGATCAGCTCTTCCGCGGCGCGCCCGCCGGTAAAGGTGGCGATCTTATTCTCCAGCTCCTCCTTGGTCATAAGGAAATGCTCCTTCTCATCCACCTGCATAGTATAGCCAAGAGCTCCCGAGGTACGGGGAATAATGGTGATCTTATGAACCGGAGCGGATTCCGTCTGCTTGGCCGCAACCAGCGCGTGTCCGATCTCATGATAGGATACGATCAGCTTCTCTTTATTGGAAAGCACACGGTTTTTCTTCTGGTATCCCGCGATGACCACCTCAATGCTTTCCTCAAAATCCGCCTGGGTAGCAAATTTCCTTCCGTCCCGGACTGCCCTGAGAGCCGCCTCATTGACAATATTGGCAAGCTCCGCGCCGGAAGCTCCTGCCGCTGCCTTGGCGATCTCGTCGAAGCGGACGCTGTCCGCGATCTTGATCTTCCTGGCGTGAACTTTCAGAATCTCTTCTCTTCCCTGGAGGTCCGGAAGCTCTACCGGGATCCTCCTGTCGAAACGTCCAGGCCTGAGAAGCGCCGGATCCAGCGAATCCGGACGGTTGGTGGCCGCAAGGATCACCACTCCCTTGGAACCGTCAAACCCATCCATCTCCGTCAGAAGCTGGTTCAGCGTCTGTTCACGCTCGTCATTGCCGCCGGTAAAGCCTGCTCCGTCACGTTTTTTTCCGATGGTGTCGATCTCGTCGATAAAAACAATACAGGGGGCCTTTTCATTGGCCTGCTTAAACAGGTCTCTGACCTTGGCCGCTCCCATACCGACAAACATCTCCACGAACTCGGAGCCGGAAATCGAGAAAAAGGGAACCTCCGCCTCGCCGGCGACAGCCTTGGCCAGAAGCGTCTTGCCTGTACCGGGAGGTCCCACAAGAAGAGCGCCCTTGGGCATAGACGCGCCGATTTCCGTATATTTATGGGGATTGTGCAGATAGTCCACAATCTCCGTCAGAAGCTCCTTGGCTTCATCCTCTCCCGCCACATCAGAAAATTTGATCCCTGTGGAAGATTTCACATAAACCTTGGCGCTGCTTTTTCCGAAGGACATCGCTCCTCCCGGACCGCCGCCCATGGAGCTCATCATCTTCTTGCTCAGCCACCGCCCCAGAAGAATAAAGATACCTATGGGAACAACATAGCTGAAAATCAGCGTAGCAAGGATGGACGGACTCTCCGGGAGCACCTCGTCCATGATCACATCCGCGTCCAGAAGACGGTTCACCAGCTCGGGGTCGTCCATTTTTACTGTTTTGCACAGGATCACATTGCCGCTCTTCTCTGAGCCGACTTCATAATAAATATAATCCTCCTCAACCGTGGCCTTTGAAACATTCCCCTCCTCCACGTTTTTAATGAAGGTGGAATAATCTGTTTTCTGGATACTTCTCTCCTGTACCGCCGGAACCACAAGAAGGTTCAGAAGCACAATAATAACACCCACGATGATATAATAAACATACATGGGTATTTTCTGAGGTTTTTTGTCGCCTAGTTTCATATAATACTTTTCCTCCATATCTATTGTATAAGCCGGAGAGCCTCTCTCTTCATCATTCCCCGGTATGTACAAAATCATTTATGGTTTCAGTTCAGCCATACAGCGGCGTTGGCCACAGTAAGCACGCAGTGCGGTTTTTCGAATGACTCGGGCTGGACTGTTACCATTTATGTGATGTAACATATCACTTTTTTTCGGCAAATTCAATGTTCAAACAGTGAACTTTTATTAATTTTTCATAAATTCCTCTATCTTTTTTTTTCACATTGTGCTATATTATATCCATGGGGCATTAGCGCAGTTGGGAGCGCGCCACATTCGCATTGTGGAGGCCACGGGTTCGAATCCCGTATGCTCCACTAAAGAAAGCAAATCCGAACTCAACCATGGGTTCGGATTTTGTGCGTTCTTCTCCACTAAAAAAGGCAAAGCCGAACTCAGCTATGGGTTCGGATTTTGTGTTTTCTGCTCCCGTCTAACAAACAAAACCGAATTTAAGTAAGGGCGGCACTCATAAGACAGTATTAGAAAGGTTTTCGGATTGTTCTTCCTGCTTTGTAATTTCTTCGTTCAATCGCAGCAGCTTTTCCCTCAGTTCTTCCTGTTCGTAATCGTCAGAGAGTATTTGAAATCTGCTGTCAGATAATTTCCCATAAGCGTTGTCCTCGTAAATACGCTTGAATAATCGGTCAAGTTCTTCTATCCGGCGTTCCGCTTGCGTCAGTTGCCGCCGCTTTGCCGTAAGTTCTTTCTTCGCTTCGGCTTTCTGTTTCGCGCCCATAACCTTTCGAAATTGTTCCTCATGGTTCGCGACGCAGGCAATAGCAAGCATAGGGAACGGATAGCCGTTCCCGTATTTTCTGAAGCTGCGCCGTATGCCGTTCTTCCTCTGTTACTCGAATAATGATTTGTACGTTCCGTTTTCTGTTTTCCATGAGTAGCCCCCTTTCGCTAATAAGACGTTTGCAAGCGGCATTTCTGCCCGCTTTGTGATAATTTTTCTTTCACTACCTACAACACCTGATAAGACGATTTTGCCGGATATTTTAGAAAAATTTAAGAAAAATTTTTCTTGCTTCCTACTACGGAAAGTAAGTCGGAAATACCAAACATATACTGAAAAAGTTTCAAATATTTAATTGCGGTATGCACAAAGTGTTGATTGACTTTTTGGTATCAAAACGATAATATTTTCATATATCAAATCAGGAGGGCGAAAGATGACAGATAAACTTATGGATTGCATTACAAATCCGGTGAAATGTAAATTGCTGCTTGAAATATATTCAAAAGGGAAATCAACAGCGAAACATTTAGCCGATACTTATAACGATATTCCTCAAGCTACCCTATACCGGCATATCAGGAAAATGTTGAGCGATGGCATTTTACAAGTGGTAGAAGAAACACAGGTACGCGGTACAGTAGAAAAAACCTACGCACTCGCATACGACATTAACAGCAATATGGAAACGATGGTTGAAGAAAATTCCGGCGAACTTTATATGCAGTATTTCATGCAGTATATCTTTGGATTTGCAAAGCAGTTTCAAGAGTATTGTCAATCCCCCAATATAAATATCAAAAAAGATATGACAGGATTTTCTCTCTCCCCGCTATATCTCTCAAATGATGAGTTGACATCTCTTGTGACAAGCATTTCTAAAATAATCAATACAGTAAAAAACAATGAACCTAATTCAGAACGTAAGTTACGGACGATAGGTGTAATTGTATCTCCGGCAGAAAATACAGACAAATAAAACGACCGTCCCAAATTAACGGGACGGTTTCTATTGACTTTTATATTATCATTATGATAATATTATTAAAACGATAAAATTAAGGAGGAAAAACATTGCACATTCTATTTGAAATTCTGCCCTTGCTGATTCCTGTTTTGTTGGCAGACATTGCTCTTGCAGTGGCGGCGGTAAGACACATTCTGCAACAACCACACTATCGCTTTGGAAATAGAGTTATGTGGCTTGTGATTGTTGTAATCTTTTTACTCTTTGGACCGATTATTTATTTTGTTTTTGGAAAGGGGGAGAGCGAATGAACGTCCTCACAATCCAAAACTTATCAAAAAGTTTCGGAAAGCAGAAAATCATTGACAATCTTAATCTGTCTGTGCCAGAGGGAAGTGTCTTTGGCTTCATAGGGAAAAACGGAGCTGGTAAAACAACGACCATGAAAATGGTATTGGGACTATTACAGCCCGACAACGGAGAAATCCATGTTTGCAATGAGTCTGTCTGCTTTGGACAGACAAGAACAAATCAATATATCGGATATTTGCCGGACGTCCCGGAATTTTATAACTATATGACGCCGATACAGTATCTAAAGCTATGCGGAGAAGTCATTGGCATATCAAAAGCCGAAATATCAAAAAGAAGTGAAGAACTTCTCTCCCTTGTCGGCCTAAATAATGTAACAAAGCAAATCGGCGGGTTTTCTCGCGGTATGAAGCAACGATTGGGAATTGCACAGGCATTGCTCACACAGCCCAAATTGCTGATTTGTGATGAACCAACGAGTGCGCTTGACCCCGTAGGCAGAAAAGAAATTTTGGATATTCTCTATAAAATCAGAGGTACGACAACGGTGTTATTTTCCACACACATTCTTTCTGATGTAGAGCGTATTTGCGATCACGCCGCTTTTTTGAACGAGGGAAAAATCGCTATCATTAGAACACTCGCAGAAATTAAGGCTTTGCATGGACATGACAGCTTGCTTTTGGAATTTTCAGCCGATAAAGATTTACGTCTTTTCAAGAAACAAAAATCCATAGAGCCATTGTTACTCCATTCCGAAGAAAATAACAGGGAACTTATTTTACATAGCCGCGATATGGTAAGTGTGCAAAAATCCTTGTTTCGTGTACTTGCGGAAACAGGGATTTGCCCCATAAGGATAGAACTTATGGAGCCGTCCCTTGAAAGTCTGTTTTTGGAGGTAGTGAAATGAGTGGATATATTGCTTTTGCAAAAAAAGAATTTACGGAAAATATGAAAAACTATCGTTTTCTCATCCTGTTCGCAGTCTTTTTGATTTTCGGTATTATGAGTGCGTTTCTTGCAAAATTCACACCGGAAATTTTATCGACTTTAGCCGCAGATATGGAAATGACTTCTGAACCAGTCGCTTTGGACGCATGGAAACAATTTTACAAGAATATTTCCGGCGTTGGGTTCAGCGCATTTATCATTTTGTTTGGAAGCTGTCTGTCAAATGAATATTCCAAAGGAACCTTAGTTTTAATGGTCACAAAAGGATTATCGCGTAAAGCTGTTATTCTTGCAAAATATACGGCAGCCACTGCACTTATGACAATCAGTTATTGGATTGGATATGCTGCGACATACGGCTATACAGCCCTTTTATGGAATGACAGCAGTCTTTCAAATGTTGCTTTAGCTGCAGTTTCGCTTTGGATAGTTGGTTTTTTATATTTGAGTATTCTGATGATTGGGTGCGTGATATTCAAGCAGACTTTTACAAGCATACTCTTTACAGGCGGCATTGTTGCCCTTATATCTTTGATAGGAATGATTGAACCGATTGCTAAATTCAATCCGTTTATTTTAACATCAAAAAATGTGGATTTAATTTCCGGCGAAGTTATTCCGGCAGAATTTGTAATACCAGCTTTCATTTCCGTCAGTTTATCCATTTTCGGATTGCTGATTGCTATTCGGCTTTTCAATAAAAAACAGCTTTGAACAGTGAATATAAAATGACTAAGACTTGTGATTGTTTGGATAAACAATTTCATGCTCTTGCTGATGATACAAGGTTAAAAATCATAGAACTTTTAAGGGAGCATCCGCTTAATGCGGGAGAAATTGCAAGCCATTTCACCATTTCTCATGCTTCTATATCGTATCACCTGCAAAGATTAGAACAATGCAGTCTCGTTACGTTTGAGAAGTTAGGGCAATATAAAAAATACAGCTTGAACAAGGAAACATTTGAGGAAATATCCTTTTGGTTAAGCAATTTAATTTCACCATAAATCTGCCGGACGACGGCAAAAGAAAAAAAGCCGTCGTACAGCAGACATACTCTTATGCGCTTAAAGCGGCGGCTTAGATAAAGCCGCTGTTTTATTTTTATGGCTGCTTCTGGAGGTTGCCGTCATGCCGATTGCAAGTGTCATGGATAATAGATTATTAAAAAAATCATGCTTACCACAGCGGAGTATTCCGGCTATGAAGATGAATACAGATATCATTTAGTATGTCTTTATAATTCGTATTACTCAAACGCTCACACGATTTTATTCCGCGTGGGCGTTTGCCATAATAGCCCCCTACTGGGAAGAAAGGGGGTGATGAGAAAATGAAGTATTCTGAACAATTCTCGGAGCATATCGAATACGCTTTTGCCGCATTTTGTAAAATTGTTCTCCGCAACGCAGCAATCAGCGCATACCGCGATTTTGGACGAAAACAGAAGCGTGAAATGTACAGAATGTGGAAGAGAATTTTCTGACGAAGCACCGGCATGTCCAAATTGCGGATGCCCCACTGAGGAGATGGTATCCTCTGATACAAGTATTGAAAAAGATGTTTTAGACGAAAAACAGGAAATTGATGCTATTTTGAAGACCGTACCAAGCAAAAGTACATCGTTGCAAGAAACCAAGATCAAAGCCACGCAAAAAATAGGTGCCCTTAAAATTGATGAAGCGAATCAAATGTTTCAAATTAACGGAGTAATTCCCACTAACGGGAAGAAAAGCGGGATTATCGGAAAATCTTTCAAAGGATTGATGGCCGTCAGTACTTTGGGAATGTCTGTTGCCGCGGAAAAAATGCTGAATATGGGAAACAAAATTGGTTCTAATATCTGGTATAAATTTTCTGACTTGGTAAGCTATGAACTTCTTGAAGATGATGCAATCGTAACAAGCGGCGGTGTTGGACAGGCATTGATTAGAGGTGCTGTTTTTGGTGGTGCTGGTGCTGTTGCGGGTGCCATTACAGGAAAACGTATTCAAAAAAGCGTATAGAATCTATGTGTATCAGAGTTACCTTGAACAATTTTAAGCAACCATGTATTCTTATCCCTTTAATAACCAAACCTTTAAAAACCAATAGTAAGGAATACCAGATAGCCTTTCAGGAGACCAATAAAATTTTATCAACTCTCGATGTTATTGCTCATAATAAATAGGTTATAAAAATTTCGGCTTAAAGATGTGATGATAAAAATATCGGGGCTGTCGCACTAAAAATTATTAGTGCGGCAGCACTTTTTTGATCAAAGTAAGAGCCAGGTCTATGAAAGGCCTGGCTCTTGGTGTAAAATTTATTTATGCCACTAAACAAACTTTTACAGAAAGATT
>DXEG01000042.1 GCA_019115125.1 Candidatus Blautia faecipullorum
GGTATGGCAGAAGCCCCTCCCGGTTATTCTCATAATACCGGATCAGTTCTTCTGCATCTTCAATCTCATCATCGTCACTTAGACTGTTCCGGTAGATCTCCAGATACCGGAATACTTCTTCTATCTCTTCTTCCCTCAGAAGTTCTAAAATGGCTTCCCGCGCTGCCTCTTCATGGATCTTTTCTTTTACGGCTTTGTTCCGATGGAACGGGTCTAACTGGAAGCAGGTGCTCTTATCTTTTACTTTCTTGATCCACGATGCCCCATCTGCATTTAAGATCCTCTGGCTTACTTCGTCCAGATTAAACTCCTGCGCAATTACTGCTTCCCGGTATTCCTGGAATTCTTTTGCTTTTGAAAAACCAGCAACTACTACTTTATTTTCCAGGGCATAACGGTCCGGACCGGTTTTTCTCCAGCCATCATAAGCGATTCCTATCTTGATCTCCGCCTTATCCTGTTTTTCCCTTTTTCTGTCCTTTCCCTGCAGTCTGATATAAACTCCATCTGCTTCCTCAAACAGGACAGGCACCTCTTTTTCCCCTTTTAAATGCCCTTTCTTATATTCTTCTGTCAGTTCTGTTTCTTCCTCACAGACCTTTTCTCCCAACGCCTGGATGACATTCCATACTCCCATTGCACTGATGGTCTGCCCCGTCATCTCACTGACCTGCGCGGCGCACTCCCGGTAAGACAGTTCCGTGATCCCTTTTACCAGCAGCTCCGCCATGTTTGTGGAAATCAGCCCCACATGATCCAGTTCCAGTGTTTCATCCAGCAGATATACAAATCGCTTCGTTCCATCTTCCTCAGCCACCTCATAGACCATTCTCTGATAGGTCACTTCGCCATACACGGTTTTTACAGTTGTCTGTCTGGCTCCCTTATTCCGGTACTTCTTCTTATCTCTGTCCTCCATCAGCATCCGGTCATACCGCTCTAGGAATTCTTTTGTGAACTCTCTTCCGATCTGGCAGAGCCATGCAAAAATATTTTTCTCTAACTCCTTGAATGTTACGCCGTTTTCCTTTATCATTGAACTCATCATACAGACTCCTTATGTTTTTTCTCGTCAATTAAACAATAAGATAAATCTGTATGATTGGGAAGAGGTTTCGATCTCTTCCCTTTATTTTTGCCAATGATAATTATACTCTAAGGCGGCAGGCCCTTGAATGAAAATCTAAATTCCACCTCTATGCTGAATTTAGTCTTACACTCCCCTTCCATATAGTTTATGATTCTTAATGCCTTCTATCCGCAGTTGAAAAGAGGTACTTATGTCAAAACAGATCACTGGAAACCAGAAACATATGACCATGGAAGGCCGTATTGTAATTTAAAAGGGGCTGGATCAGAAGTGATCCCTCCGCTGCATTGCTATACAGTTAGGGAAAGATCCTACCACCATCTCTAAAGAGATTAAAAAGCACCGTTCCTTCCAGGAGCACAACCATTTCAATGAACCCAGAAATAAATGTGCCCTTGCCAAAGACTGCAGGAAGAAGAACATCTGTGGAACCTATGCTCCTATCTGCAAAAAAATGTGCAGGCTCTGCAATCACTGCAATTCCCATTGCAAAGACTTTACTCCTCGCAGCTACCACTGTCCAAAGCTGGATAAAGCTCCTTTTGTCTGCAATGCCTGTAACAAAAAGAGTGGATGCCGCCTTAATAAGTCTTATTACAGGGCAGCCACTGCACATCGGCAATACCGGACTGTGCTGGTCGAGTCCAGGACTGGCATCAACATTTCCCCCGAAAGGCTCACATGGCTGGATGAACTGGCCTCCCCTCTCATCCTGCAGGGACAGTCCCCCTACATGATCCTGCAGAACCATCCGGAAATTCCCTGATCGGAAAAGACTCTTTACAATTACATTGAATCCGGTGTCCTCAGTGTCAAAAATATTGACCTGCCTAAAAAAGTAAAATATAAGATCCGTTCTTCTACTCCTTCCGATGCCGTTGATCAAGCGATTTATGAGGGGCGTACGTATAAGGATCTCCAAGCCTTTTTGAAAGAATATTCCGATACAAGAATCACGGAAATGGACACGGTCCTTGGCTGTGAAGGCTCCCGCAAAGTATTGCTCACATTTCATTTTTGCGGTTGTTCTTTTATGATGGCATATCTCCTCGACAGCAAAGAAGCCCGCCATGTGAAAGCCGTGTTCGACTCCATGGAACATGCCATCGGGACAGTCCCCTTCTCCTCCGCTTTTCCCCTGATCCTGACGGACAGGGGAGGGGAATTCCAAAACCCGGACGCATTGGAGTGCGGTCAGGAAAACCTAATCCGTACCAGCATTTATTATTGTGATCCCATGTGCTCCTGGCAAAAACCGCATTGCGAAAAGAACCATGAATATATCCGCAAAATCTGTCCGAAAGGCACATCCTTTGACGACTACACACAAAATGACATCAACCGGATGATGAGCCATATCAACAGCACCCCACGGCAGAGCCTTGGCGGGTTATCCCCAATAGCTCTTGCAAAGCTGATGCTGCCCCATGAGCTGCTGGACTTTTTTGCGCTTGCTGAAATCTCTGCTGATGAGATTATATTAACACCAGACTTACTGAAAAAATAAAACCAGATAACAAAAGGAAATCTGCGGATACGGGCTTCATATCGACTTCGGCAGACAAGTGGAATTTAGTCTTACAGGGCACGATCCCAGTTGTCTTTTTAGCATACCCGTTTATAAGGATTTCCTTGTTGTTATCTGGTTAAATTCCACTTTAAAGGGTTTGACGCGTTTCGTCAAACCCTAAAATACGAAACTTAGTCTTCAGTATGGAATTTAAGTTTACATGTGGAATTTACTTTTTCACTCAACCCATCGCACAAACTTCGTTTATGCTCTGTGTATTTCGCCCTTGCGGGGGGGGCTAAGCCACGCCGGATATGGCGATGCGTTCGTAACCGGACGCCGAAGCGTCCACTCACAAAAGTAAACCGGCTGAAAAAGCCGGAGGAAGGAGAATGCTTATAGGCAGACATTCATTTATCAGACAAAATAAGCTGTCCGATGTGGCAGGGAGGATTGATTATATTTCCAATCCGAAACGACAGGAATATCTCTATGCAACTTATCAGACAGAAGGTGCAACGTCCGGGTTCTGGAAAAATCTTGCAGGAGAGAACCAGTTGGATTTTAAGGTGAGCGGATCAGCAGGGAAGTGCATCGAGGGGCGTGAGTTTATTATCGCACTTCCCGAAAGTTTCGTTCAGTATAAGGCGGATGATGTGGTAAAGCTTTTTACGGAGATTTTTCACAAAAGATATGGTGTAGAGTGCAGCGCCGCCCTTCACCACAACAAAACAAAAACGAATTATCATATCCATCTGGTATTCAGCGAACGAAAAATGTTGGAACATCCTGAAGTGAAGATTGCCACCCGAAATATGTTTTATGATGAGCAGGGAAATTTCCGGGCAGGGTGCAGCATTATCTCCAAAGGGGAAGTTTATGAGAGCCATATTTTCACGAAAAAGAGGAATGGTTTAAGAACAAAGCTTTTACCAAAGAAGTCAAGGAGCTGTTTACCGATACAATCAACCGATATGTAAAAGAAGAATCGGAAAAACTGTCAGTATTCCAGCAGGGCGGCGTGTATCTTGCAACTAAGAAGATCGAAAAGAACAATCCGAGAGAAGCAGAAATACGGGTGGACAATGCGGCAAGACAAGAATGGAATCGGACTGTTGACGTGGCATTGGTAGAAGGTGTTTCTGAAAAAGAAATTTTGAAGATTAAGCAGGAGAAAATCACAGATAAAACGCTGGAATCTATCAGGACACAAGGTTGGCTACCGGAGATGTTCCGCCAGATTATCCGAGGCGCAAAAGATTTTCTGCAGGAAGTAATCTTCAAATTTAAGCTGCCGCCAAAGCCTGTGCCAAAGATTGATTTGCAGGAATGGAAAGATATGCAAAAAGTAATGGAAAAACTTCAGAAACAGTCACAGGAAATGAAACGCACACAGCAGGAGATTTCCTCCCTGAAGAAACAACTTTCCGAGACAAGAGGATTTTTCAAAGGAAAAGAACGGAAATCCCTGGAGAACAAAATAGAACAGGCAGAGAAATCAGAAAAACGTATGCACATGAATATGGCGCAGACCGCAAAGCAGGCAGGATATGCAGATGTTCAGTCGTTTGTAAAAGTGTATGATAAGTCGGCGAAACTGATTTGAAAATACAACGAAGAACTGAGGGCGTGGAAAAATCAGACGGAACAGAAACAAGAGAAGCCATTAGAGCGACCGAAAAAAAGCGTGCTGGAGAAGCTGCACCGCTATCAGCAGGAAGGCAGACAGCAGGCAAAACGTTCAGTAAAGAAAAAATCTATGGATAGAGAACGATGAGAAAGGTGGAGACGATCATGAAGAAAACAATTTTTGAGGAAATAGGCGGAACTTATATCAGACACGGGGATTATCTTATCCCCTGTCTGGCTTTGTCAGAGGAAGAACAGAGATGTATTGGTGTATGGGGACAGCGACATTTGCGGTATCTGAAGGAGTACCGCAGAAGCGCATTTTCCGGCCGGAAAATATCCGATTGCAGAATCTGATCGAAGATGGTAGAATACCCTCATGGAAGAGTACCCATGACAGGGTGGTAGCCTCCCGAGCCAATGAAAACCGGTTCGCCGGAATACATAGGAAGGGAGGTGGTGCATATGACAGACTACGAGACCATTATGGTTTTCCTGGGGATTATCGGCTTGCTGATTTCCTTTGGGTGTATGCTCATTGCATTGCTTGCCTTTCTCGACAAGAGAAATAAGCGAAAATAAAAAATGCCCATCCCGTCTGCAAACGGGATGGGCGGCTCTCGCTGAGAGCTAAATAAACCCTTTTTCGGGAGCATCCGCTTTGGAGTGGGTGCTCTTTCTATGTTCATTATATATCAGACCTTCTTTTTTTGCAAGTCTTATAAATCTTGAGTTTCCGCAGCCTAAAATGAAATTTTAAATTCCACTTTCCCATATTCTTGTGGAGTTTACTTTTGCACAAGTAGATTTTACTCTTTCATATATTGCTGTTATGATTACGTTACCTTCTGACAGCAGTAGAAGGAGATATTATGAGCAATTTAATACCTGGAAACCAAAAGCATCTTACCCTGGAAGAACGCCTCTACATCGAAAAAGCTCTTTCCAATGGTACTTCTTTTAAAGACATTGCCCGCTTCCTCTGCAAGGATCCAACCACTATCTCCAAGGAGGTGAGGAAACACCGTCTCAGCGACTGGTATCACAAAGGCACTTTTTATAATGCCAAAAACTTCTGTATCCATCGATACCATTGCCGTAAGACCAATGCCTGTGACAAGATCATCCTCTGCGGCATCAAATGCACCCCCTGCCCCGTGTATGTAGGATTTAGCATCGGATGAAACTTATAAAATAGGTTCATTATCTAGTGGAGAGAGACATCTGTTGGTTCTACTTACTATTTTTGTGATAGAAGGAAATAGGAGACAACTCTTTATGGTTGACGAGCCAGAAATATCTCTTAATATGGTTTGGCAGCGTAAGTTATTGCCATTATTAAATGAATTAGCACCAAATGCAGAAATAATTGTTGCATCTCATAGTCCGTCAATTGCAAGAGCAAATTCTAAGTATTTGGTGGAATTGAGGTAAATTATGAGATATGATTTGGAGGAAACGATTATTGCTGGATTAATGTGTAATAAACCGGTTGTAATTGTGGAAGGACAAGATGATATTAAATTCTATGACAATATTGCGACGCTTAATGGTTTAAATGTTGATGTATGTGCTGTAGAAATGATAGAGGGATATACAGAGGGCCGTGAACAAGTGATTAATGCTATGACACAGGCAGAGAGTTTAATTCATAATGATGATGGCCTTAAAATGTATATTATGGGGATAATAGATAGAGATGTTCGACAATATTTAAATAATGTTCCTGAAATAGAAAATTTATTAGTGTTGAAATATTATTCATATGAGACACACCTTATAACGGACTCTACTATTAAAAGTATAGTAGAACAGCTGACGAGAGCTTCAGGAACTATGATAACACAAAATGCTGTAGATTATCTTAAAGAGGAATTTAATATACAATCCGATCATATCATCAGAAGCGTTGCATTTGCCGGGAGTGCGGACAAGCTGAAACAGATGAAAGGTGTTGCGGTTGTCCTCGTCAAGCCCGAAAAATGTCTGCATAATGTCCTCGGCGCAGCCGGGGGCTTCGGTAATAAAATTGATATAGTTGACATTCAAAATCCTGGCAATTTCCATGAGAGTATCTTTTTTGGGAACACGATAGCCGGATTCATTTTGCGCTACACGAACATCAGCGTTGCGTTCCGTATATCCCAGCTTCAAGCCTGGTTCCCGTTGTGTTAATCCCCGAATGTGCGGATTCTCTTAATTCGATCTCCCAGTATCATAATCCTGCGTCCTTTCTGAAAATTATATAGATAGCAATAAACATACAACGTGGCACACTGCCATAATAAACGGTCCAACTGTACGCATTTTACTTTTTATAACGATACCGATAATACAGTCAACTATCTGTACTATCAGCATTGCCATTGTAGCAACGAACAAAATAGTAGGTGCATTTCTGCATATAGGAATGACGGCGGCACACATTAAAGCAAGGCTTCTGGCGAACATATACAGGGCATTTCTCCTACTGGTTTCCGTTTCTGCTATGACCGCTCCTATTGAGAAACAAACGCCCAGAACGGCACTGATTAGTGTTGTGTATGCGTTTATATAGTATATCAATGTCTGTCCTCCCGCCATAGCATAATCCATTCGTCTCCGTTTTCTTTTATAATTTCAAATCCTATTTTTCGATACATTTCAACCGCATAATTAGCCTTTTGAACGGAAAGTGAAACACGTTTATAACCATGCGTTTTCAACAAAGACAGCATTTCTTTCATCATATTGGTTCCTATCCCCTGTCCTCGGTATTCTTTATACAGAGAGATTGCAAGGGAGGGAGTTTCTTCATCAATATGTCCGTAATCATTCATAATGCGTACCCAAACAGCACCAACGATTTTTCCCTCAATTTCTGCGACTAATGCAAAATCATCTTTTAACGCTCCGAAACGTTCTACATAAATCTGCAATTCGGGAGAAGCAATAATATCTCTTGGCGGCGGCTTTATACCGTTTGGAATAAAAATAGCTTCATACAGGAAATCGTTCAACAGCGGATATTCCGGCACTGTCATTTTTCGTATTGTATATTTCATGAATTCCTCCTTATAAAATGGCTATCCCGTTTCCTATATTGTACCGCATAAAATAATACAGCAACAAAAAACTTATCAAAAATGCTAAATTTAACAAAAAAGATAACTTATTTGAAATCTTTGCAATCACAATTGAGCGCATTGTTTAATCATGCGATACGGTTCTACGAACTGAAAAGCAATCCTGTTGTAAAAGCGGGGCCGCTCGGAAAGGGGAAAGCGGAGGAAATGATAGAGTGACAGATATGGAGAAAAAAGTCATGGTTCGGCTGTGTGCGAAAATCCTTTCGGAGACAGATTTGTGTAATACAGATACATACGGAAGTCTGCAACCTTATTGACTGGATATGTGCGTCGGAGCAGATAAAATCGAATAATAATGAGATACGCAGTCTGACCGGAGAATACAAACGGATAGAGCGGGCTTGCCGGGAGTGAGTGAGGGTGCAGTTGGAACGCATGAAAGCACTTTGTAAAGAACGTGATAGTCTGTATGAGAAACAGAATGATTTGAGAGGACAAAAGCAGAAAATCGAGAAAGCGTTGGAACGGTAGAAATTTGGGGCGTGGCGGTAGCTATGCTCCTTATTTCTCGTGGTAAATTTGCCGATAGTGTGGTAAAATCAAAGAGCAGAGATAAAAACTCGTTTTTGACAGTTAGAGGGAAATAACAAGTGCCACAATCCTTGAAAATACTGGGAATGTGGCACTTTATGCCTTGAACTCGAAATATAGTAATGTTTTATCTCCGTTTGCTTTTTTTCTGGATCTCTTTCATTTTCCGTTTGGTTATAAAATCATAGTCTGTCCGGAAGCCGCAGGCTTCATGGAGCGCATCGGTGACCTCCTGCCGTTCATATACTGGCATAAATCCTTGCTCTTTGATATTTACATGGTTCATGCTTTGCAGTACTTCCAGCAACTGCTCTGTAGTGCAGGGGAGTTTTATGGAGCGTTTCAGCAGCCTGAAATGAAGCAGGGCTAAAAAACAGATCAGGAAATGGGCTCTGATCCGGTCTTCACGGCTCACATAAACTGGTCTTGCATCAAACTCTGTTTTCATCGTCCGGAAGCAGTCTTCAATCTGCCATCTTCCTTCACTGACTTTTAAGATCTCTGCCACGTCATCGTCTAAAAGATCCGTACAGACTGCATAAAGCCCGTCATATTTTTCTTCTTCGGCAATCTTGTCCTCATCCAGATAATAATGGATCTCTGCTTTTTCCCCTTCCTTTGTCGCAGCTACTTTGTTTACAAACCTTGCCGGGTCATTGGGATTTTTACGCTGCTTTTTTAAAGTGCCGTTTGCGACCATTTTTTCTGCCCGTGCAATCTGTTCCGCACGGACTGCTTTCTGATAGGCGGCATATTTGGGCGAATAGGTGATGATAAGCCGCTGGTGGAGTTTTTTGGTGGTATAAGGCTCGTCTTTATAGAAAAGTCCCTGCTTATCCTCATCGGTAAGCTGTGTGATATCAACAGGGGAATCATCCGACAGACGTTTGAATCCCTTCCGGTCCAGTGCCCATTCCCGGTCTTCGGCAGGAAGTTTTTTGATGGACTGTGTGACAATAAATGCACGCTGTCCCAGATGGTTGAACGCGCGGTTCTCTTCCGAGGCAAGTCCTGCATCACTGCAGTAAATGAACTTCTGGCAGCCAAACTGCTGAAGGATTTTTGTCTCCAGGGGCTTTAATGATTTCTGCTCGTTTTGGTTCCCTGGGAAAAGGGAAAAGGCTAATGGGATCCCGTCCCCATCGGTAAACAGTCCCATCTGGATGATCGGATTGGGTCTGTGCTCTTTGCTTTTTCCGTATTTCTTATCCCCATCTTCCTGCTCGATCTCGAAATAGTAGTTTGTACAATCATAGTAGAGGATGTTATCGTTCCTTTTTCCAAAGAAAAAGCTGTTTTTATAGACTTCTGCCTGGACGAAATCGAGTTCTTCCGAGAGGACGGAAAGGGCACGGTAAACATCATGGAGTTCATAAGCAGGAGGCTCCAGAAACTTTCCGGCAGCCCTGTAAGAGGAACTTTTGCTGGAAGGAGATAAAACCCTTGTGTAGATCAGGTCGGAAAGGATCGCATTCAGGTCATATTTGTATTTATGTCGTTGTTTGATCTTCCGGCATATGGAATCCATCTTCAGTCCGTAATAGATCGATTGGAGGAAGAGGTACCCACCGGAAAAAAGCTTTTTCTGCCCATACTCCATCAGCCTGTTGGAATGGAAGGGGATTAAAACAAGGGCCTCTTCGTTTTCCTTTTTATATTTTTCGGTTTCAATCCTTGCCTGTTCTTTTGCCCAGGCCATTACGCCATCCCGGTCAGTGCCAAGCCGTTCCGATAATTCAGCCAGAGTACCTAGTTTTCGGATAGTCATGGAAGTACTCTTGCCTTGGGCATTGGTATAAGACTTGGTAATGTAAAAGGACTCTGAGTTTTTGGATTTGGAAGTAGTAACCCGCATAATAATCACCTCTATAAATAAGTATAGCATATATCACTAAACATTACTAGATAATAAAATAAAAAATTTGACAAAAAAGTGCAGGCTTTATAAGGCCTGCAAGCTATTTTTCTATTATGCAACTGTCAAACTCCCGTCTATTTATAACAAATATAAAGATATATTTACATATTTTGATGCGCCGCTTGTGGGGTTGACAGCCACGCCGAAGGATGAGATCGACAAGAACACCTACAGTGTTTTTGAATTGGAAAATGGGGTGCCTACCTATGGATATGAACTCGCGCAGGCGGTAAAAGACGGATACCTTGTGGATTTCCTCTCGGTAGAATCTTCTTTGAAATTTATTGAGCAGGGCATTGTGTATGATGAATTGTCCGAAGAAGATAAAGAGGCTTATGAAGCGACATTTGAGGATGAGAATGGAGAAATCCCGGAAATGATCAATTCCTCTGCACTCAATTCATGGCTTTTTAACGAAGATACCATAAAAAAGGCGCTGCACATTCTGATGACAGAAGGAATCCATATCAATTATGGACAGACATTGGGCAAAACGATTATCTTTGCCAAAAACCACGCCCACGCGGAAAAGATACTGGAAATATTCGGGAAAGAATACCCGAATCTCCCCGGTTATGCAAAGGTGATTGATAATTATATGACTTATGCGCAGAGTGCAATTGACGAGTTCTCAGATCCGAAGAAACTTCCGCAGATTGCGATTTCTGTTGATATGCTGGATACAGGGATTGATGTGCCGGAAGTGTTGAATCTGGTATTTTTCAAGAAAGTGATGAGTAAAGCGAAATTCTGGCAGATGATTGGCCGTGGAACCCGCCTTTGCCCCGGGTTATTGGACGGAGAAGATAAGCAGAAATTCTATATCTTTGACTTGTGTGGGAATTTTGAATTTTTCCGTATGAATAAAGGAAAAGCGACAGCCAATATGATGGCGCTGCAGGGAGCTATTTTTAATCTTGAATTTCAGATCACCTACAAACTGCAGAATCTGGAATATCAGACGGAGCGGTTGATTGCCTACCGGAATGCTCTGATACAGCACATGAGTGGAAAGGTACAGGAGCTGAATCGAGAAAATTTTGCTGTTCGCCAGCATTTAAGATACGTGGATCGGTATTCCGACCAGTCCAATTATCAGACGCTCAGCTATGAGGATACGCTGCTTGTAAAAGCAGAACTGGCGCCGCTTATTCTACCGGACGGAGATGAGGTAAGCGCTGTTCGGTTTGATGCATTGATGTATGGAATTGAACTGGCACATCTGGCAGGAAAGAAATATGGAAAAGCCCGTAGTGATTTGCTGAAAAAAGTGAGGGCTATTTCTAATGTGGCAAACATACCGGAAATTATGGTACAAGCAGAACTGATCAACAAGATTCTTCATACAGATTATCTGGATAATGCCGGAATCGATGAATTTGAGCATATTCGCGAAAGCCTTCGTGACCTGATGAAGTATATTCCGCAGAAAACAGTACGCTATGATACGAACTTTGAAGACGATATTTTGTCCATCGAATGGAAAGAATCGGAACTGGAGAATGACGATCTGAAGAATTACAAGGCAAAAGCAGAATATTATGTGCGTCAGCATCAGGATCATCTTGTAATTGCAAAGTTGAAAAAGAATAAGCCGATGACGCAGGAGGATATTAAGTCATTAGAAAAGATACTTTGGAGTGAACTGGGGACGAAGGATGAATATGAAGCGGAATATGGGGACAAGCCTCTAGGAGAGTTTGTGCGCGAGATTGTGGGATTGGATATGAATGCGGCAAAAGAAGCATTTTCTGAATATCTCAATGAAGCCAATCTGGACAGCAGACAGATTTATTTTGTAAACCAGATTGTGGAGTATATCGTGCATAACGGATTGATGAAAGATTTGTCCGTGCTTCAGGAATCCCCGTTTACAGATCAGGGGAGTGTTGTGGATATCTTCACGGATCTGAATGTGTGGATGGGGATAAGGAAAGTTATCGATGAGATAAATGCAAATGCGATGACGGCGTGATATCTTCATTGGTCAGGGAACTATTTTGAATAAAGTCAATAAAACAATAGAAACGAAGAAACACAGCGGTATCAGTGCGGAGTTGATGAGTTCTATACAGGAGATGATTTTTATGAGCTATGATGCAATGCGACCAGATGAAAAGGACTGGAAATTATTTCGCGAGAAGCTCCCGGGCTGCCAGGAAAACTACATGGCCCGCATGAACAAAGAATATAAAGGAATTCTTGCTCAGGACAAGAATGCATCAGATATTTTCTGGGAATTGGAGGAGCGAATCCGGCAGGATAAGAAAAAGACTGGTGTTCTCGCCAGGGACATACGTAGATCGAATATGTGGAGGCATTTGCTGGATTTATTGAATGAAGGTGCCATTACGTTTAATGATCTTTCAGAGTTTAGCGAAGAGCTCCAGGAAAAGCTGAGATGGGGCATGGAGTATTAAAAGACCAGAATGAATATGAGTTTACATTGATTTTATGAGCCGGAGGAGGATGCACAATGAATCTGCGGAATTTCCTTTTACAAGTTGACACAATAAGCGGGCAAATGTCAGCATCTCAACTGCAAGCATTTATCCACGAAACTGCGAGACTGTTATCGGAATCAAAGCGCTTCGATTATTTGGATACGTTAAAATCATTTTTATCAGAACCACAGTCTGACGCAATGGATGTAATTAAGAATAAATCAAAATTATCGGAGGAGTTTGAAAAGGAATGCATCAGGCTTCAGAAGGAACTCTTTAAGATTGAAGAAGGCGAATTATACCTTCAGAGTGAGCCTAATTATGAATATGATGAATGGTATGATAATGATGACGAAGAAGTATTTTTCAGGGATCCGCATGGGGTTGGAAATGTTATTAAAGCGGTATGCCAGTATCTTCACAGGTGTGTTGACTGTGAAGAATATACATATGGGTATGAGATTGCTAAGCGTCTGGTTGGACTAAAAATATATGCAGAGGGTGGTGAATGGGAAGATTATTATGATTTCCTTTCTATTGAGGATCTGAAATACCATGATTTGATTGATATCGACTATAAAAAGGTGGTAATCGACGGATTGTATCTGGCATATCAGGCGAATGTTCTGCAGGATCGGGCTGAAGCGTTATACAGGATGATTGAAAATTCACATCGGTCGGATATTACCCTGGAAATGATGATGCAAAACGGGGAGGAACTGACAGATATTACGGAGTTCCTTCCAGTCTGGATTTCCTATCTGGGGAGAATTTCCACGGCTTATGCACAGAATCTTTTGAAAGAGGCGCTGGAGCTTACAGGGGATCCGGAAATTCTGCTGAGTAATGCAAGGAAGTTTTGTGAACAGCATCCGGCTTTGTATGAGCAGTATCTGGATTTTGTGTGGAGTACTGATGACAGTGAGAAGCTCTTTTCTGTCGGCGATGAAGCGCTGGAGAAGATAAGCGCGAAATATGTTGTACGGAGCAGAATTGCCAAGCGGTTAAGTCTTCTGGCATTAGAGGAACAGAAAAAGGATACGGCGGAGAGATATTGGCTTGAGGCATTTCGTTCTGAGACAACGGTGACGAATTGTATGAGGCTGCTTGTGGAGAGTTCGAACGTCAATGTGTTTTCAGAGCGGATCAGGCGAATATATCACAGCATGTATAAAAAGATCGGAATCAGTATTTCTATGCATGGACAGAGTGGAGAATTGAAAATCAATCATCCTAACTCTGACACTATATATATGCTTGCCTTTTTGGGCGGCGAATTCCAGTATGTACAAGAACACGCAATGAATGTCACTGCTGTTTTGGGGTGGAGTTCCACATTTATGAAATGTGGTCTGTCAGCGTTTCTGCTGTTTTTGATGGAAAGCGATGAGTTGCAGTCAGGCGGCAGAGAGATGTGCAGAAAAGTTGTTTCGGCAGTAGATTTTGATAAAGAAGAGTATCAGCGTTGGACAGGCAGACAGAATGATCTAAGTTCAGAGGAATGGTTCTGGGAATGTTTAAAAAAATGGAAAGAAAATGTTGAAATGAGCGAAGCACAGAGACAGGATTACCTTCAGTGGATCGAGAAACTGATAAAAAAACGTGTGGATGGAATTATGGAGGCGAACCGACGCAATTATTACGGAGAGTGTGCGTCCTATATTGCGGCATTGGGAGAAGTTTTGGAATCGCAGGGGCAGCAAGGCGCGAAACAGCGAATTCTTTTGGATTATAAAGAAATGTATTCCAGACGAAGGGCTTTCCACGAAGAACTCAGAAAATATGGAATGCGTGATACAAGAAAGCGGAGATAAGAAATTCTATGCGAGACCCTATTGAGAATATCAGCTTATTCCAGAAAAAAATCAATGACCTGCAGCTTGAAAATCAGCTTTTGAAGAATATTCTTGACCGTTCAGGCATTTCTTACCTTCAGGAAATCAAGAGACTAAAAGAGCCTGAGCAGTCGGAAGAGTTCGACCCGGATCAGGGAGCCAGGATTGTCCATCCGAAGGTGATCACGGATGAGATGGCGAATCTTTTCTATGCCAGATTCTGGGGAAGGCAGGATGTTTATGCGAAAAGGAATGAAAAGAAGGAAACCGGGGAAGCAAGCTATTTTACGCAATGCCATAATTTCTGGCAGGAGGTTTGTCCGAAGAAGCATAAGCAGAGAATGAACTGCAAGGACTGTCCTCATCAGGCTTATAAGAAACTAACAATAAAGGATATTCTGGCTCATCTGCGAGGCAGGTCTTATAATGCGTCTGATGTGATCGGGGTATATCCATTGCTGCCGAATGGAACCTGTCGTTTCCTTGTCTATGATTTTGATAATCACGCCAAAGGTGCAGAAAAGAAAGATTTTGCCAATACTGATGATGCCTGGATGGAAGAAGTGGAAGCTATGCGAACTATCTGCAGTCTGAACGGAATCGATCCTCTGGTAGAGAGATCCAGATCGGGTAGGGGAGCGCACATCTGGATTTTTTTTGATAAAGCGATATCAGCTGCGTTGGTAAGGCGATTTGGATTTGCGCTGCTGGAAAAAGGAGCGGAGCAGGTTAATTTAAAATCCTTTAAGTACTATGACCGGATGCTGCCGGCACAGGATATGTTGTCCGAGGGCGGCGTGGGGAATCTGATTGCCTTGCCCTTGCAGGGGAAAGCGCTGCTGGAAGGAAACAGTGCATTTATAGACAGTAGCTGGAATGCGTATCCGAATCAGTGGGAAGTACTGTGGAGCAAGCCTCGTCTTTCTGCTGAATTTCTGGAAACGAAAATGGAGGAATGGGCAGTTACTGATCTGAGTGATGCAGGTGATGAGGACGCTGAAAACCGTGCAAAACCATGGAAGGAAAAAGAAGTATTCCATGGATATGAGGTAGACGGAAAACTGAATATTACTCTTTCAAATGGAATCTATGTGGACAGTCTGAATCTAAAACCTGCTCTTCAGAATAAGATCAGAAGAATGGCAGCTCTTCGCAATCCGGTTTATTATAAAAATCAGGCAATAGGAACCATGAATTTTGATACAGCGCAGTGGATTTATCTTGGAAAGGATTATTTGAATGGATACATCCAAATACCTCGGGGATTATATGAGAAGCTGTTGGAAAATGTGAAGAGAGTTGATATCGATTATGAGGTTATAGATGAAAGGCAGTTGGGAAAAAGACTCAATATTTCTTTCAAAGGTGAGCTGCGGGATGAGCAGAAGCCTGCATTGGAGGAACTTGTAAAACATGATAACGGAATCCTTCATGCAGCCACGGCATTTGGGAAGACTGTTGTGTGCAGCGCGGTTATTGCAGAGAAAAAGGTAAACACGTTGATCCTTCTGGAATCTTCCGCGTTGATCGAGCAGTGGAAAGAGGCGTTGGAAAAGTTCCTTGAGATACAGGAAGAACTTCCGGAGTATCAGACAAAAACCGGGCGGACAAAAGTGCGGAAGAGCCTCATAGGGAAGCTTCAGGGTGCCCATGATTCTATGACGGGGATCGTTGATATAGCGATGGCGGGCTCTTTGTGTAAAAAGGGCGAATGGCATCCGCTTCTTGAGCAGTATGGAATGATCATTGTAGACGAGTGCCATCACGCGGCATCCGACACGATTGCCAATGTTTTAAAAGAAGTAAAGGCGAAATATGTATATGGCGTTACAGCTACGCCGAAGCGAGCCGATGGTCTGGAGAAGATCAATGAAATGCTGATCGGACCGATCCGCTACAGTTATACGTCGAAGGAAAGAGCAAAGATACAGGGCATTGACCATCTGGTATATCCGAGATTTACCAGAATAGTGCCCCCGCGCGGAGTGCAGCCGGGAAAAATGAGTGCAAATGATGCGTATGAGATTGTCAGAAATAATGAGATACGGGATAACCTGATCATTTCCGATATAAAAGAATGTATAGCGACAGGAAGGACACCGGTTGTGTTGTCGAGATATAAAGACCATTCGGAGAAGCTGTATGAGAGAGTGAAGGAATATGCGGATCAGGTATTTCTGATGACTGGAAATAATTCCAAAAAGGAGCATCGAAGAATCAGAGAACAGCTTCAGGCGGTAAGCCCCAAAGAAACGCTGATTTTAGTTGCTACAGGCAGCCTTGTCGGAGAAGGATTTGATTTCCCGAGGCTGGATACGCTGATCATGGCAACTCCGGTTTCTTTCCGCAGCGTGGTGGAACAATATGCGGGGAGGCTGAACAGGGACTATGAGGGCAAGAAGAATGTGATTGTCTATGACTATGTTGACAGTCATATTTCCATGTTTGATAAAATGTACGCAAAGCGGATGAAAGCATATAGGCAGATCGGATATGAGGTCTGCGGTGGTCTGCAAAATGAGAAGCAGACAGCAAATGCTATTTTTGACAGTGAGAATTATTTGGCTGTATATAGAAAAGATTTGCTGGAAGCAAATAAAAATATTGTCATCTCAAGTCCGACTATCAGCGGGCAGAAAGTATATGCTTTGATTGATTTGCTGAAGGAAAAGCAAGTTTCAGGGGTAGAGGTCACGATCGTCACATGGGAGCCGGATTCCTATGGATATGGGGATACTGCATTTTGGATGAAACTTCATGAGGACATAAGACAGGCTGGATTTTACATAAAAACAGCAGAAGATTCCTGTGAGCATTTTGCCATTATAGATCAGGAAGTGGTGTGGTACGGCAACATGAACCTGCTGGGGAAAGAGAAGATTGAAGACAGTATGATGCGTGTGAAAAGTAAAGAAATTGCTGTGGAATTGATGGCTCTGACATTTGAATAAGACGGTGGTATGCTGGAATTAACAGGCTGGAAAATACGGCAGAGCCTATTCGTTTTTTCTGTACAAGAAAATATATACTGGAAATAGAAACACCGCTCATCGTGACTATAGTATCAAAGGACGAGTACGAGAGAATTGGAATTAAGGAAAAAATATGAATTTAATAGAAACGGCTATACAAATTCTAAATCAGATTTCATTCGAAGGTATACCGAAAAAGCAAAGTTGGAATATGGAGATAGATATTTTTTCCATTATTACCATACCCCAAAGTTATCCTAAAAAAAGGCTGGTAATAAATGCGTAGTTTCCAGATTTCTTTTTTGGTGCTGATGTAAAATGAAGATATTTTACAAGCCTTTTGAATTTCCCAGTGATACAATGGAAACATTTAAGGAGGAGATGCACTAATGACGAAAGAAACAAGAACGGTAGTCTATGATGATGAATTACGTATAGAAGCTTATCGCTTTGAGGGAATTGTGCGGCCGTTTCCGAACCATTTCCATGAATACTATGTGATCGGATTTGTAGAAGATGGAGAACGCTGCCTGTCCTGCAAAAATCAAGAGTACGCCATCGGGCGAAACGATATTATTCTGTTCAATCCGGGAGATAACCATGCCTGTGTCCAGAGCGATGATGGAACCCTGGATTACCGGGGCTTTAACATCACCAAGGAAATCATGCTGGATCTGGCTGAGGAAGTCACCGGAAAGCGTTCGCTTTCTGGTTTTTCAAAGACGGTTATTTGCGATGAAGAAATTACCTCTTATCTAAGGCCCCTCCATGAACGGATCATGAATGGTTCTGTGGAGTTTGACAAAGAAGAAAATCTTCTTTTGCTGCTGTCACTGTTGATCCAGCGTTACGGGCAGCCCTTTGAAGAGTGTATTCCGGAGTGCCGGGAAGAAATTGAAAAAGCCTGCGCCTTTATGGAGCAGCACTATACTGAGCGCATTTACTTAGAACAGATCTGCCGGTGCGCGAATTTGAGTAAATCCACATTGCTGCGGGCTTTTGCAAAATCCAAAGGGGTTACGCCTTACCGCTATCTGGAAAATATCCGGATCGGCGCGGCAAAAAAATTGCTGGAACAAGGCGTTGCCCCCATTGAGGCGGCTATACAGACCGGCTTTTCCGATCAAAGCCATTTTACAAATTACTTTAATCTCTTTATCGGTCTGTCCCCCGGCGCCTACCGCGAAATATTTTTAAAGAAAGAAGAAACAGGGAAAGAACGACGTGGTTAGGAAAGAAGGAAATCGAAATGGACTTACAAAATGAAAAATGTGTGATGGTGATTGACGAACATCTGCCTATGGGCCTGATTGCGAACACGGCGGCAATCATGGGAATTACCCTGGGAAAGAAAATGCCGGAAGTCGTGGGGGCCGATGTGACCGATAAAACAGGGAACGAACATTTAGGTATTATTGAGTTTCCCGTCCCCATCCTAAAGGGGAATGTGGAAAGTATAAAAGCCATCCGGGAAAAACTCTACGAGCCGGATTTCTCAGATTTGACGGTGGTTGACTTTTCTGATCTGGCGCAGGGCTGCAAAACTTATGAGGAATTTATTGAGAAGATGAAAGCGGTATGCGAGACGGATCTGAACTACTATGGAATTGCCATCTGCGGGGCAAAAAAGAAAGTCAATAAGCTGACAGGAAGTATGCCTTTGCTGCGATAAGCAGGAATCACCTTATAGGACACCAGAAACGCATGGCTGAAACAACAGCTTCTGGGAGTTTATACAAAGACAGATTGTCAGCAGTCGTTATGCCTTTGGAGGAATTGCCGCAATTATAGGTTTATGTGTGGCTCTTATAGTAAACACGATTTCTTATTTCTGCTTCCCCGCATATCAGTTTGGATTCTATCTTTTTCTTTCAATCGCTTCTTTCTGCGGGGTTCTGTTGTTCCTTGCTTTTATCCTGCCGTCCAATTATTGGCTTGGTGTAAACGCCGGATTTGCGGTTATGTTTATTTTGATCATTTTGCTGGTGGTTTTAGGTATTTGGTCAAGGATGACAAACAATGCAATCATGGGCTTTATTGTAGATAATTTTGATTTGAGCATGGCTGTCGGTTTTGTCACGGCCATTGTTATTTTTGTTATGTCCTATAATCTGTCGGTTGGTCTATTCAAAAGGAAATACTGTTGATTACAAAAACTGTTCAACAAAAGAAAAACATTTTAGGAATTTTAGGAAATTTAGAAAAATTTAATCTTTTCGTGGACTTTTTGCCGAGATGGTGATAGAATAGAATTTGTCAATTTAAAGCGTCAAAGTGATGAAGACGTAAATATATTGAAGTGAAAATGCGTAAAGGAACGAAAGCTATGAAGATCATTGTTTGTATGAAACAGGTGCCGGCCGGGACGAAGGTGGACATTGATCCAGAAACGGGAGCCATGAAGAGGCTCAGCAGCGACACCCGAACAAACCCTTACGATCTGTTTGCCCTGGAGACGGCGCTGCAGATCCGGGAAAAGGCCGGGGGAAGCGTAACGGTTTTGACCATGGGTCCTATGCAGGCGGAAAGCATGATGCGGGACGCCTACACCATGGGTGCGGACGAGGCTGTTATTCTGTCGGACCGGAAGTTTGCCGGTGCGGATGTGCTGAGCACCTCCTACACCCTCTGTCAGGGGATTCAGGTTCTGGGCGGGGCAGATTTAATTATATGCGGGAAGCAGACCACAGACGGGGACACGGCCCAGGTAGGGCCGGCCATCGCGGAGCATATGCACATTCCTCACGCTGCATGGGTGAATGAAATTGTGGATGTGGAAGAGAAATCCGTCTGCGTGAGGCAGAAGCTGGGGGATGTGACCCAGGTGTCCAGGATTTCCTGCCCCTGCCTGATTACGGTGGACAAGGATATCTGTGTTCCGCGGCTTCCCTCCTATCGCCTGAAAAAGAAGACGGAGGGGAAGAAGATCAGGATTCTGGGCTTTGGAGATCTTCCAGATCAGGACATGAGCCGTTATGGTTTGGTGGGTTCTCCCACCACGGTGGAGCGGATGTTCGCCCCTCCCGGAGTGGACCGCCAGATATATCTGGAGGGAGACGCCGGTCAGAAGGCCGGGTCTTTGTTTGAAATATTGACGAAAAAGAAAATAATCTGAGGGGGCAGGATAGATGGAGTTTTTGAAATTTGACGCGGAGAAATGTACGCTCTGCGGAAAGTGTGTGGATGTATGTCCTTTTGGCGCCCTGAAGATGGAAAAGCAGGGAGTTGCGGTGGAGGATAGCTGCCGTATGTGCGGGCTCTGCGTGCGCCAGTGCCCTGAGGGGGCTATCCGGTTTGAGCAGCGGGCTCAGGAGGTGGATAAGAGCCAGTGGAGAGATTTCCTGATCTTTGCGGAGCAGGAGCAGGGAGAGATTCATCCCGTGGTCTATGAGCTCATCGGCGAGGCTAGGAAGATGGCGGATAAGGTGGGCTTTCAGGTAAACTGCCTGATCATCGGCGGAGAGGGAACTGCCCGCAACGCAGATAAGCTGCTGGAGTACGGCGTACATAAGGTGTTTGTCTATGAACATCCTGATCTGTCCTGTTTCCGGGCCGACTGTTATACAGACGTGGCGGCGGACTGCATTGCCGCTGTCCGGCCCAGCGCGGTGCTGATCGGCGCCACAGAGCTTGGGCGCTCCCTGGCGCCCCGGCTGTCCACCCGGTTCCACACCGGGCTGACCGCCGACTGTACAAGCCTGGATATTAAGGAGAATACCGATATGGTGCAGATCCGGCCTGCCTTCGGGGGGAATATCATGGCCCAGATTGCCATTGCAAAATCCAGGCCCCAGTTCGCTACGGTGCGCTATCGGGTGATGGACCGGGCGGACAGGGTTGACGAGCCCCGGGGCCAGGTGGTGATTTGTCCCGTTACCGATAAGATGGCCGCGTCCAGGATACAGGTTTTATCCTCCCAGGTGCTGGAGAAAAAAAAGAGCCTGGAAGAGGAGGAGATTATCGTGGTGGCCGGGCGGGGAGCCCAGAGTGAGACGGGGGTCGCCCTGTGCCGGGATCTGGCGGACGCTCTTGGCGGACAGCTCGCGTTCACCCGTCCCATGGTGGAAAACGGTTATGGGGATAACGCCCACCAGATCGGCCTTTCAGGCCGTACGGTACGCCCAAAGCTGATCATCACCTGCGGCGTGTCGGGGGCTATACAGTTTACCTCCTGCATGAATGGATCAGAGTGCATCGTGGCCATTAACCAGAACCCTGAAGCCCAGATTTTTAAGATCGCCCACTATTGTCTGGCAGACAATCTGTATCAGGTGATTCCCCAGCTTACAAAATTACTGCGGGACCGGAAGGAGGACTGAAAAGATGGCATACCCATATAAAAAAATGGACGAGGAAGATTTTGCCTATATCCGCTCGGTGACCGCCGGTGACCGGGTGTGGGTAGGGAAAGAGATCGGGGAAGAATATTACCGGGACGAGATGCCGGAATACGGAGTCTATCCTCCGGAGCTGTATGTGGAGGTCACGGACAAAGAAGAAATCTCCAGGATCATGGCCTACGCATACGAAAAAAATATCCCCGTAGTATGCCGGGGTGCGGGAACCGGACTGGCGGGAGGAGCTACCTGTAAGTATGGCGGCATCATGCTGTCGGTGATGCGCATGAACCGGATTTTTCCGGTGGATCACAAAAACCAGACGATCACGGTTCAGCCAGGGGCTTTGCTGCTGGATGTGCAGGCGGCGGCCGCGGCGGAGGGACTGTTCTATCCTGTGGACCCGGGAGAGAAGACAGCCTCTATCGGAGGAAACGTGATCACCAATGCCGGCGGAATGAAAGCTGTGCGCTATGGTCTGACCAGGGACTTTGTACGGTGCATGGAGGCTGTGCTGCCGGACGGCTCAGTTATGAATTTCTCCTCCAACGTAGTGAAGAACACCACCGGCTACGATATTAAGGATCTGGTGATCGGCTCAGAGGGAACGCTCTGTATTCTAACGGAGGTGACATTGAAGCTGCTGCCGGCTCCCACCTGCTCCTGCACTCTGGTGATGCCCTTTTCCAGTCTGGAGGAATGTGCGGATATGGTGCCGAAGGTGCTGGAACTTCCTTTCATTCCTACGGCGATCGAGTTTCTGGAGCGAGAGCTGATCGATATAGTAGAGCGGAACCTGAACAAGCTGTTCCCGGTGAAAGAAGGGGACGCGGTATTGATCGTAATGTATGACGCTTCCAGCAAACAGGAGCTGGACAGCGCTGTGGAGGCGGCCGCCCAGGCTGCCCTGGCCAACGGAGCCTATGACTGCTTTATCGCCGATACCCCCGAACGGGCAGGAACTGTCTGGGAAGTGCGGGGCGGTATTCTGGAGGGGATGAAGGCTGACTCGGTGGCCCAGGAGGAATGTGACGTGGTGGTGCCCCGTTCTCAGATCGCGGGCTATGTAAAGGCGGCCAAGCGTATCGCTCTCTCCCACGGTATCCGGGTAGAGCCCTGCGGTCACTGCGGCGACGGCAATATCCACACGGAGATGCTCCGGGATGCGTCCATGAGCGACGAGGAGTGGAAGAATGCCACCCAGGCCAGCCTGAAGGAGCTGTACGCTTTGTCGAAGGAGCTGGGCGGCCAGCTTTCAGGAGAGCATGGCATTGGAAACGGGCGGCTGGAATTTCTGGAGGAGTTTGTAGGCCCCAGAATGATCCGGCTGTACAAAGCTATCAAGCTGGCCTTTGACGATAAGCTGATCCTGAATCCCGGAAAGGTGATTGAATTTAATAAATAGACGGAGAAAGCTCAGGAAAATGCCGGTGAAAGCGTTTCCTTAGCAGCCGGTAAGTGATTAAAAAGATGAGTGAATCTCATACGTCCGGTGAAAAAGAAAAAAGAGAGAATAGAGGAAAATAATATGAGTAAATCGAACTCACTTCTTGTTGATAAGAGCAAAATGCCCCTGGCTATGGGCATTGCCTTTGTGGCCTTTACCACTCAGTTTGGCGGCGGATTTGCCTCCGGCGCCCAGATCTATCAGTATTTTATTAATTACGGCATCTGGTGTCTGATCCTTCCGGTTCTGACCCAGGGTCTGTACGCTCTGTTTTTCTGGTATGGTATGCGCTATGCCTACAAACATAAGACCTACGATTACCGCAGCTTCTCCGACAGCTTATATGGAAAGACAAGGCATGTGATGTCCAACCTGTATGAGATCTGCTATCTGATAATGATCGGCACAGCGTCGGCGGCTGCTTTCGCCACCGGCGGTTCCACTCTGGCATCGCTGTTTGACATTCCCTACTGGGTATGTACTGTGATCGTTGCGGCCTTTATTTTCTTTGTGGCTCTGTTTGGAACCAGTGTGGTGCGCAAATGCGCTTCCACACTCAGCGTGCTGATCATCATCGGCCTGGTACTGGTGCTGGTCCCTAACATCATCGCCCAGTGGGACAGCATTTCAACTTCCATCTCCCGCATGAGTTCCGGGGAGATGACGGTGCTGTCCTCCCAGAGCGGCGCATTCGGCCCGGCTCTTTGGTCCGCGGTTTTGTATTTCTTCTTCCAGTTGGCCTCCGTGTCTGTCATGTACCAGCATATGGAGCCGGTGACGGATGTGAAGCAGATCAACCGGGCGGCTGTCGGCATGTTTCTGTGCAATTTTCTTGCCATGGAGCTGTCTATTGTGGGCCTGCTGGCGGTGGCCTATGTGGCTGAGCTGGCCACGGCCTCGGTTCCTATGCTGGTTTTGGTACAGAACGGAGTGGGTTCAGGCATCCTGACGCCCATCATCTCCCTGCTGATCATCCTGGGAGCGGTCTCCACAGCGGTAAATATGATCTCAGGCATCGTGACCCGGTGTGTGAACGCGTTGGAGAGAAGAAAGACGGAGAAGGAAAAGGCCAAAGGACATCTGCAGCGCAACGCCGTCTTCACCCTGATCTTCACTTTCCTGGCCTTTGCCATTGCTCAGTTCGGCCTGATGGCGGTGGTGAGCAAAGGTTACGCTTACCTGGGCTACGCGGCTATGATCACCCTGTTTATCCCCTTTGTGATTCATGCTGTTGCTACCAAAGGGAAGGAAATCTGATTTCGTTCTAAAATTGAGAAAGTAAATGATAGAAGAAAGACTTAATTTTATGCCTTATCGAAGAACATAAAATTAAGTCTTTTTCTAGTTAATGTTTAGTTCTTTGCCTGTTTAGTAAAGGATTTTTGTATTGTTACTGTATTTGATGAAGTCATAATGCTGTCCCTTTTTTTGGTACAAAAAATGAGGACATATCTGCCTTTTCCAGCATGAGTAACTGCACCTTTTTCTCAATGCCGCCTGCATATCCTGTTAAGCTTCCGTTTGTACCGACAACACGATGGCAGGGAATTATAAGGGAAATGGAATTGTGCCCGACAGCGCCGCCGACAGCCTGCGCCGACATTTTAGAAAGACCTTTTTGCTCGGCTATTCTTTTTGCAATCTCGCCGTAGGTCATTGTTTTTCCAAAGGGGATTGTCAGCATGATTTCCCACACCTTTTTACGAAACGGTGTTGTCTGCATATATAGCGGCGGGGTAAAATCAGGGGCTTTGCCGCTAAAATAGATATCCAGCCAGCGGGCTGACTGCTTAAATACCGGCAGGCTTTTTTCTTCGTATTTTTCTTCGAGTGTATCTCCAAAATATTTCTGCCCGTCAAACCAAAGCCCCGTAAGCTCTGTTCCGTTACTGGAGAGAGTGATACCGCCCAAAGGCGAGTCGTAATGATATGTATAGGTCATAAGATTATACCTCCCAATATTCATTGGAATCCGCAGGAGCTTGCGTTCTGTCAGTCATTGTATAGGTGCGGACAGGCGTTACTACAGTGATTTTATAATCTGCGAAATCGTTCATCCTACCGTGCTTTTGCGCCATACGGTGTGCGGCAAGCTTGCGCCATTTTGAAACACATTCTTCACTTTCCCATATTGACATACTAAGTAATTTTCCCTCCGCAGCAAGGGAAGAAAAACGCTCGGAACGAATAAACCCTTCCGCTTTTGCAAGGCTGTCTTTCAGTGAGCCTGCCATTTTTAAATAATCATCCATTTTTCCTGTCACTCCTTTTAGGGGCATAATCTTTCATTTCTGGAATTGCGCCGCCTGCCACCGCCCAAAAGTACAGGCTTGCCACACTGCAATAAGGACTTAATCTTCTGCGGTATTTTTCAAACAGCTTGCGGTCAATTTTCCTATGATGGTATACCATACGCATACCCCGCAAAATTGCTAAATCTCCATAACTGAAAACATTTGGACGCTGCATACAAAAAAGTAATATCATCTCGGCAGTCCAAATCCCAATCCCTTTTAGTTCTGACAATTCGGTTATTACCTCATCGTCTGATTTATTCCAAATACCTTGTAAATCAAAAGCACCGTTTTTTACTTTCGCGGCAAAATCTGTGATATACTCTGCTTTTCTGAACGTCATTCCAAAAGACTGTAAGAGGTCTGTTCCGGCGGTAAGAATGGTATCGGCGTTCACAGCGCCAAGATGATCCTGCATTCTCTGCCAGATGGTTGCCTGCGCTTTTGTTGAAATCTGTTGACCGATGATGTGATGTACAACAGAAGAAAATAAATCGCTGTCAGCCTCCCGCTCAATCTTTCCGATTTTATCAATCACTTCTCCAAGTCGTTTGTCTTTTTGCTTTAGATATTCAGTTGCGCTTTCGTCATATTGAAAATACACGTTTGCTTCCCCCCCCTGTCTTGACTCGGCGGTTGATCAATAATATAATAATATCATAATTTAAGACGATGTAATATTAAAATATCGCCTAAAATTATCATAATATATTCAAAAAGGAAAGCCAAAATGAAAAACACACAAATGGACTATATAAACTCTGTCAATTTAAATGCAGGCTCGGATTTTCCCTATCTAGTACTTGATGTTTGGGGCGACCAAAGCTATCCGAGAAATCCCGGCTTTCAGGTTATGCACTGGCACGAGGATTTACAGTTTATTTATGTGCTGGAGGGCGAAATCGAAATAAAAACGTTAGATACCTCTACACGGATAAAGAAGGACGGTGGTGTTTTTATCAACAAAAATGTGATACATCTTGTGAATAACACGACGTCTTCCTGTCACTACAATAGTTTTATTTTTCCAGACTACTTCCTTAAATTCTATTTTGGAAGCCCTGCGGCGGCTTTTGTTGAACGTATTGCCGGGAAGGATGAATTGCCGATTTGCTGTTTCCCAGAGGAAATAGATTGGTGCAAACCTATTTTATCTGCCCTTTCCAGTCTCGCAGACCTTGAAAACAGAAAAACTGAATTTTACACTTATGAAGTACTCTGCCTGCTCTCAACACTTTGGCTGGAAGTATGCCGAAACATTCAACTGACAGGCAAAACCGCGGACACCATTATAGGTGTACGTATGCAAAAATTTTTGCAGTATATCAGCGAACATTACGGAGAGGATATTTCTCTTGATAGGCTTGCGGACAGTGCAAATGTCAGTAAATCAGAATGTTTGCGGTGCTTTAAGTCAAGTATGCAGACAACGCCTTACAAGTATCTGACGGAATACAGGCTTTCCAAGGCAGCCGAATTACTGAAAAACTCTGATGAACCAATAGGCACGATTTCCAGCAGCGTAGGTTTTCGGCAAATCAGTCATTTCGGGAAATGCTTTAAGGAAAAAACAGGCTTCTCACCAAGAGATTACCGAAAGAGAAGGTAACGCTTTTAGACACATATAAACTGGTTAAAATCCCAGCACAAAAACAGAGCAGATTGCTGTAACCGCTGTTAAAAGTTCATAATTTTTTGAAAGTCAAATTGGAATTGTGGAGGTGATTGCCTTTTGATTATCAAAGATAAAATGATAGATAATGGAAAGGGATTTGATTGGGGAAAAGTGTCCTCTGAATATGCAAAATATCGAGATATTTATCCAAAAGAATTTTATCAAAAAATTCTTGATTTACTGGGGCCATTACCACAATGAAATGAAGTGGGGTGAGAAGGACTTCTTAAAGCGCATTGACGATTACAAGGAGCTGTTCCATGTGCAGGAACGCCCGGAAGGCCAGAGGGAAAAGCCGGACTATTACCGCTATTATTCCACCCAGAGGCCCGTTGACATTGGCACTTTCCCGAAGCCGCCCGACAATGCCCCGGTGGAGAGCATCAACTTTGACGAGCGGCGCATGGTGGAGGGCGGCACCATCCGGGCATGGGGCGAGCTTGCCTATTTGAAGCCCCTGATAAAAAAACATGTAGATGATTATGAACTCCGCCCGGCTCCCGGCAATCCTGGCCGTGACAGGGCCTGCCCGTCCACTATCGCTCCAAGAAGCCCGCAGATCGGAGCCGCCCCACCATAGACGTAGCCGGGAACGTGAGGAACGATGATTGCCCGCCGCAAGCGGGATAGGCACCTTCATGTGATGGTAACAGCCGACGTGCTGGAACAGATACAGAAACGTATGGCCGAAGCCGGTATTACCAACGCCGGGGCCTATATGCGTAAGATGGCCTTAAATGGCTATATCCTCCACGTTGATCTTGCCCCTGTCCGGGAGCTGGTTTCCCTGCGAAGACGGTGCTCCAACAATCTCAATCAGGTGGCCGTCCATGCCCATACCTATGGCGTGTACCCGGAGGAAATCGAAGGGCTGAAACAGGATTACTCCCGGATGTGGGAAATGGTGTCTGCTGTACTGGGGGGGGGATTTCCACTATCGTGGAGAAATGATTGGAGGGGGGCGGCCTGTGTGGTCTGCACCTTTCCTTTTTTCTTGCCTCGGGCCAACTTGGCCCGAAGATATAATTTCTCTTAATTGATATTGTAACGTAAATATCTTATAATAGATTTACTAACAAACTTGGATTCGGGAAGGTACTATGATTAGAAAAAGCAAATTGTTTAAAAGAGTTTCTTTGAGATACAGAAATAAAACAAATCACATAATTAGTCCTAAAGGTTATTCTCCACGTGAAAAATTACAAAACTGTATTTGGATTTTCACTATTGGAGATGCAGATGATAAGCCATCAGTCCCACATGCGCATGCAAAAGATGTTGGATATAGATTGGATGCATGGACTGGAGATATTTATCCAGCGGGAAATGAAAGAAAACAAACCATAGGTAAATTAAAAAGAAAGGAACTTAAAAAGCTACATTCTGATACAGATTTTTTGACTTTTGCCAAAAAGCAAATTGAATGGTACAAATCAGCAAATCCCCATATTAGTTTTTATGTTCCTGAATGGTTTATATTAAAAAGCCGACAATTACGATTGGTAAAATTGAAGCAGGCTAACGAAGAAAGTATGTTTATTTTTATTGGGAAAGCGTCTATTAAATTGTAAGGAAAATATGGTACAACCTGACAAGTTTACATTTTACATATAGTATGGCGAGGTGTTTATATGGAGCAAAACTTTAGAAAAGTCGTAGTTGTATTTATTGATATTTTAGGATCGCAAGATAGAAAAAACTTTGATGAATGGTACAATGTTATGAGTATTTTCAGTTCGATGGTAGAAAGAGAAAAGGAATTGGACAATGCTCATAATTGGACTGTTTATAAGAGAGAAACGCATGTATTTTCAGATTGTGCATATATCATTTATGATTATAAAGAAGGTATCGAAGATAGCCGAAAAAACATTTATGAGTTAATGGGAATTGCCTGTTATAATACTGAGAAAGTGATGTATGAATTTCTAAAAAGTGGTTTTATTGCTCGTGGTGCAATTACACATGGCGATTTATTTTATGACAACGAAAAGAATATCTGGTTTGGCCCTGCGATGAATCGAGCTTACTTTTTAGAATCGAAAAAAGCAAAAGTTCCAAGAGTAATTATAGATCCTGAATATGCAGAAAATTTGTATGCATTTAATGAAAATAAATATCGCAAGGACGGTGTGCAAAAAGTGTGTAATGGCAAAATCTTGTGTAGGGATGTAGATGGATTCATATATCTGAATTATTTGAATAGTATGAAGCTATGTATGAATCCGATAGAGACTGAATTTGTTATTGAAAATATTCTAAAATTATGTAACACAGAAAGAAGTATAAAAAGAGAAACAACAGAATTACAGAAATCCATTAAGGACAAATATGATTGGCTGGAAAAGTATTTATTAAGTCAAACAAATGATATGACATAATCTAAATTTTATGGAACAACATTATAAGGCAAAAGTTTTATGGAGCAATCATTCAAGGTTGCTCCTTTTTAGTGTTTTGAATATTTTGTCCCGAGACAAGATTTACTAACCGTCCTCAACATTGTTCACAAATTTTTGGCCTGGTAAAATAGAGGTAGAAAGGTAAGAAAGGAGCTGAACCTATGAGATTAGTATTAAAGATTTTCACCGCTCCTGTGGTGGCGATCCTGACCGTTTTCGTTGCAATGATGATGTTCCTGCTTATCGCCACATGGCTCATGGGTCTTGTATTTGTGCTCCATGCCATTGTGGGTGTGGCCCTGCTGTTTACCCAGAAATACATTGGGGCGGCGGCTTATCTGCTCCTTGCTTTTCTGGCCTCTCCGTATGGATTTCCGACAATGGCGGTATGGCTGCTGGCAAGGGTGCAGTACCTTAACTACACTCTGCGGGACTTCATCACAAGCTGACAGCCTCGGGCCAACTTGGCCCGAAGTATCCGGCAACTATGCGGCGGTCTGAACAGGCCGCCGTTTTCTTTCGGAAGGAGGGATGACCATAGCAACCACACGCCTGATGAAACGCAAAACCACACCGTGCCTGTCTGTGGCACAGTCCATAAAAGACTGTACTGACTACGGGAAAAATCCGGTTAAGACCGAGGTCGGAAAATACATATCCTCCTACCAATGCGACCCAGCCACGGTGGACGCTGAATTTCTTTTATGGAAAAGCAAGTACAAGGCAACTACTGGCCGGGAGCAGACTATAGACAAGGATGTGCTGTGCTATCAAATCCGCCAGTCCTTCCTTCCCGCAGAGATCACACCGGAAGAAGCCAACCGTATAGATTGGAAAATTCACTGCCGTTATTAGCCAGAATGACCGGGAAAAGCCCCATGAAAATATCGGGTCTTAATTCAAGATAAAGACGGTCAAAGATATCGATGACCGACTGGGAGTTATTGGAATCCCGGAGGAAAGCCGTTTTGTAGTCATAATAGAATATCTCCATTTCTGTGAGGTAGCCGACCAGGACAACAGATAGATAATTTTGGAAATAATAAATTCCACTTCAAGATTTGGAACTGGTAAATTCCATATCAGATGTAGAAAGGGTGGAATTTAGTTTTGCAATCGAGGCCATTCTGTGATATTATGAAAATCTGAAAAAAGCTATTGACATACAAATCAAACCGTGGTATTTTATAATATTCCGATTTGAGATTGGAAGAGCAACGTAGTCTACCAATATGATTCTTAGAGCTGTGCTCTGGAAAGGAGGTAGTGCTATGAACTTTGTTGTCACCATTGACTGGAAGTTTGTCGTTGCCCTTGGCGCGGCTACGGTCGGCACCATTTTCGCAGTGAAGATGGATGCCAGTGCAGCCGAGCGAGTATCAACGCATGTGTCTGATGCTTGTATGGAGTATGCGTTCGCTGTGAACAGCGAGCGCTAGCTCCAATATAGGATGGACTGGGCATATAATCTTCGGGTTGTATGCTTATTTTTATAAATGAATTTTGGAGGTGTGACAATGACTACTAGCCTTAAGAAAGTTGATTGCACAGACATATATACTGAAGAAACCGAGAAAAGCCTTAAGACTTTGAAAAGGCTCAGAGAGGATTGGTTGCGTTCGTCATCTGGATGGAATTCAGAGGTTTTTCAGTATGCAGATTCGGATTTTTATTTTTACCGTTTTGTTATAGACAGAGAAGAAAGGGGCACAGAGTCATTACTAACGGCTATTATGTATCGAGTAATGGAAAGATATGGGCTTTTTTTTGATGTGCTTGATGATAGGAAAAACGCACCATTTTCATTCATTATTCATGTAAATAATCAGATACTTGGGTATAAATATGACGATTTCCACAAGGATGAGGATGTAAATGATATCCTTAAAAATTACAATGTTGACTCTGCCTTCATCATAAGAACATGGAAGGCAAGAAGATCAGATAAATGGATAGCAAGAGAAAATGCGCATTATCTGGAAGATGGTGTTAAGTTGCAGGCTATTAAAATAGAAGATTTCTTCAATACATACTTTGCCGAAGGTGAGTACGATTCTTTTATTGCGTGTATGGGCAAGTACCTGAAGATGGCAAGAGAAATAACCGGCTATAAGTCAATCCGGTTCTTGTCCTCCGTGAACTTGGCAACTCAGAAAGCATATGAAGAAAAGGTGCTTGCTGATTGGGAATATGATAGTTACTATTATCAGATTATCGATAGTAGCAACAAGAAGATTCAACAATACTTATATCTTGCTTCAAATGAGTTTTCTAGGTCTACATTACATGTAATGGAAGTAAACTATTTGGATAGAGGCCTGTTCAAAACTATGATAGGATCAAATGAGTATGCTGAAAGTTTTATTACATCTGAATGGCTTTTTCATTCTTTGGATGGGAAGAAAAACTTTGATTATACATCTTTGATTAGCGGGTATCTAAAATCTATTGAGCAATTACTTCACACAATTGTGATGGTTAATGTTGATAATAACTGTAAGATTTCAATGAGTAGAGCTAACAACATTCGTGGAAAGGCTTATGATAATGCTGTTCGGATATTTGAAAAAGGGGGAGGCGCTTGGAACGAACTGTTTGTTAATACAAAGAAAGAATATCAGAAGAAGAGCTTTCCATATATAGATCTTACACATAATCAAATTGAATACATGGATAGCTCTATTGGTACCTTTGAATTTTTCCTTCGGAATAATCCGCATATTTTTAGAGATCCGTCTTTGTCTGATACTATTGCGGATATGGTGTGTTGCTTCCGCATCGAATGTCGAAATGGTTATTTCCATACTCATAATCTGTATGACTGGAGTATAGTTGAAAAGACACGTGCTAATGCTATATATCTATATTTTGTTTTGCTTGGAGTCTGCATCATTCCATCGGATAAAGAAGCAGAGCTTAAGATGTCAGAGATAGATTGCTTTGATGAACTATGTAAGAAGATAAGGGGATTCAGACATTTCAACCCAGAATTCATTTTTGAGTATGCTGATGGCAGGAAACTCAATCTGATATATGACTTTATAAATAACACGATAGAATACACAGATGATGGTATTGAGCATTATGTACGCTTGTTTTTTTATTCCGTAGATGAGTTTTCGCTTGAAGCATACGAAAAGATTGATGAAGGAATAATGGAAGAACAGAAAGTATACCTGACAAGGGATACTCTTCCGAGTAAAATATATGGGGTTCACAGAAATCATAATTAGCCCTTTGAGTTTTTACCACCTTCCAAAAGGCGTTATAGGGTGCCGTTAAAGCCCCGGAAACCCTTGAAAATACGCCAATTTATCCATGCGAAGGCGTTATAGGCTGTTATCGAATATTACCGCATTTCTATGGCCTCACAGACGCTCGTGAGGGAAAAATTAAGGGCAAAACACAGGGAACGACAAGAGAATGAAGTGGCAAAAAGAACTGTCGTGATGTGTACCAGGCTCCGCCGGAGCCTCCCCTGTGTGAAGCCGGACAACTGAAAATAGTGGCTCTTGTGAGCCGATGGATTGACGGACATTAGTGTTTCTGCTGATGTCCGTTTTTCTATGCCTAAAATCAGATGCGAAAGGAGGTTCCGGGCTGGGCCTCCTTTTTGTGTCTCAATGGAGGTGAGAAGCATTGAGCGACAAGCCCGCGTCACCTGCCAGGGGACGAAAGAAAACCGCCCCGCCTACCCAGCAGCCACCCCAGGAAGAAGTGGTGGTCCGCCTGCCGCTGACCGACCTTCACACATTCCCGGACCATCCTTTTCAGGTGCGGGACGATGAGGAAATGCGGGAGACAATCCAGAGCGTCAAAGAGTATGGCGTGATTGTCCCTGCCATTGTGCGGCCCCGCGAGGAAGGCGGCTATGAGATTGTGGCCGGACACCGGCGCAAGTACGCCTGTGAGCAGGCCGGTCTGGACACGATGCCGGTCCTGATCCGCAACCTGGACCGGGACGCCGCCACCATCATCATGGTGGACAGTAACCTTCAGCGGGAGAACATCCTGCCCAGCGAAAGGGCCAAGGCATACAAGATGAAGCTGGAGGCCATCAAGCGGCAGGGCGCACGAAACGATTTAACTTCTGACCAAGTTGGGCAGAAGTCAAAATGGTCGATTGAGCAAATTGCAGAGCAGGCTGGGGAAAGCAAATCCCAGGTACAGAGGTATATTCGCCTGAATGAGCTGTCCCCGGAGCTGTTGCAGATGGTTGACGAAAAGAAAATCGCTTTCAATCCGGCTTATGAACTGTCTTTCCTCAAGCCGGAGGAACAGCAGATGCTCGTCACCACGATAGACTATGAGCAGGCCACCCCGTCACTCTCCCAGGCCCAGCGGATGAAGAAATTCAGCCAGGCCGGGCGGCTCAATGAGGACAGTATGCTGGCAATCATGTCCGAGGAAAAGAAGCCGGAGAAGTTCAGTCTGACCTTTGACGGGGAACGCATACGCAAGTATTTTCCAAAATCCTATACGCCCCTGCAAATGGAGAACACCATCATCAAGCTGCTTGAGGCATGGCAGAAGAAACGCCAGCGCAGCCAGGAGCGATAAAACCGAATACACCTAAACCGCCGGACAATCCATTTGCCCGGCTTTTTCATTTTCATAAGGAGGTATCCATGTATATCAACACTTTCAAATACACACCGGAAGATGTGGACTGCAAACTTTGTACCGAGTATGTCAAGAAATTTGGCTGCACCGCCTGCGGCTGCCCCTGGATGGCCGAGCGCATTGAGGCGGGCGTTGTGAGCTATGCAGAGGTGGTCCGGCAGATGTTTCCCCATGACAAGCGCCTGATGGCTCGCCTGGAACCGCTGATCCGGGATTTCCCCGGTATGCTCTGGAAGGATGAGCGGCACCGGCAGCGCATGGAGGGCGTGAAAATCCACCTGGGCCACAGCAAGCGCCGGGACACGCCTGCCTTCTTTGCGGTCATGTTCCTGTTCACTTCCGATGAGGACATTTACCGCCGCGCTGGAAACTGCCTGTGCAGGCGGGGCGCGGAGTTCGATTATGCAAGGCTCCATGAGATTTCGCCCCATGACTACACCCTCTATATCGCTGCGCGGGGCATCTACACCAACGCGGGAGGACTGACAACCCGTGACCTGGCAGATGCCGAGGTTGTAGACGCTGCGGCGCTCCGCATGATTGTGAACGCCCTGCTCATCGCCCGGTATGGCTGTGCGGTCCTGGATATTCACGAAAGGGGGCGCAAGGCATGAAACCTCTGCATCTCCCGCTGGAAGGCCACGATCTGCTGGCTGTGGAACGGTTCAAGGACGATACCCGGCACATGGCAGAATTTCTCATTCTGTCCACCCACTGTCCCCTGGGGCGCAGGGGCCAGTATAAGCGGCTGTTTCTGACCGAGGACGAATATGCCCGGATGCGGTCCCTGGAACGCCAGGGCCAGCTTCAGATCCGCCGTCACGCTGCAATCATCGAGGGGCATATCCTGCCCGACAAACCCAAAAAGCGCCGCCATTGATGGCAGGCGCACCCATAGGAGGATTTAAGTATGGACGCTTATGAAGCATTGAAAGAAACCTTTGACGATCTGTTTCAGCAGGCGGTGGAGGAAGGCTGCTACACCGAGGACGA
>DXEG01000043.1 GCA_019115125.1 Candidatus Blautia faecipullorum
CAGGAGTGCGAAATGCAGCCGATTACCGAGATTGCGGCAAAAGCAGGTATTGACGACAAATACCTGGAGCAGTACGGAAAATATAAGGCAAAGATCGACTACAACCTTCTGAAGGAAACCGATAAGCAGGACGGCAAGCTGATCCTGGTGACCGCCATCAACCCGACTCCCGCCGGAGAAGGCAAGACCACCACGACCGTAGGTCTTGCGGACGGTATGCAGAAGCTGGGCAAAAACGTCATGGTAGCTCTCCGCGAGCCCTCCCTCGGACCGGTATTCGGTGTTAAGGGCGGCGCGGCCGGCGGCGGATACGCCCAGGTAGTGCCGATGGAGGATATCAATCTTCATTTCACAGGCGATTTCCACGCCATCGGAGCAGCCAACAACCTTCTGGCAGCCATGATCGACAACCATATCTTCCAGGGCAACGCGCTGAACATCGACCCCAGGAAGATCACCTGGAGAAGATGCGTGGACATGAACGACCGCCAGCTCCGCAACGTAGTGGACGGCCTGGGCGGAAGGACAAACGGAATGCCCCGTGAGGACGGCTATGACATCACCGTAGCGTCCGAGATCATGGCAGTTCTCTGTCTGGCAAGCGACATCAACGATCTGAAGGCAAGACTTGGCCGCATCATCATCGGCTATACCTACGGCAAGGTTTCCGAGCAGAAGCCGGTGACCGCTCATGACCTCCACGCGGAAGGCGCTATGACGGCCCTTCTGAAGGACGCCCTGAAGCCGAACCTGGTACAGACACTGGAGCACGTTCCGGCTATCGTACACGGCGGACCGTTCGCGAACATCGCTCACGGCTGCAACTCCGTGACCGCAACGAAGATGTCCATGAAGCTGGCCGACTACACCATCACAGAGGCAGGCTTCGGAGCAGACCTGGGCGCTGAGAAATTTCTGGATATCAAATGCCGTATGGCTGGCCTGACACCTAACGCCGTAGTAGTCGTAGCGACAGTCCGTGCCCTGAAATACAACGGCGGCGTGGCTAAAGCGGATCTCAACAACGAGAATCTGGAAGCTTTGGAAAAAGGTATGCCGAACCTTCTGAAGCATGTAAGCAACATCAAGAACGTATATAAGCTTCCCTGCGTAGTGGCTATCAACGCGTTCCCCACTGACACCAAGGCAGAGCTTGACCTGGTGGAGGCAAAATGCAAGGAGCTGGGCGTAAACGTAGCCCTGTCCGAGGTATGGGCAAAGGGCGGCGAAGGCGGAATCAAGCTTGCGGAAGAAGTGATCCGTCTTGTGGAAGAGCCCAACGACTTCACCTATTCCTATGAACTGGAAGGAAGCATTGAGGATAAGCTGAACCAGATCGTACAGAAGATCTACGGAGGAAAGAGAGCCGTCCTTACCGCCAACGCCCAGAAGCAGGCGAAGCAGCTTGAGAATCTTGGCTTTGGAAACTGCCCGATCTGCGTGGCGAAGACCCAGTACAGCCTGACAGACGACCAGACGAAGCTCGGCGCGCCCACAGATTTCGAGGTAACTGTGCGCAACCTGAAGATCTCCGCGGGAGCAGGCTTTATCGTAGCTCTTACCGGCGAGATCATGACCATGCCCGGACTTCCCAAGGTACCGGCCGCTGAGAAGATCGACGTGGACGAGACCGGAAAGATCACCGGATTATTCTAACCCATCCCCGCCCATTGCGGAATTCTGAAACGACATAAAAAAACTCCGGCCCTAAGGCGCCGGAGTTTTTTGCTGCATTTTTCTGTCTCCATTATTTTGTCAGCATTGCATCATTTCTCGAAAGAAGATAAACACAGTATTGATTCATGCTGATTCCTTCTCTCTTGGAATGTTCTGCAAGCATACGATGCAGACTGCGTGGAATCCGCAACTTAAACTGTCCCGAATAATCCTCCAGGCTATCCGGTTCCTGAATTTTGATTCCTTCCTCCAAAGCAGCTTCAATCCATGCTTTCTTCGCATCCGCAGCATTTGCAACCGCAGACTCAATTGTTTCTCCGCAAGTGATACAGCCTGGCAGATCTGGATAAGTAACCACGAATCCACCTTCATCCTTGTCTTCAACAATTTCCATGCGGTAGGGCATTGCCATATAATCATTCACTGTCTTCATCGTTGTTTTCCTCACTTTCTACAATCTGTTTCACCATCTCAACATAAACCCTCTTAATTGGTTCGTGTTTCGGTATCGTAATAGGCTGACATCCAGTTTTTCTAAATGTATAATGACTGCTCCCTCCTCGTGGAACATTCATTTCATATCCAAAACTTTCTAACACCTTACGCAATTCGTCGAATCTGAGATCTTTTGATAATGAACATATACGTGTTAGCAGTTTATCCCATTTTGACATCTTGAATACCTCCTAAATTTATTATATGTGGTATCGTATTTGGTGTCAATAATTTATTTGCAGCAACAGTCCAGCCATACAGTGTTCGGGAAGCATAAAACATGCTTGCGTGTTTTGCGAGCGGACATCTGTATAAGCTGAACTGCTACTATTTGTAATACATCTTACTTGATATGCTTCTGTTTATAATTTGTGTTGGCTTCAAACCGCAACAAAAAATCATCCACCCGCGGGTGGATGATTTTTTTGTGTATCTTTTTGCTTCTTTCAAGACAACGAGTTTTGCGAAAAACACGCTATCGGTATGTGCGTAATGACACTCTCTTTATTCTATTTCAATGATTTCCTTTTCATCACTCCACATCCTGGAGAGCCTCAAAATCCTCTTCTCCCGTGCGGACCTTTACAACTCTCGTCACATTATAAACAAAGATCTTTCCGTCTCCGATATGTCCGGTGTACAGAGCTTTCTTGGCCGCTTCGATAACCGCGTCTACAGGGATCTTACTTACGACCACTTCGACCTTGATCTTCGGAAGAAGACTGGCGTCCATTTCTACGCCTCGGTATTTTTCACTGGCTCCGTGCTGGATTCCGCAGCCCATTACCTGCGTCATGGTGATACCTGTCACCCCCAGCTTGTTCAGGCTGTTTTTCAGAGCGTCAAATCTGGAAAGACGGCAGATAATACTTACCTTGTGCATACCTGTATCGTATTCGCCGTCCACAATCGTGGATTTCACTACCTTCACAGCCGCGTCCATCTGACGGGCGGAGGCTTTGGAAACGTCCTCTTCTCCAAGATCTGTATTTTCGTTGACTTCCATATCCGGATTCGCTACATCGGAAATAGCGAAGCCTGCATATGCGGAAACAAGGCCGTGTTCATGAATATCAAGGCCGTCGATCTCAACTTCTGCCGGAACACGGAGACCAATGGTTTTATCGATCAATTTGAAAATAATAAACATCACGATAAGAACATAAGCCGATACTGATACGATTCCCAGAAGCTGAACGCCAAGCTGGGTAAATCCGCCTCCGTAGAAAAGTCCTACGCCGACGCCGTCTCCGCCGTTGCTGAACAGTCCCACTGCGATCGTTCCCCACATACCGTTTATCATATGAACTGATACCGCGCCTACAGGGTCGTCGATCTTCGCCACATTATCAAAAAATTCTACACCAACTACTACCAGCACACCCGCTACAGCGCCGATGAAAAACGCGCCCACAGGAGTCACACAGTCACAGCCCGCTGTAATAGCCACAAGACCTGCCAGAGCCGCGTTGAGCGTCATGGAAACGTCCGGCTTGCCGTAACGGACCCAGGTGAAGATCATTGCCACACAGGTAGCTACCGCGGCGGCAAGGTTTGTATTAAACATTACAAGAGAGGCAAGCACCATATCCGAGTCTGTACTCATTGCCACTGTAGAACCGCCGTTAAATCCAAACCAGCAGAACCAGAGGATAAATACGCCCAAAGCAACAGCAGTCATATTATGTCCCGGGATGGCCTTGGCTTTTCCGTCTTTTCCGTATTTTCCAATACGGGGCCCTAACATTGCCGCGCCCAGGCAGGCGATCAGTCCTCCTACCATGTGTACGCAGGTAGATCCTGCGAAATCATGGAAATTCAGAGAAGCCAGCCAGCCGCAGCCCCAGATCCAATGGCCGGAAATGGGATATACCACCAGGCTGATGGCCGCGCTGTAAACACAGTATGCCTTGAAGTTCGTTCTCTCCGCCATGGAGCCGGATACGATGGTAGCGGCTGTAGCGCAGAATACCGTCTGAAAGATGGCGTAGCACCAGGTTGGAAGTGTCCCAAAATCATAAGTACCACGGATCAGCGGATCCAGGCCGCCGACCAGCGGTCCGGCTCCAGCGAACATCAGGCCGAAGCCTACCAGCCAGTAGCACGGCGTGCCGATGCAGAAATCCATCATGTTCTTCATTAAAATATTTCCTGTATTTTTTGCCCGGGTAAGTCCCGCCTCACAGAGAGAAAACCCCGCCTGCATAAAGAATACCAATATCGCTCCGATCAGTACCCAAATTACGTCTGTAGCTGAATACATATACCATTCCTCCTTTTCCCTACCGATCTGGCCGGCAGCTCTGCGCCGCACTGCCGTCTGTAAAAAAAGAGGGTGCGTATTGCCGCCGCCAGCCGCAGCAATACACACCCTTGTGCCATCCGGTTATAAAAAGGCGCCGCAGATATAATCTTACGGCGCCTTCGCTGTTATGTGCTGAATTCTACTCCTACTTTCAGGAAAAGTCAATCTTTTTGAGACAAAAAAATATTTTTATGCAGATTTCTATAAAATTTCTTCCCCACTGCATTATATTTTCGTTAATTATTTCTGTAATTCCGTATGCATATAAGCACACATAACTCAGGATAATTCATCCGGCAGCTTCCGGCGCCTGATCATTTTTATGCTTATGGATCTTTCCTCACTGAACGCACCCACAATTATGTTCATATTCGCATATTGGGATGCAGCTTTACCGGATCGCGTCCTTCATTTTCTTTACATAATCATAAATGTACGGCACGCACTCCTCCCTGTAGGCCTCGCAGAGCTTCACGATGGCGGAGCCCACGATCACCCCGTCCGCTTGGGCCGCCATTTTCGCCGCCTGCTCCGGCGTGGAGATCCCGAACCCTACCGCGCAGGGGATATTTTTCTGCTCCTTCACCATCCTTACCATAGCTCCGATGTCTGTGGTGATACAACTTCTCATTCCCGTAACGCCAAGGGAAGAGACACAGTACACGAAGCCCTCCGCCTCCCGGGCGATCCCGGCGATCCTTTCCTGTGAAGTAGGCGCGATCAGGGATATCAGATCCAGACCATACTGACGGCAGGCTTCCGCGAACTCCTCTTTTTCCTCAAAGGGCACATCCGGCAGGATCAGTCCGTCCATCCCCGCTTCCGCCGCTCTTTGGCAGAACCTCTCTGTCCCATAAGAAAAAACGACGTTGGCGTATGTCATAAACACCATGGGAATAGCTGTTTTTTTCCGTATTCTTGCCGCCATATCAAGTATTCTGTCCGTAGTGACGCCGCCGGACAGCGCCCGGATATTGGCGGCCTGGATCACCGGCCCTTCGGCCGTAGGGTCTGAAAACGGAATCCCAAGCTCAATGAGATCCGCTCCCGCCTCTTCCATAGCGTAAACAATCTTTTCTGTAATCTCCAGGGACGGATCCCCGCAGGTAATAAATGGTATAAAAGCTTTTCCTCCGGCAAACGCCTCTTCAATCCGTTTACTCATGAATATCCTCCCCTCTGTAGCGGGCAATGGCTGCGCAGTCCTTATCTCCCCGCCCGGAAATTGTAATTACCACACACTGATCCTTCTTCATCCGCGGCACGATCTTTCTCGCGTAAGCCACAGCGTGGGCGCTCTCTATGGCCGGAATGATCCCCTCCGTCCTGGAAAGGTACTCAAAGGCGTCCACAGCCTCCTCGTCCGTCACCGGAACATACTCCGCTCTTCCGGTGTCATACAGATAAGCATGCTCCGGGCCCACGCCGGGATAATCCAGTCCGGCTGAGATCGAGTACACCGGGGCGATCTGACCGTACTCATCCTGGCAGAAATAGGACTTCATCCCATGGAAGATCCCAAGTCTTCCCGTAGCGATGGTGGCCGCCGTCTCCGCAGTATTCACACCTCTGCCCGCGGCCTCGCAGCCGATCAGCCTCACATTTTTATCCTCAATAAAATGATAGAAGGTGCCGATGGCGTTGGAGCCCCCGCCCACGCAGGCAAGCACCGCGTCGGGAAGCTTCCCTTCTTTTTCCAGCATCTGCTCCTTTATTTCCCTGGAGATCACAGCCTGAAAATCACGGACAATGGTGGGAAAGGGATGAGGCCCCATCACAGAACCCAGAACATAGTGCGTATCCGCGATCCTGTTTGTCCACTCCCTCATTGTCTCAGAAACCGCGTCCTTAAGCGTAGCTGTTCCTGAGGAGACCGCATGGACTTTGGCACCCAGAAGGCGCATCCGGTATACGTTGAGGGCCTGACGCTCCGTATCCTCCTTTCCCATAAAAACCTCGCACTCCATTCCCATCAGAGCGGCGGCCGTGGCTGTTGCCACCCCGTGCTGCCCGGCTCCCGTCTCAGCAATCACACGGGTTTTTCCCATTTTTTTCGCAAGGAGCACCTGACCGAGAACATTATTGATCTTGTGAGCCCCCGTATGGTTCAGATCCTCCCTTTTGAGATAAACCTTCGCTCCTCCCAGATCCTTCGTCATATGTGCGGCGTAATACAGCCTTGACGGGCGTCCGGCATAATCGTTCAGAAGCTCTGTAAGCTCCCGGTTAAATTCCGGATCGTTTTTATAATGCTCATAGGCCTCCTCCAGCTCCAGAACCGCGTTCATCAGCGTTTCCGGTATATACTGTCCGCCGTGTATTCCAAATCTTCCTCCTGGCATGATACTTCTCCTTTCAATCTCTATTTGAGCGGTTCTTCCCGCCCCTTCCTATGTATTCTGCTCCTGCCTGCCGCCGCTTCTTTACGTCCTTCTTACAATTTCTACGGCATTTTTTATTTTTACAGGATCTTTCCACATATCCGTTTCCACACCGCTGCTTAAATCCACAGCGTATGGGTGTATCTTGTGGATTGCGCTTTCAAGATTTTCCCCGCTGAGACCTCCGGCCAGGAAAAACGGTCTTTCTATTCCGTGGATCAGCGACCAGTCAAAGGGCTTTCCTGTTCCCCCTCCGCCCTGATCCAGCAGGATATAATCGGCGGCGCTGTTCAGAGCATGTTCTATATCTTTTTCTGTTCTCACGGAAAAAGCCTGTATCAGCGGTCTGTCCGTAAGCTTTCTCAGCCTCCGGATATATGCTTCGTCCTCCTGCCCGTGAAGCTGGGCCATTCTGATCACACCCTCGTTCAATAGCTCCGCCGCCAGCTCCTCCGGCGCGTTGACAAAAACTCCCACCGCCTGTATATCCCTGTCCAGTCTCTCCGCCAGCTCTCTCACCCGGGAAGCCGTCACGCTGCGGAAGCTTTTCGGCACCTCGATCACAAATCCGCAGAAATCCGGTTTTGCCTCATTCACCGCCTGTACGTCCTCCTCCCGTCTGAGCCCGCATATCTTGATCCTTGTCTTCATCCCGGTCCCGCTCCTTTCCTCCTGAAATACCGGCTTCGTCACAGTCTGATCTGCCGTCTCCGGTTTTTGTCCCCGCACGGACAATTTCGCAGTCCCTGCTTTTTACCCTTCCCCTATCCGGCCAGCGGGCCGCCGTTCAGCTCCTCCAGAGCCTTTCTCTTGTCCGGCCTTCTCATAAGCGTCTCGCCGATCAGCACAGCGTCCACCTGATTTTCCCTCAGCCGCCGGATATCCTCCGGGGTTCGTATACCGCTTTCTGAAACAAACAGCACGTTTTCCGGAGCCATTTTTCTGAGACGGATGCTGTTGTCCATATCCACCTGGAAGGTTTTCAGATCCCGGTTGTTCACCCCTATGATCCTCGCGCCGCTTTTCAGCGCTCTCTCTGTTTCTTCCTCATCGTGCGCCTCCACCAGCGCGTCCAGCCCAAAGGTCTCCGCCAGCTCCCGATATGCTCTCAGCCGTCCGTCGTCCAGCAGAGCGCAGATCAGAAGCACCGCGGAAGCACCCAGCGCCGCCGCCTGATACACCATATACTCATCTACTGTAAAATCTTTTCTCAGTACGGGAATCTTTACCCTGTCCGCGATCTCCGCCAGGTACTGATCCGCACCCAGAAAATAATAAGGCTCTGTAAGACAGGATATGGCGGAAGCACCCGCCGCCTCATATTCTCCGGCAATGCTCAGCCATGGAAATTCCGGGGCGATGATTCCCTTGGAGGGGGACGCTTTTTTTACTTCACAGATATAGGACATGCCTTCTTTTTTCAATGCCTGATAAAACCGGAACTGTCCCGCCGTCTCCCGGTCCTGGCTGTATGTTTCTTTTTTCCCGCCGTCCGGCAGACCTCTTTCACGGATCTTTTCCAGCAGAGCTGCCTGGGGGATCCGTCTCTTTTCCTCCTGGATCCTCTCCCGGGTTCTGGCTGCTATCTCGTCTAATATACTCATTTTACCTTCCTCTCTGAAGCGCCCGGAGCGATAGCTCCCACGGATTTTACACTCCAACGCGGCACAGTTTTTCCGCCTCCATATTCTCACAGTTGCAGGACTCCTGTATTATGATGCCTGCAGATAGCTCCATGCCGGACACTTCCTCAATCACGCGTTGGATTCCCGGATAAATTCCTCCAGCTTTTTCATGGCCGCGCCGCTGTCGATCAGCTCTTCAGCCAGCCGGACTCCTTCTTCTATCGTCTCTGTTCTGCCTGTGATGTATAAAGAAGCTCCCGCGTTCAGACACACCGCCTGACGTTTTGGTCCGCGCTCCTTTCCCTGAAGGATATCTCTGGTGATCGCCGCGTTTTCCTCCGGCGTTCCTCCCTGAAGCTCCTCCTTGGCGCATCTCTCATAGCCGAACTGCTCCGGCGTCAGCTCGTAGGACTGGAACCATCCGTCCCGGATCTCGCACACGGAGGTGGGCGCGCTCATGGAAATTTCGTCCAGCTTATCCTGACCGTAAACCACCATTCCCCGGACAACTCCCAGTTTCGCCATGACCTGAGCAAGAGGCTCCACCAGCGCCTCGTCGAAAACTCCCATCAGCTCCATATTAGCTCCTGCCGGATTGCTGAGGGGGCCAAGGATATTGAACACCGTCCGGATTCCCAGCTCTTTTCTGATGGGCGCCACATATTTCATGGCAATATGATAATTCTGCGCGAAGAGAAAACAAATATTGATCTTCTTCAGAAGCTCCGCACTTTTTTCCGGCGGGATGGTGATATTCACGCCCAGCGCCTCCAGTACGTCCGCCGCGCCGCTTTTGGAGGAGGCGGCCCTGTTTCCGTGCTTCGCCACCGGCACGCCGCCCGCCGCTATGACAAGGGACGAGGTAGTGGAAATGTTAAAGGAATTGGCTCCGTCTCCCCCTGTCCCTACGATCTCCAGTACATCCAGGTCATGAAGGAGCTTGATGCAGTGCGCCCGCATCCCCGCCGCCGACGCCGTGATCTCGTCGATGGTCTCACCTTTCAGGGAGAGGGCCGTCAGATACGCCGACATCTGCACCGGAGACGCGTCCCCGCCCATAATCTCGTTCATTACCTCTTCCGCTTCCTGATAGGATAAATCCTTCTTCTCTGCCAGTTTTAATATTGCCTCTTTGATCATGTCTCTTCCTCCATTCGATTTTTTTATCAGTTTCTGTAAATACTGTATGTTCCGGCTGTCAGCTCTGAAAGCCTTCTCCGGGAATACATTTTATAAAATTTTCTATGATCACATGTCCCTGGGGCGTCATCACAGATTCCGGGTGGAACTGTACGCCAAACACCGGAAATTCTCTGTGCTCCACCGCCATGATCTCTCCGTCGCCGGATTCCGCCGTGATCCTCAGATCCTCCGGCAGCTTCTCCCTCACCGCGGCCAGCGAATGATACCGGGCCGCCTCGAATGAGGTCCCCATTCCCTGAAAAAGACGGCTGTTCTCTTTTATATATATGTTCCTTTTCTTTCCGTGCATCAGCTCTTTCGCGTAGGAAACCTCTCCGCCAAAGGCCTTGCAGATGGCCTGATGCCCCAGGCAAACGCCCAAAACGGGAATTTTCCCGGCAAAATGCCGGACCGCCTCTATGCATACGCCTGCTTTCTCCGGCCTTCCCGGCCCCGGGGAAAGGATCAGCGCCTCAGGCTTCATATCCGCAATTTCCTCCACGCTGTAATCATCATTTCGTATCACACGGATATCCGGCTCCGCCGAGCCCACCAACTGATACAGGTTATAAGAAAAGCTGTCATAGTTATCAATCAGTATGATCATTCCAATCCCTCCTGCGCCTGCTTGATTGCCTGGATCACAGCCTTCGCCTTGTTCCGGCACTCCTCGAATTCCTTCTCCGGCACGCTGTCCGCCACGATTCCGGCCCCGGAACGGATACATACGGCGCCGTTCTTCTTATATACCAGTCTTATGGCGATGCAGACGTCCAGATTCCCGGCAAAATCCAGGTATCCCACGGCTCCTCCGTAGATTCCCCTCCTGCTCTGCTCAAGCTCCTCGATGATCTGACAGGCCCGGAATTTCGGCGCGCCGGAGAGAGTTCCCGCCGGAAGGATGGCGTCCACCGCGTCTATGGCGTCTTTGTCCCCGCGCAGCTCCCCTGATACCGTGGAGCCCAGGTGCATAACATGGGAAAATTTTTCTACAGATAAATATTTTTCCACCTGCACGGTTCCGGTTCTGCTTATTTTTCCAATATCGTTTCTCCCCAGATCCACCAGCATATTATGCTCCGCCAGCTCTTTTTCATCCTCCAGAAGTCCGGCCTCCAGCTCCGCGTCCTTCTGCCTGTTTTTTCCTCTGGGTCTTGTTCCCGCCAGCGGAAAGGTGGTCAGCTTCCCTCTCTCCAGCTTTACCAGAGTTTCCGGAGATGCCCCCGCGATCTCAATATCGTCGCTTGAAAAATAAAACATATACGGCGACGGGTTGGAGGCTCTCAGAGCCCGGTAGGTATCGAACAGGCTTCCCTCCGCCTTGGCTCTCATAGGGTTGGAAAGCACCACCTGAAAAATATCGCCCTCCCGGATATAATGTCTGGCTTTTTCCACCATGGAACAATATCTTTCTTTTGAAAACTGAGGCTCTATCTCCGACCGGAGCTTCAGCGGAGCGAACTCCTTTTTCTTTCCGTTTTTCAAAAGCTCCGCCATTTCCTGAAGCTTTGCCTCCGCTTCTCTGTAGGATTCCTCCAGGTTTTCTGTCCTCACTCCCGCGATCAGAAACACCTTTTGCCTGTAATGGTCAAAAGCGATCACCTGATCGAAAAGCATCAGATCCATATCCCGGAAATCCGGATCGTCATGCTCTCCCAGTCTCAGCTTCGGCTCGCTGTACCGGATGTAATCGTAGGAAAAATATCCCGCCAGCCCTCCGGTAAAAGGCGGCAGCTCTTCCAGTACAGGACTTTTGTATTCCCTCAGGATTTTTCTCAGCATTTCGCCCGGATGGTTCGTCATTATCTCCGCATCCTCCTTTGCTGAGATTCTGTCCGCGTCCCGGAAATTCTTTTCCCTTTCCTCATTTCTTTTCTTCTCTTCTCCTCTTTTTTCTGCCTTTGTTTCTCCGGCATCCTGTTTCTGCGCCGCCGACTCATTCGTTCTGTCCGCGCTTTTTCTTTCGCCGTCTGTATACCGTATTTTCATGATGCCGTTCATGCAGGTCAGCTCCATGGAAGGATCGAAGCCCAGGAAGGAATACCGCCCCCAAACCTCCGTCTGTCCGGCGCTTTCCAGCAAAAAACAATGTCTGCTGGCATTTCTCAGTATACGCATCACCTCTACCGGCGTATAGCGGTCCGCCAGCAGCTCCCGGCAGACCGGGATCCGTTTATAATCATCCTCCGACGCAAGCTTCTTCATCGTCTGTAATGTGGGATACATAAAACCTACCTCCTCTGTGATCTTCGTCGTGTTTCTATTTCTTATGATAGAACAAAGCGTGCAAGCACACTTTGTTCGCCAGATGCAGACTGCCGCAGGCAGTCATAATTCCACTAATATAAAAACGCCCGCCCCTGACAGAATAATCCTCTGTCAAGGACGAGCGTAAAATCCACCCGCGGTGCCACCTTGATTCACGGAACGGCCCGTGCGCTTTGCGGAATACCATCATATTCCCGGCAACTGACGTATGCCCCACGTCGCAGAATACTCGGCGTCCGCCTTTCACTGCGCCCTCCGCGGTCCATTTGGCAATCTGCATCTCGGCCCGGCTCTCACCCTCCCGGACTCTCTGTGCGCGCATTATTGCTTTGATCTCCGCTTCAACGGTTTACCAAATTAAATTTTTTATAAAAATAACATAATTTCTGCATATTGTCAAGCATTTTATTCTTCCGCTTGTTATTCTTCCGCTGCTTCTGCGCCGTCGGCGGCCGTATCAGCTTCTGCAGAATCTGTTCCGGCGCTGTCCTCTGATGTTTCTGCCTCTGAAGCCGTACTGTCCGCAGCTACATCGTTCTCCGCATCCCCGGCTTCCGCGCCTGCTGCTTCTTCCGGCGCCTCACCTGCCGGAGCGCCGTTTCCGCCTCCCTGCCTATTTTGATTCATAACTAAGACAGCCTCCGCGTTTCCATCTTCATCCAATGTCACTTTTACAATATCCCCTGCCTGGATATCTTCCAGCGCGATAGACTCTGTTTCCATTTCAGGGGCGGGATCTTCCTCCGCCGTCATAGCCTGCCCGTCTCCAGGAGCCGCATCCTCCGCCGCGGCGTCTGTGTCCGCTGCATCATCTGCTTCCACTATAGCGTCCGCTTCTGCTGCATCTTCTGCTTCCTCTATATCGTCTGCTTCCGCTGTGTCGTCTACTTCTTCTGCGCTGTCAGCATCCATACCGTCTGCCGCGGTTTCCCCGGCACCCTCGCCCGGTTCATCCGGTTTCTCTGCAGGAGGTTCCTGAGCAGCTTCCTTCTCGTAAACAGTGGTATCTGTCACAGTAATGGTCAGGGATTCTCCGGTCATATCCAACATTGACGGCTCTGCCCCAGGCTCCTGCATACCTTCTCCGTCTGCCGGAGCTGTGCTGCCGCTGTCTTCTGTGTCCGCGGCCTCTGCATTCCCAGTGTCCGTATCCTCTGCGGAGCTGTCCTCTGCCTCAGCGATTCCGGCGTCTTCTGCTTCCGACGTATCCGTATCCTCTGCGGAACCGCTCTCTGTCTCTGAGGTTTCAGCCTCTTCTGCTTGCGCATCTCCGGTCATACTCTCAGGCGCTTCCCCTGCCGGAGGCTGATCCTTTTTGAGGGTTCCTACATTAATCGTGATGCTGTCCTCTCCGACCTCCGTAATCTCTCCATATACTTCGTTTTCCGCGGCTTCCGCACTGTCCTCTGTGCCGCTTGCATCCTCACTGTCTGTCCCGGATGCTTCCGCCTCTGCCGTACTGCTGTCATCTGCGGTATCTGCTTCAGATGTGTTCTCCGTGGTATCTGTCGTCTCCGCTGCGGCGGAAGTATCTGAAGCGTAAGCGAAATTCACTGATGTCAAAGTCAGGGCAAGGCCCAGAACCATAGCTGCATATCTCCGTTTCATCTAAAAATCATATCCTTTCTGTGTTTATTCGCAAGCTCCGGCACTTTCCCGACGCAATCATAAAATGACTGCCCGCCGTCTTTGTATCCTATAATATACAAACGGCAGCTCTGACATTCTGACGGGGCAGTGCCTGTTCCTTGTTTACATCCACCACTATAACCGCAAGATGTGATCTATTCGTGATGAGAATAAGGAGATAGTGTGAAAAATCCGGACGGCTCCTAATTAAAGATAGCGACGGTATCAGCAGGAGAATGTTATTGATAGCTCCAAAGACCCGCCAGGCAATGATCCCCTTCCCGGGAACCGAAATCATCTATGTATACTCGCAACTCCGGCTGGTCGAGGATACTTCTCGGCGTCGGAGTTATACCCTTCAGAATAAAAATCGCTTCATAGAGAAAATCTTTTAGCATCACAACCTCATCTTTGCGGATTTCGCAGATTGTATAATTCTGCCTGCAGAAACCTGTTTTTTCATACAGCTTCATTCTTCCTCACTGCCTTCCTCATATTCCGCTTCATTCAGCATTTTCGGCACTTCCTCAATAATTGGCGCAAGAACCTTGTAACCGGCAGGCAGTTCATCCGCAGTACGGTAGGTCGCAACACCCATCGGTTTGGAATAATCCCGAATTGCCAGCTCCACAACACTTTTATTTGCTTCTCGACAAAGGAGAATACCGATAGCCGGATTTTCTCCATTCTTGCGTTCTTTCTCGTCCAGTGCTGCTAAATAGAAGTTGAGCTGTCCTAAATAAGAAGGCTTGAATTTTCCTTTTTTCAATTCAATCACAACCAAGGCCTTCAGGTCACGCTGAAAAAATAGTAAATCGGCAAAAAATTCCTCACCATCTACTTCGATACGGTGCTGATTTCCTATAAAGCAAAAGCCGGAACCAAGGCACTGAATGAAGTTGCGAATATTGTTGATAATTTCTTTTTCCAGAACACGTTCATCCAAATCCTGCGGATCAGATAAGTCAAGTTCTTCGGTGTTAATAAAATCCAGAAAATATTCGTCCTAAAACTTTGGATTGCCTTCATATACTGCTTTTCATCAGGTACAGTCATTGAAAAATTGTTGATCAACGCCCCTTTATGCTGATAGAGATTTTCTTTCAATCTGGTACGCAGAGCAGTTTTGCTCCAATGCCCTGCCGCACATTCACGAATATAAAAGAGTCTTTCATCCAATTCTTTGGTTTTATGTAAAATTTCCATATGATGTGTAAAACTAATTTCCAGGAAAGCATTCATCGGAAAAACGGCAGCCGCTGGCAATCGTTTTACCGAAATTGACAGAGCGACATCATCTGTCTGCTCTAAATCGGTAGCCACGGCTATCGATTTGCTTTCCAGAAAAAATTCATCATTCGTTTTCAAATATGGCTGCCATGCTTCATAAAATTGACGCATCAACTTTATATTTCCAGAAGAAAAGCCTCGCAGCCTTCACATCTACTCTTATATTGTTTTTGAGCATTCTGTCACCTCAACTCCTCGTGATATGCAGCTTGTAATATTTGTACAAGTTATTGTAGCAAAGATCGGTGCTGATTTACAGTCCCACCACAACAAAAAAGGACGCCCCACCCAAAAAAGTGAAGCGTCCACTGGATTTCCCGCAGTTCTTTCAGTACAAGATTCCTGTCTGTGCCCAGCCTGTTTGCCGCCCGGACAAAGTTGGCTTTGATCTCATCCTCGGTCAGGTGGGGAGTGCTGCAGTGCTTCTTTTCTTTAAACTTGGCATTCACCGCACTCTCCCATAATATAAATTTTAATTTCTTCTCAGCGCTTCTATGGGGCTCAGCTTCGCCGCTTTTCTGGCGGGATAAATACCGAAGAACACTCCCACGGCGCAGGAAAACAGGGTTGCCGTCAAAATTACGGAAAGTGTGATGCCCGGAGAAATCTCCATTCCCATTCCCGCGCTGATCACACTGCAGATACCGTGAGCCGCCGCAATCCCCAGAAGGATTCCGATAATTCCGCCGATCACTGTCAGGATCGCGGCCTCGGCCAGAAACTGCAGCATAATGGAAGATGTCTTCGCTCCCAGGGACTTCCTGATTCCGATTTCTCTGGTGCGCTCCGTAACGGATACCAGCATAATGTTCATGACTCCGATTCCGCCTACCAGCAGCGAAATTCCCGCCACAAAGGAAATAAAAGCCGTCACCATTCCCAGCATCTGGTTCATGGTCTTCATCACATCCTGGAAATTCTGCACCTGGAAATACTCCTCCCCCGCGCTCTGGTGACGTTTTTCAAGAAGATGAATGATCTGATCCGCAAGCGCCTGTGAATCCGCGCGTGTATCCGCCTGAACTGTCATACCATAAAAGTAGTCCATATTGCCTACGAGCTCATCCATAGCTGTGTATGGAATACTCACTGTTGCCGGCATACCTTCATAGGTGTAGCTGACAAAGGTACCGTTTTCCTTCTGAGTCGTCACACCCATAATGCGGAAGCTTTTTGTCATATCATAACAGGTGATATCCAGGCTCATTCCAACCACATCGTCTGTTCCGAACAGTCTTTTCGCGTCAGAATCGGAAATCACGCAGACATTCTTAACCTCCTCAAGCTCCTGCTCGCCAAAATAATTTCCATACTTCATGCTGGCATTATTCACCATTTTGGCGTCAGGGCCTTCCGCCGTAACCATCAGGCTGAAGGTTCCCTTGCCTGTCACTGTCTCTCCGTCGTAGCTTTCGGAGATGCTGACTCCCTCTACATTATCCAGCGCCCGGACAGCTTCCACATCCTCCGGCAGGATCCATTCATCCTCCGACATAGCCTCTGAACTGCAGCTTATATAGATCTGTCCGCCGCCGATATCGCTGATCTCGCTGTTCATCTGGTTTTTCGTTCCCTCGCCGATGGAAACGATGGCGATCACCGAAGCAATACCGATAATAATCCCAAGCATCGTCAGAAAGGAACGTCCCTTGTTGGCCCGTATATTCTGAACAGCCATTTTTATGTATTCAAAAAGTCCACTCATCAGGCATCCTCTCCTGTTTCTGAGTCTGTGCCGCCAGCTGCCTGGGCCTGCATTCCTTCCTGCAGGGTTCCAAGATCACGGATCACGTTCTCGCCCTCCTCAATGCCGGAAACAATTTCCGTATACTCATCCGAGCTGAGTCCTGTTGTGACATTTCTTCTGGCGATCACGCCGTCTTCCAGCACATAACAGAAAGAACCTTCTTTTCCGATGTTCACTACTTCTGCCGGAAGGACAATAATATCCTCCGCTTTTTTCGCCTGGATCGTCACTTTCGCGTCCACTCCCAGAAATACATTTTCGTCCGGGTGATCGAATTTGACTTTTACAGAAATCTGCGAAGCTCCCTTTTCGTTCTGAGCCGCGATATGACTGATATTCTTTACCGTCCCCTCATAGGTCTCCCCGGCAAGACTGATCTCCGCCTTCTGATTTTCCTCTATCTTATCATAATCATATTTAGAGACGTTGACATTCACATCCACACGATCTGTATTCTGCAGCGTAAACAGCTCCATTCCCTGGGTTACCGTGGCGCCCTCTACCACTGATACGCCGGAAACCACGCCGTTAAAGTCCGCGGAAATTCCCTTCTTTGCCGCCTCTACCAGCTCCTGGGCAGACATCTGATCCAGCTCCGAGAGATTATTGGTGATCTGCATTTTTTCTTTTTCTTCCTCTGTCACAGCCGCCGGATCCGTATCCGCGACGGCCTCCTCGGAAGCCAGCTCTGACTGCAGCTCAGCCAGGTCGCTGCTGGCCTGTTCCAACGCCGCTTCGATCTGGGATGTGTCCACAGACACGGCGGCAGCCGTACCTCCCGCGCCGGAGGTATTAGCGGAAGCATCTGTCCCGTCCGACACAAACTCCCCTCCGGCAGAGCCGGATGAAAAATCCGAAAGCTGAGGCGGCGCAGGCTGCTGATTTTTATAATCCTCATAAGCTGTCTGGGCATTCTGTAAGGCGATCTGAGCCTCGCTTCTCTGCGCTTCCGCCTGAGAAAGAGCGGCGCTGTTCACATCGCTGGGATCCGCCGTCCATGCCTGAAATGCCATCTGGTATGTATTTTCCGCCTGGTTATATGTACTCAGCGCCTGATTGGACTGTATGTTTAATTCATTCAGCTTCTGCTGATAAGCCGGAAGCGTCTCATTCTCATAGGCGGTCATGGCTTCCGCATACTGTCTCTGTATCTCCTGCTGCTGCGCGATCTGGGCAGCCTGAGCTTCCGCCGCCTGTCTCGCAGCCTCCTGGGCCGCTCTTGCCTGAGCGTCGGCTGTCACCTGTGAAAGCTGGGCTTTCAGACTGGCGACATAGTTTTTCTGATCCTGAACCTTTTGTTTCAACACCGCCACATTCCCTTGGGCGTCTTTCTGCTTTTGTACTGCTTTGTCAGATTTATTGAGAGTATTTTTCATATCGAGCTGTCCGGATTCAAGATTCAGCGAAGCTTTTTTCTCCTCCCGCTGAAGATCCTTCAGGTTGAATTCCACCAGCTTGGTTCCGGCCTTGACCACATCCCCCTCCTGGAAGGAAACATCCTCCACCTTCGCGTTTGCCGGGGAAAAGTAAGTTTTTTCCTCCTCGCTTACTACTGTTCCGCTGGCTTCCACTGTCTGCTGGACGTCGCCTCTGACAGCCTCGACCACCTCGACCTGAGGCAGCACCTGCCCCTGCTGAGAACGCTGTCCCAGAACAGCAATACTTCCCGCGGCTACTACCACTACCGCCCCGGCTCCAATGATCAGTCTCTTTTTTCCCTTTTTCATTATGCATCCTCCCCGCAGTCAAAATTCTCATTTATCATATCTGATTCGATTTTTCCGTCCATGATCCTGACCACACGTTTCGCCTGTGCCGCAATTCCGTTGTCATGGGTAATCAGGATCACCGTCCTGCCCGATCTATGTAACTCCTTCAGAATGGCAAGTATTTCCTTACTGGAAGCAGAATCCAGATTCCCCGTAGGCTCATCCGCCAGGATTACCGGCGGTTTCGCGGCTACCGCCCTGGCGATCGCCACCCTCTGCTGCTGTCCGCCGGACATCTCATTCGGCTTATGATGCATCCTCTTTTCCAGTCCTACCATTTTCAGAGATTCTGTCGCCAGCTTATGTCTTGTCTTTCTGTCTATTCCCCGATAAATCAAAGGAAGCTCTACATTTTCGATGGCGTTCAGATTGGCAATCAGATTAAAACCCTGAAAAATAAATCCGATCTCACGGTTTCTCACCTCTGACAACTCATTATCCTTCATGGTCGATACATCTGTCCCGTTCAGGAAATATTTTCCCGAGGTTGGCACGTCCAGACACCCAAGCATATTCATAAAAGTGGATTTGCCTGAGCCGGACTGCCCGATGATGGCGACAAATTCGCCCGTCTGGATCTCAAGGTTTACATGATCCAGGGCGCGGACCTCGTTTTCTCCCGGGTTATATATTTTGCATAAATCTTCCACCTTGATCAAAGTACTGCCCATGTTTTCTCCTCTTATTGTGCCCTTTTCCCGCAAGGGTATGTTCTTCTTTACAGTTATATGCCGCCGGACTGTTTCACGATCACAGAATCAAGATCCCCTGACTGATCTTTTAAATTTTTCTGTCTGTCCTTCACATGTCCGATATTCCTCTTTTCTGTACCCCATATGTTTCCCTGTCTCTCAGATAATCGCCTTCTGCCAGTTATAACGACGCAGACCGGAAAAAGACTTCAAATTTTACGCGTCAAGAAGAAACGCTTTGTAGGCTTTTTTCGCTTCGTATATATCCGCCTTGCTGGTTACCTCCCAGGGGGAGTGCATACTTAATACCGCCACGCCGCTGTCGATTACCTCCATCCCGTAAAGAGCCGCAATATAAGCGATGGTTCCGCCTCCGCCCACGTCTACCTTACCCAGCTCCGCTGTCTGAAAGGCCACATTGTGACTGTCGAAGATGCTTCTTACCTTAGCTACATATTCCGCGTTCGCGTCATTGGAGCCTGATTTTCCTCTTGCCCCTGTAAATTTATTCAGTACGATCCCCCGGCCAAGATAAGCGCTGTTCTTCTTTTCAAAAAATTCGCCGTAGGCCGGATCGTATCCTGCGCTCACATCTGAGGAAAGCATACAGGAACGGCGGAGAGCTCTTCTCAGCGCCAGCTCAGAGTAAGCTCCCATGGCCTCCAGAAGCTCCGCCACACTGTTTTCAAAAAATCTGGACTGCATTCCCGTCGCGCCGACGCTGCCGATCTCTTCCTTGTCTGTAAGGAGGCAGCAGCTCGTCCGCACAGGATCCTCCATCTCAAGCATCGCGAGAAAAGAGGTATAGGCGCATACCCTGTCGTCCTGTCCATAGCCCGCCACCATGCTTCTGTCCAGTCCGCAGTCTCTGGCCTTCCCTGCCGGAACCACCTCCAGCTCCGCGGAAAGGAAGTCCTCCTCCTCAATACCGTATTTCTCACTGAGTATTTTCAGGATATTGGCCTTCACCGCTTCCTTCTTCTTCTCATCTTCCACCTCGTTCAGCGGCCTGCTGCCGATAAGGATATCAAGATTTTCACCCTCGATCACCTCAGAGGCTTTTTTCTGCATCTGTTTTCCAGCAAGATGGATCAGAAGATCTGTGATATAAACCACCGGATCCTCCTCATCCTCTCCCACGGTAATTTTTACTGACGTTCCATCCTTTTTTACCACTACGCCGTGGATCGCCAGAGGGAGAGCCACCCACTGATATTTCTTTACGCCACCGTAATAGTGAGTGTCCAGATAGGCCAGATCCGTATCCTCATAAAGAGGGTTCTGTTTGATATCCAGACGGGGAGAATCAATATGGGCTCCCAGAATATTCATTCCGTTCTCCAGGGGCTCCTGTCCGATATGAAAAAGCGCCATGATCTTCTTCATTCCCACAGCGTATACCTTGTCTCCGGCCCGGAGCTTTTCCCCTGAAGCCGTCTTCTTTTCCAGGGAAACATAGCCCGCCGCTTCCGCCTGCTGCACCAGCTCTTCCACACATTCCCGCTCTGTTTTTCCCGCGTCAAGAAAACGGCGGTAAGCTTCTGATATCTGCTCTATCTCCTTTTCATCCTTTTCCGTATAAGTAAGCCATGCATTTTTACGTTCCATTTTCATTCCACCTTTCATCATATTTGTTCCAAATCCTGCCGGATTTTATACCTGCAAAAAGTTCCCGCCGCGCTGCGGGATCACCAAAAACGCCGGCGCCGTTTCCGGCATCATAGGGACATTATAGTGCAAAAATTTCAAAAATTCCACAGAAATCCATAACCTTAAGCAAAAATTAAGATTCCATCACCCCTCCGCTTCTTCAAAAATGTTGCTATTTTTCTTCAAATATTCTACAATCACAATCAGAAAATATACCATCAAGGAGGCATCACGCCATGCAGAATTCATCAGATCTTTTGAATACGCTCCGCTCCATCCACCGGAAAAGCTACCCAGCCTACAAATCCTTAAAGGGAGCCTACCGTTTTGACAATTATATTTTATCCATAGATCATGTGCAGGGAGATCCCTTCGCGTCTCCATCCCATATCAGCGTCAGGGTTTCTCTTCAGAGGGCCGGTTTTCCGCCCGCCTATCATAAGGACGCTGTGACCAGAACTGCCCTCTGCGACTATCTGACCCGGCAGTTTTACCAGCAGGCGAACCGCTACACCTTCCGCGCGAAGGGTTCCGGCAAAAGCGGGCTGATCTCCGTCAGCCGCTGCGGACAGGAGGTTCTGGCCCGCACAGCCTGCGAAATTACGGACAAAGAGATCATCTCCCGCTTTTTCATCGGTTTTCCCGCCAACGGGCGGACCATCAACGCTCCTGAGCTGGAAAAGATCCTTTTTGAATTTCTTCCGGTATGCGTGCAGAAAACCTTTTTCTACAAAAATGTAAATTCCCGGGCTCTGGAACAGTGTATTTTTCTCGCGGAGGATCAGGCCTATATCAGAAGCCAGCTCGAAGAGCGCTCTCTGACCGCCTTTGTAGCGGACGGCGCCATTCTTCCCAGAGAAAGCGGCGTTTCCTCTCTCCCAATGAAAAATTCCGTTCCTTTTGAATCGCCGGAATCTCTACGCGTTTCCATGGAGCTTCCCCACAGGGGAAAAATATCCGGTATGGGCGTCCCCAGAGGCATTACTCTGATCGTAGGCGGAGGCTATCACGGCAAATCCACCCTTCTGAATGCTCTGGAGCTGGGCGTATACAACCACATCTCCGGCGACGGCAGAGAATATGTGATCACAGACGCTTCCGCACTGAAGCTGCGTTCCGAGGACGGCCGCTTTATCAGGGATGTGGATATTTCCCTGTTTATCAACGATCTGCCTAATAAAAAAGATACTCACTGCTTTTCTACAGAGGACGCCAGCGGCAGCACCTCCCAGGCCGCGGGGATCGTCGAGGGAATAGAGGCGGGAAGCAAGGTATTCCTTCTGGACGAGGATACCTCCGCCACGAATTTTATGGTGAGAGATACGTTTATGCAGCAGGTGATCGCCAGAGAAAAGGAACCCATCACTCCTTTTCTGGAGCGCGCCCGGGACTTATATGAAAAAGCCGGAATCTCTACGATTCTGGTCGCAGGCAGCTCCGGGGCCTTTTTCCATATTGCCGATACCATCCTTCAAATGGACAGCTATCATCCGGTAGATATTACCGCAGCCACGAAGAACTTATGCAAAGAGTATCCTCTGTCCTCCTCCGGCGCGCCGGCCTTTGCAATGCCAGTCAGCCGCCGGGTGATGTCCAAAGCCTCTGTCTCTGCCCGTCCCGGCAGACGTTCTGACCGGGATGAAAGACTGAAGGTGAAGGTTCACGGAAAGGACGGCTTCCTTTTGGGCAAGCAGGAGGTAGATCTCAGATACCTGGAACAGATCACTGACACAGAACAGACCGCCGCCCTCGGACAGCTTCTCAAATACGCGGTGGAGCATCTGACAGACGGAAAACGCACCCTCCCCGAAATTGTCCGGTATCTCTCTCACGAGCTGCAAACAAAGGGATTTTCTTTTCTTGCCGAAGGCTCCCACATTGCCTGCGGCTATGCTGTTCCCCGTATACAGGAAATTTATTCCTGCTTTAACCGCTATCGAAGATAAAACGCAGCGGAGGCGGCCCATCGAGGCCGCCTCCTTATTTGTTGCCATTCATATTTCATTTTTTAATATCCTTTGTTTTTCCGTCTGGATTCAGTTCACTCCTTTGCTCTCGTCCGCCAGATATTCAAAGAAATCAAAATCCGCATACTGACGGTGGAACAGCCGGTCCGCACAGGTAAGCCCCACGAAGGTTCCGGTGAACTCTCCATATTTGCAGTATTCATCGGAGAATTTCGTTGTATCAAACGTATCTCCAATCCGCTGATAGGACTCTCCGTCGCAGCTCCACTCGAACCAGCAGGCTCTTCCCTCGATATACAGTCTTAAATAGACCGGGACGTCTTCCACCGGAACACGAGTATCCAGATATTCTGTCTTTTCGCCGTTTTCCAGCCGGATCACAGAGAGAGCGGTTTTTCCCAGAGTCTGACTATAGTATTTCCTCAGATTGATGTAGTTCATATTATCGTAATACAGGATCAGTCCCGCGCTGTGCTGATAAACCTCCGGCTGAAATTCCATCTTCGTCGTCACCCTGGCGTACACACTGGTCAGCTTTCTCGCCAGAATACTTACCCTGTTCAGAGACGTCCTGGACTCCTGTCCCCTTAGCCTGACCCAGCCGGGTCTTGCTTTTACATCGGCAAAAGACTGCGGCATGATCCTGGGAGCATAATACCAGTTTCCAAGCTCAGGTCCGTCAAAATCATCAAAATCCGGTGTTTCTGGTAAAACACATTCCGCGAGAGAGCTCTCCGGCACCTCCGTCTGCGCCAGGTTTCCGCCGTACTCCATACGCAGCCAGCCATCCTCTGTCCACTTCATCTTCTGGATGGCAGTCTCCCTGCCCAGAGTGCAGCGAAGCTCCGGAGCAAACGGCCTGGAAGTCAGGTGGACCAGATATACTTCCCCATCCGGCGTCTCCACATAGCTTCCATGGCCGGATTTCTGAAGAACAGAATCCGGGTTATAGTATTTCGGCTTCAGATGATCCGGGTCGTGCCGTTCGTAGGATTCCCCTGGAACAGAAGTAACGATAGGATTTTTCGGGTCTCCTTCATAGGGGCCCCACACTTCTTTTGCCCTTCCCATTGTCACACAGTGATTATACCCGGTTCCCCCTTCCGCGCACATAAGATAATAATACCCGTTCCGCTTCGTAAGATGTGGGGCTTCGATGCATCCGCGGTCTGTGCCTCCCCGCCAGATACGCTTCGGATATCCGATGATCCTCTTTTCCTGCGGCGAATATTCCGCCATGCAGATTACGCCAGGCTTCTCATATCCTTCCCTTGTCTCCCACTCCAAAGACACCACCCATTTGCGCCCGTCGTCATCATGGAACAAGGAAGCGTCAAATCCAGCGGAATGGAGATAGACCGGCTCGCTCCACGGCCCTTTGATATCTTTCGCTGTGATCACATAGTTGTCCACATCGAAGTATCTGGCATTCATAGAGTTCATGATACCATAGACCACATAGAACAAATCCTCCTGCTCACAGTAGGTCAGACAGGGAGCCCATATCCCTTTGGCAGAGGGCAGTCTTTTCAGATCAATCTTCTCATCATCTGTCAGCACATGGGTGTAAAGCTCCCAGTTTTTCAGATCTCTGGAATGATATACGGGAATACCCGGCATCCACTCGAAGGTGGATACCGCCAGATAATAGTCCTCCCCTTTTCTGCATATACACGGATCCGCGTTGAATCCAGGCAGTATCGGATTTCGTATCATTTCATTTTCCCCCTTCCTCTGTAAACCATCCGTTGGCCGCGCATCTTCCCAGATCCCAGGCGTCCCAGCCGATCCATCCCGGTTCGTTCACAGTGTCTGTCAGCAATTTATAGTTCCAGTAGAAATAGCCGTTCCCTTTTCTCCAGGCAGAAAGCTGGGCGTCGCACACAGCCTGGTAAATTTCCTTTTTTTGAACAGCACTTAAGCTCTCCTCAGAGGTTCCTTCCACTCCGTTCAGCACAGACTGTCCGCCTTTCGTATCATGTCCGCACCCCAGAGAATTAAAGAGGCACCACTCTCCGCAGATTACCGGGACATAGCGGCTTACTTCCTCCACAGCTTTCTCATAATGCTCATGTATGTAGGTCACATAGCCTTCCACAGTCTGTTCACAGCCGTCCATCTCCGCCATCATCAGATACTGATGTGTATCCAGAACCACGTTCTTTAAATCTCCTGTCTCAAAAAAATCTTTCCATTGATAGATATCGAAGCCATCGTGGAATACCACCGCCTTCTCCTCCGGCAGCACCTCGCGTAGTCTTCCGTACGCCTCCCTGTAAAACTCTTTTAAGAATCCAAAAGAGATGGGCGCTGAACCTTCCGCCATCCCGGGATCCACCGCGCGGTAGCGTTCAGTGACGTTAAAAATCTCCCAGGAGGCCTCCGTATTTGGCTCGTTCAGGATCTGAATGCCGTAAAGTCCGCTTCGTTTTCCATAGCGCTCCGCCAGCCGTGTAAGCACACTCAGAGCAAACTCCACATTCTCCGGCTGCTGCGCCCATTTGCAGACGCCGGAAATTCCCCCGTTGTCGAACCCGTTCTGACTCCCCGGGACAGTATGCAGATCCAGGAGAATCTGAAGTCCATATTTCTCCGCCCAGGCAAACGCCTTGTCAAGCTCCTCTGTGCAGCCGAGAAACGGCGGACAGTCGCCAAAAACAAAATAGGGAACCGGGATACGCACCATATTCATCCCCAGAGCGCGGATCTGCGCGAAATCACGCTCCGTAATATATTCGCTCCTGTGTATCCGGATCCGCGCCTCATAGACTTCCTTTGACAGTCTGCGCGGAAGATAATACTCATCTTCCGCATCCGTCCCCTGAAAAAGAGCCGGACTCATCCATTTTTCCAACACCAGCCAGTTCCCCAGGTTTACTCCCTTGATAAACATAATCTTATCCTCCTTTTATCAGGCCTCCGCCCGCTTTTTAAGATCCGCGATAATGCCGTCAAACTCTTTATCCAGCTTATACCACTGCAGCAGGATGATGATCACCGCATAGATGATGATAGGGATAATAGCAAAAGCCATTTTTACCGAAAATACTGCTCCTGCGGACTGAACATCCGCTGCGTCCACATATCCGCCCAGAGTAATGATCCATCCCAGAATGGCTGAGCCAAGCCCATTGCCAATCTTATAGCCGAAGCTGCATGCACTGTTCACAAGTCCCTCTGTCCGGTTTCCGGTCTTCCATTCTCCGTAGTCAATGGTGTCAGATACCATAGCCCACATCGTGGCTCCCATACACGCTGAAGCAACGCCTCTTAAAATACTGGCCGCCATGATAACCACATAGTTGGCTGTCACAAGCATGACGCCGAATCCGATGATGTTCAGCACACAGCCGGCAATCAGGACATTTCTCTTTCCCATTTTTTTCACGAAGAAGGCCACTAGGAACATTGTCACGATCTGGGCAACATATACAGCGTTGCCGATAGGGGTCACCAGATTTCTGTCATTTAACACTGTTTTCGCAAAGTAGACTGTAGCCCCGCCATAGAGCGCCATCGCCACAAAAATCAACGCCAGCATGATCGTGACTATGATCCAGTATTTGTTTTTAATCAGAGACTGAAATGCTTCCTTAACCGGGATATCCTTCTCCTCTCCATCCTTACCCGCCGGCTTTACCCGCTCTTTGCATCCGATGAAGTTAATGAGGAAGAGGACGACAGCCACAAGGCCGAACACGCCGAAGGTCTTGCTCCAGGCAGCCGCGTTATCGCCGAAGAACTCCACCAGCTTCAAGGTAAAGGTGTTGATAAAGAGAGAGCCCGCAGTGGCCAGCAGATTCCTGAACACACTCAGCACACTCCTCTCATAGGGATCCTGTGTCATCAGCGCGTTAAGCGCGGAATAGGGAACATTGATCGCGGTATAAATCACGGTAGAGACAAGATTGTATGTAATAAAGACGTATACCAGCTTTGCGTTCTGCGTCCATCCCGCAGGCACTGAGAAGAGAAGAACGCCCGCCAGCGCAAAGGGAACGCACATCCTTAAAATCCATGGCCTGGCTTTTCCGAATCTGGAATGTGTTCTGTCCACAATGGTTCCCATGATCAGGTCGCTGATCCCGTCGAACACACGGGAGATCAGCATGATGATTCCTACCGCCCCCGCGTTCACCCCCGCGTAGTCCGTATAATACAGCAGCAGAAATCCCGTCATCGCTGTGTAAATGATATTACATCCGCCGTCACCGCATCCATAAGAAAATCTCTCTAACACAGAAAGTCCTTTTTTCTTCATCTGTTCCATGTCAAATCCTCCATTTTTACTCTTCGTTTCTCTTTTTACAAGGTGATTCGCGAACTCCTTTTATGCCTTGTATCAGTTCAGCCATACAGATGTCCGTTTATGAGTAAAACAGTGGCGCTAGCCACAGTAAGCACGCAGTGCGGTTTTACGAATGGCGCGGGCTGAACTGTTACTATGTCTTTATTCTACAAGGATTTACCATGTTATATAAGTATGTAAACAAACGAAAAAACAGGTCGATACAAACTTTTTCGTATCAACCTGTTTTTAAACTTTTCTTTAATCTCTTTTCCGTACTTCCCTTGGAGAACATCCATACCGCTCCCTGAACATGCGGCGGAATACCTTCTCATTGTAAAAACCGTGTCTCTCCTGCAGTTCACGGATGCTATGGTCCGTGTTGAGCAAATCTACATAAATCCGCTCCAACCGGACTGTATTGACATATTCTAAAAAGGTCATCCCCATATTCTCCTTGAAAAACCTGGAGAAATAGATCTCATTGAGGCCAATCTCCTCCGCAATTTCACGGATGCTGATGGGCTCAATATGATTTTTCTGAACATAATCTATGATCTTCTGGATACGTTCCAGATTCTTCTGATGCTTTCGCACCTCACTCTGAGGCACGCGGCGGGAAAAAGAATGTACCAGAATATAAGACAGCTCAAAAATCAGACTGTAACAGCGAAAAATATATCCCTCCGCCCGGAATTGATACGCGATCCACAAGTCCTGAAGGACACTGCGGATATTTGCCAGTTTTGTCTGCACTCTCAGATCCGGTGAATCCATATCAACCGCAATCACATACTCCCGGATATCCGGTACAAATCTCTCCATGAACGCCACCGGAATCTGCAGCAGGATCGCGGTATTTCCGCTTCTGCACCATGTGGAATGGATCGTCATAGGATTGACTACCACAAATTCATTTTTCTTTAAGTTTCTGGAACGATTATTGATCTGTACCTCCAGATCTCCGTTAATCAGATAGATGATCTCGATCCAGTCATGGTAATGCTTATTGAACCCGTGGTTTCCTTTATCGATGGAAAATTCCAGATGGATGTCCATCATCTCACTGGGAACTACGAATTCATAGCGGTAGTCTCCCATGTCTACAGTTCTACCTTCAGATTCTGTTTCTCAATATTATGTCTGTTAGCATAACCGGTCAGGATCATAGTCAGAGCGCCGTCCCCGGTGATGTTGCAGGCAGTTCCGAAGCTGTCCTGCAGGGCAAAGATGGTAAGCATCAGGGCGGTTCCTGTAGAGTCAAATCCAAGGACGCCTGTGATCAGTCCCAGGGAGGCCATAACTGTTCCTCCCGGCACTCCCGGCGCGCCGATGGCAAAGATGCCAAGCAGCAGACAGAAGAGGATCATCGTTCCAAGAGACGGAAGCTGTCCGTACAGGATCAGAGAAACGGTCATAACAAAGAACACTTCTGTAAGTACGGATCCGCACAGATGAATATTTGCAAAAAGCGGAATTCCAAAATCCACCATATCTTCGCGAAGCGGTTTGGACTTCTTCGCGCAGCGCAGAGCTACCGCCAGAGTCGCTGCGGAAGACATAGTACCTACTGCTGTGATATAAGCCGGGCCATAATTTTTGATGACGTCAAAAGGATTGCTCTTTGAGTAGACTCCCGCTACTGCATAAAGTACTGCCATCCAGATGAAATGCCCTGCCATTACAATAAGAACGATCTTGATAAATACCGGAAGCTGCTTGGTGATCGTTCCTTCGTAGGAAAGCGCGCAAAATGTAAATCCGATGAAAATCGGCAGAACCGGAATCACGATCCTAGTCACTACTTCGAGCACGATCTTCTGGAACTCCTCCAGTATGTTCGTCACTGTCACTGCTTTTGTCCAGGTAGCCGCAAGACCGATCAATACGGAAAATACCAGGGCGCTCATGACGCTCATGATCTGCGGGATCTCAAGCTGGAAGACAACCTCCGGCAGCTCCTTCAGTCCTTCCACCTCAGAAACAATGGACAAATGCGGGATGATCCCGTAGCCTGCCGCCATGGACATAAACGCAGCCAGAACAGATGACGCATACGCGCAGAATATGGCTACTCCCAGCATACGGGAGGCATTTCTCCCAAGCCTGGTGATCGACGGCGCGATAAAACCGATAATGATCAGCGGCACGCAGAAATTGATGAACTCTCCCAGAACAAACTTCACTGTCACCACAACGTTCATCAACGCTGTTCCGGAAAACTGTCCTACAATAATACCGATGACAACTCCGAGCAGAAGCTTGAACGGGAGGCTGGTAACTACTTTTTTCATATTGGTAACCTCTCTTCCTTTCTCTGTGTCATTTCTGTTCTGCACAATTTCCCACACAGAAATGACCAAATATAGATTTATTATAATCAATATATGCCAAACTGGCAAGACGGTTTCTTTTCTCTCATTCTGTATGCAAAAGAAAACAAAAAGAAAACTGCCGCTTACCCGGCGATCTTGCCAGGCAGGCGGCTGTTCATACGTTTTCTTTTTATTTTTAGGGAAAGGAAAGAGTTCCGGCAACTCTCCCGGCAATGAAGTGTTACCGGCGGTCTTAAAGGGGCTTTCCTTTAAGACACTTATATCATATAACATAAATGTGATGAGAATTTGTATAATTTCTAATAAAATTATAAAATCTATAAAATAATTATTTATGATTTATGTGCGTCTCTTATCCAGCTTTCTGGAGAGCATCATTCCGATTCCCTGCAGGATCTGTACCAGCACCACCAGAATGATGATCGTCACGATCATAATATCGGTCTGATACCTGTAATAACCGTACTGGGTGGCAATGTCGCCCAGTCCGCCGCCGCCTACAATACCGGCCATAGCCGAATATCCAAGGATCGTACCTATGGCAATGGTAACGCCTACAAGCAGAGAGGTTCTCGCCTCGGCCAGAAGAACCTTCCAGATCACAGTACCTGTTCCCGCTCCCATGCTGACGGCAGCCTCGATCACCCCGGGATCCACCTCCTTCAGAGAGGATTCCACCATTCTGGCGATAAAGGGCGCAGCCGCTATCACCAAAGGCACGATGGTCGCGGTAGATCCATAGCTCTTCCCGACGATCAGCTTCGTAATGGGCATAACAAGGATCAGAAGGATCAGGAAGGGAATACTCCTCAGAATATTCACGATCACATCCAGCACTTTGTAAACAAAAGCATTGGGACGGATTCCTTCCTTGTCTGTCACCGTAAGCAGGATTCCCATGGGAAGACCCAGCACATAGCCGAACAGTGTGGATACCAGCGTCATATATAAAGTGTCCCTGGTGCCTTCCACCAGCATCATAATTGTATCATTATCCAACATCAGAACTCAACTCCTCCACTCCCATACGAATATTTTTCAGATACTGGATCATCTTGTCCGCCGTCTCACTGTCCTCGGGAAGCTGGAGGATCATCTCTCCTTCCGCCTGTCCGTTGATATTTTTCGTATCGGCGTAAAGAATATTGACCGGGGTACGGAATTCCAGCACCAGATTTCCAATAACAGGTTCAAAGGATGATTTATTTTCAAAGGTCACGCGGATCAGACGTTTTCCATTCATCTCCTTGATCTGGTTCCTGCCGCTGAATACCAGCTTGCGGGCGGCCTCTGTTCTGGGATTGCGGAACAGCTCCTCCACCGTGCCTGTCTCCGCCAGATCGCCGCTGTCCAGAACCGCCACCTTATTGCAGATTTCCTGCACAACGCTCATCTCGTGAGTGATCACCACGATGGTAATGCTGTAATTCTGGTTGATTTCCTTCAGAAGCCCCAGAATGGATTTCGTAGTCTGGGGATCCAGGGCGCTGGTGGCCTCGTCGCAGAGAAGGATGTCCGGATCGGAAGCCAGCACTCTGGCTATCGCCACTCTCTGCTTCTGCCCTCCGGAGAGCTGAGCCGGATAGGACTGGGCCTTATCCTCCAGCCCGACGATTTTCAGGTATTCCATAGCCTTTTTTCTGGCTTCCCTTTTTTTGACTCCTGCGATCTCCATGGGGAAGCAGATGTTGTCCAGGGCAGTCCGCTGCATCAGAAGATTGAAATGCTGGAAGATCATGCCGATCTTCTGCCGCTCTTTTCGCAGCTCCTTCTCCGAAAGCTCTGTCAGGCTCTTGCCGTGTACGCGGACTGTTCCGGATGTCGGCCGCTCCAGAAGATTCAGACACCGGACCAGGGTACTTTTTCCAGCGCCGGAAAGACCGATAATTCCAAAAATATCGCCCTTTTCAATACAAAAGCTGATATCCTTGGCGGCCTCCACCGCGCCGCCTCTGCCAGAAAAGCTTTTGCAGAGGTGTTCTACCTGTATGATAGGTTCTGCCATTTAAAAATCCTCCTTGTCCCTCTCAAATGATACTGTCAAAATGATTATTCTGCCGCTTCCGCGTCTTCCGCATCTTCAAAAGGAATTACCGCGCCGTCATAATTTTCTGTAATGAAATCCTTAATCTCGTCTGACTTCAGCGTATCTACCAGCGCCTTGATCTTTTCGCTGTCCTCGTTGCCTTCTTTTACCGCGATCACGTTTACATAGGTCTGCGCTGCCTCTGAATCTGATTTCTCATAAGCGATCGCGTCCTTTGAAACCGAATATCCGGCCTGCAGCGCGTAGTTTCCATTTAATACCACAAAGGCAACCTCGCCTGCCACACGGGAAACCTGAGCGGCCTCCATCTCCTCGATCTCAATGTTCTTAGGATTCTCTTCAATATCCTTTGCGGTAGCTGTCAGGCCCGCGTCCTCTTTCAGCTTGATCACGCCATTGTCCTGGAGGAGCAGAAGAGCCCTCGCTTCATTGGTAGTGTCGTTCGGAACGGCGATCACGTCGCCTTCTTCCAGCTCGCTGAGGTCTTCCTTGGTTCCCGGATAAATTCCGAATGGTTCATAATGAATACCGCCCGCGTTTACCAGGCTCGTTCCCTGTTCCGCGTTAAAGTCGTCCAGATAAGGAATATGCTGGAAATAATTGGCGTCAAAGTCCCCGCTGTCTACTACAAGGTTCGGCTGTACATAATCCTGGAAAACTGTAACCTCCAGATCCCAGCCCTGCTCCTCCAGAAGGGGTACCGCCTGCTCCAGGATCTCCGCGTGAGGAGTAGCGGACGCCGCTACAGTGATCGTACCCTTATCCTCCGCGCTTACCAGAACCGCGTTTCCCGCCAATGCTCCCAGTGCCAGTGATGCTGTTAATGTTCCCGCAAGTAATTTTTTGATTTTCATAACTCTTCTCTCCTGTCTTCTTATTTAATTAATTTTATTTTACTTTATTCAGTTTTCTTTTTCCTCTGAATCTTCCCCAAACTGAAAAAACAGGAAGTCCAAAGGGAGCTTCCTGCAGATGTAATCAACCCGATATCTGTTCAGATATTGTTCTATTTACAATCCGTCGCCGCCTGCAATCCTCTCATGGGCAGCCGGTGATCCAGGAAGTCTCTGATACATAAACGCACAGCAAAACATAGACATATACATGCACATGTCCATACACATTTCCTGATTCATCATACCGCACATGTGTTTCTTCTGCCCTGCATTTACTGTAAACATGATTCTTCCTCCTTTTCTTTCAGTCTTTTTATGTGTTGAATGATAGCACGATATAACATCTCTGTCAACTGTTTTTTCGTTGACACATATTGCCTGTAATGATACCATGGTTACAGTTCGCAACAGAAGTAGCCTGTAACGATTTCAGCATATTTAAAATGCATCTTCGGTGCATTGGCTGAAATCCCGCGCATCATCATACTGGCGCACAGCCTGACATCTGGTGTCAGGGTTGCGAATGAACAGCAGCATATCCTGTTACAAAAAAATGATATTTAAGCTTTGCAGAGTTTTAGGACATAGGCCGTTTCTTTGCCCTGAAATCCCCTGCACAGCATTCACTGACTCGAATTCAAGGAGGTTCATCCATGAGTAAAAAAGCGATCATTGCCATGAGCGGCGGCGTAGATTCCAGCGTAGCGGCCTATCTGATGATTCAGAAGGGCTACGAATGCGCCGGCGCCACCATGAAGCTATACGATAAGCCTCAGAGCGCCGCGCCCGGCAGCCGCGCCTGCTGTACTCCTTCAGATACGGAAGACGCGCGCCATGTGGCGGCCAGGCTTGGAATTCTCTACTATGTTTTTCCCATGCAGGAAGAATTCCGGAAACATGTAATCCAGAAATTTTCAGATACTTACTTCGAGGGCGGCACCCCCAATCCCTGTATTGACTGCAACCGCTTTCTGAAATTTGACGCTCTTCTTCAAAAAGCAAGGGAGCTGGGAATGGAATATATCGCCAGCGGCCATTACGCCCGGATCGAACAGGATCCCGCCACAGGCAGATACCTTCTGAAAAAAGGGCTGGACGATTCCAAGGATCAGAGCTACGTCCTCTACTCCATGACTCAGGACCAGCTTTCCCACACGCTCTTCCCTCTTGGAAGCTATACCAAGGCGGAAATACGCCGGATCGCTCAGGAGCAGGGCTTCGTCAACGCCGACAAGCCGGAAAGCCAGGATATCTGCTTTGTACCGGACGGAGACTACGCTTCCTTTATTGAAGAATACACAGGAAAGCGCTCCCAGCCCGGAGACTTCGTAAGCGTGGAAGGGACAGTTCTGGGAAAACACAAAGGGCAGATCCATTATACCATCGGGCAGCGCAGGGGCCTTGGAATTTCCGCTCCGCAGTCTCTTTATGTCTGCGGCAAGTCATTAAAGGAAAATACGGTTATCCTGGGAGGAAAACAGGATCTCTTATCCGACACCTGCTTTGTGAGCGATATCAACCTGATTCCCTGGGACGAGCTGCCGGGCCCGATTTCCTGCAAAGTAAAGGTACGCTACCGGCATCCGGAACAGCCCGCTGTCGCGGAACAGATCGGAAAAGGGCTTTTAAAAATCACCTTCCGGGAGCCCCAGAGAGCCATTACCCCGGGGCAGGCCGCCGTACTCTACGATGGAGATACCGTCCTGGGCGGCGGGACGATCCTCGCTGAAAACCCTGTGATATGATAACAACAAAACCTCCTCTGGCCGCAGCGGTCTGTCAGAGGAGGTTTTCTTTTTAAATCTTTCTTTTTAAGTGTCTTTCTTTTTTAATTTTTCTTTTAATTTTCTTTAGAAGTTTTTTGGCGTTTCTTTCAGGCTCTTCTGGGCCCTTCGATCTCTCTCATAGCCTTGCGGAACTGGAAAAAGAACAGTATGGCTGTGAAAGTAATGGCCAGGGTATCCGCCACCGGCTCCGCCAGATACACGGCGGTCGTTTTGTCCGCCGGAAAAATAGCAGGCATAAGATAGATCAGCGGAAGCAGCAGAATGAATTTACGGGTTACAGCCACAAGGATAGAGGCTTTCGCGTTTCCCAGAGCCCCAAAGGTAAGCTGGCAGGCCATTTGGATGCCGAAGATACAGATCACCGCCATATATATCCTCAGAGCGTGACTGGTAAAATCCAGAAGCGCCGGGTCTGAGGTAAACATTCCCGCGAACATCTCTGGAAAGAGTATAACTACAGCCCAGAAAATAACGGAATAGCACAGGCTGACCTTCAGGAGCAGTCTGTAAGCCTCCCTCACTCTGTCCGCGTTTCTGGCTCCATAATTATAACTGATAATAGGCTGCGCCCCCTGTCCCAGTCCCTGAGAAGGAAGCATGGCGAACTGCATAACGCTGGTAAGAATCGTCATCGCTCCCACCGCGATATCTCCTCCGTATTTCAGAAGAGACGAGTTGAAGCAGACGGAAATCACACTCTCGCTGGACTGCATGATAAATACAGAAAGTCCCAGCGCCAGACAGGGCAGGATCACCTTTCTTTTCAGCACACAATTCTTCCTTCTGATCTTCAGGTAAGTCTTTTTTCCAAGCAGGAAGCTTAATACCCAGATACAGGAAAGCGCCTGGGATATGATCGTCGCCAGGGCGGCTCCCTTCACTCCCATATCAAACCCGAAAATAAATACAGGATCAAGGATGATATTCGTTACCGCTCCCAGAAGTACAGCCAGCATTCCTGTCTTGGCAAAGCCCTGAGCAGTGATAAACATATTCATGCCAAGGGTAATCTGTACAAAAATTGTACCCACCGCGTAAATATTCATGTAGTCTACCGCATATTTTATGGTATTCTCGCTGGCTCCGAACGCCATAAGAAAATCACGGTTCCAGATAAGAAGCGCGGCCGTCAGAAGCGCTGAAACGATCACCTGCATACAAAAGCAGTTGCCCAGAATCTGTTCCGCAGCCGCTTTGTCCTTTTTTCCCATACAGATCGTCGCTCTGGGAGCGCCCCCGTTTCCTACGAGGGCGGCAAAGGCCGATACGATCATGATCAGAGGCATACATACCCCTACCCCGGTCAGGGCCAGGGCTCCCTCCCCGGGAATATGACCTATGTAAATCCTGTCTACAATATTGTAAAGCATATTGATGATCTGAGCGGTGACCGTAGGCAGAGCAAGCCTTAAAAGCAGCCTGCCTACCGGCTCCGTCCCCAGAAAACTTTTATCCTCCTGCATAATAACACCTGTCTTTCTTTTCTCTATTGTATACTATATCCCTTTACGATCATTTTTTCAAGACAATACGCCGCAGTTTACTGCCAAAGGTAATCTGCTGCCCCGCGTGGAGAAACGTTCCCATTTTCACTTATCGACAGGCTTACCCAGTGCCGGGAATGGGAAAACGGGCCGTCGTTATCGTCCCAGCAATGCCGTTCCGGCCTTCAAAACGCCCGCCAGGAGCATCACCGCAACAGGAGACATCTTTATTTTTATCAGGAGAAACAGACACAGGAAAAAGATGATTACCAGTTCCCAGTTTGTATCAGAAAGAAGTATTTTTTCCGCTTCTCCCCAAAATGCGGATACAAGGACAGCTACTCCGGCTGAAGCGATCATCGCCACAACTGCCGGTCTCAGAAATCCCAGTACATCCTGCAGGGTTTTCATATTCCGGTATTTCAGGTAAAGCTTCGCCAGCAAAATTACAAGAATACAGGAGGGCAGGATACAGCCCGCGGTAGCCGCAAGAGCTCCCGGAAAGCCCGCTATTTTTATTCCTACAAAGGTAGCCGAATTCACAGCGATAGGCCCCGGCGTCATCTGTGAGATCGTAATCAGATCTGTAAATTCACTCATCGTAAGCCAGCCGTGCAGATCCACAATCTGATTCTGGATCAGCGGCATGGCCGCATACCCGCCGCCGAAGCTGAAAAGTCCTATTTGCAGAAAACTAAGAAACAACTGCAGACAGATCATTTCTTTTTCCTCCTTTTCGTCCATACAGCATGGAAAATTCCAAGCGCGACACAGGCCAGGACTATATAAATCACATTTATCTGCAGACAGCAGGCAGCCACAAAGGCCGCAAGCATGACAGCCACGGAAGTTCTGTTTTTCTCCCGAAAAATTCCTGCGGCCATCTCATAAACAACAGCCGCTATAACAGCCCCGACGCCCGCCTGCATTCCCTCCAGCATTTCACTTACAATAAAATTATCCCGGAACGCATTATAAAAAAAAGAGATCAGAGAAATAATCACAAACGGAGGAATGATCGTCGCAATGATAGCAGTCGCCGCTCCGGCTATACCAGCCAGCTTATATCCCACTACAATCGCTCCGTTCACCGCGATCGCTCCCGGAGAGGACTGCGCGATAGCAATCAGATCCAGCATCTCCGTTTCTCCGATCCAGTGATATTCATCCACAAATTTCTTTTTCATAAGCGTTACGATCACATAGCCGCCCCCGAATGTAAACGCACTGAGATACAATGTCGATACGAAAATTTTTATCAGAATCTTTTTTTTGTTCTCCATGCTCATCCCGCTTTCTCTTGATTTTCCACCCGCTCAAATCCGACAGTATCAGGATATAGATTCCGCCCTGTATAAAAGCCGGGATTTATCTTTTGTCCTCATCCATGAAAACCGCTGTCCGGGTCATTCACACCAGCCCTGCGATCAATTCCTCCAGTTTCTGAACAAACATCCCCACAAAATATCCGTCTATCAGCCGGTGGTTTACATCCAGCGTCATATTGATCATATATCTGCCGTTATTTTCCGTATATTTTCCCCATACAAGTATCGGAGCCGTATCGTCTTTCAGTTTTGGATCGTTGTAATCCCGCTCATTGGAACACATTGTAATATCTGCCCAGGGAATGCAGGAATAGATGATCTGCGGCTCTCCCGCTCCCTCCAGCGCGTCTACCGCTAAGGGATTGTGTATGCTTTCTTCCCTTGCTCTTTCCGCAAATTCGATTATGCTGCCTTCACAGGGGAGCGATACCATATGAAAGCTTGTGGCGCCTTTTTTCAGATCTGTGAAGCAGGGAACCCGCCGTTCAATCTTAAATACCCTGTTATCCTCAATTTCCAATAAAAATTCCTCCACTGAATTCAAAGCCTGTGTGCAAAGATAAATCAGTGAATAATAAAACGAAATATGACGCTTCCGCGTAAAATTCAGCAGATTCGTAATCTCTATATTGAAAGCGACGCAGTAATGAGGTGTCGAGCATTTCGAATAATATTTAAAGTGCTCTTTCCGGTCCCATTTTTCTATATCAATCTCCTGTCTCATCATGCCCTCCGAATTTTTATATTTACTTTTCTATAAGATAATTAACTTTTGGATCCTAATACCATTTTTATAGCTAAGAATCATATGACACGACGCAAAAATAACCTTCTCCGTCCGACTCAAAACCAAACCCACAGCCTGGCTCCCTCTTCCCAGCAGCCGCGCTTTGCCTTCCTGCCGCTACACACAGTATAATCAAAATTTACAAAATGCACAAGCTTTTCAACAACAGGGTATCCCCTTGTATAAGAGGTTAAAATTATATACTTTACCTCTTTCATGCCCCTTTAAAGAAAGAGGCTTTGGAGACTACCTCAAAATCTGCAGCGTTCAAATGACCGTCTCTGTAGGCTGAAATTAAAGTATTCAGAGTTTTTGCAATAAAAAAATAAGAGAAACGCTGTAAAATCAACGTTTCTCTCACTTTTAACTACTGCCGCAGACCGGATAAATCAAAGTCAATAGATAATTGTAATGCGGTGTAAAATAGGCGTTACTTCCTATTATAATTATATGGTATTATATATAATTATAATAATTTTGCCCCTAAATTGCCCCGGAAAAAATATAAAAAGTCCAAAAATCCCTTGACTATTGGTATCCAATATGATATTATATAATCACAGGAAGGAAATAAACAAAAGGAGAGAATGAAGATGAGAAAATATCTTGTAATTGACCAGAAAAAATACGGTGATGAGTATATCGAGGTTCACGACACGCTTGAAGATGCTAACACAGATGCAGAGTATCAGTGGGATCACCTTACAAGGAACGAGAAAAAGGAACATCATATCTTTGTCGCCCATGTAGAGGACAGCGATGATTATCTGAATGACTGGGCATTTGAAGATGACGAGGTTGACTGGACAGCATATCATAGTCTGGACACGGAAGAGGGATATTTCGACAGCGACAAGGAGAGTGAATGATGGAAGTAAAAAGAAACGTCATGTTCGCAAAAGCCGGCGGCACAGCCGGAAAGAACAGCAAGAACTACAAGATATCGCTCCCGGCTGATATGGTCCGGGAACTGGGGGTCACGGAAGAGGACAGAAGCGTGACTCTGACATGTGAGGATGGGAAGATCGTCATAGAAAAAGATTCCCCGGAGAAATAATCTCCGGGGTTTTACTTTACTGCCGCTCAATATACTCTGCGCTGACAAATCCGTGATACTTTCCAGCGATCCGAATGTAATACCACTTCGATCCGTCATTTGCTGTCTGGGTGTAATTCATCACATCCACAAGGTTTCCGCGGTTCAATGTCGGGTAGGATTTGATCTGCGGAAATTCTGTTCCTGCCCATGTGCGGACATTCAGGGCCGAAGCGGTCACTTTGCCGACAAAGAGACGCTGTGTCTTGTCCTGCTTGTCGGCGATTTCCTGCTTCGGCGGTTCTGCAGTCTGAACTCCGTCCTTCTGGATATACTCTGTCCAGATCCATCCTACGCCAATTCCCGCAACATTAACCTGCGTCCATTTGCCAGACGTAACGCCATTGATTTCAAAACGGTTACCTTTCATCAGTTCACCGATGATTTCACCGTTGGGGTATGCCCGGACATAAAGGTTATCCACTGTCGCCGTGGCTGTGCCGGTTGCTTTCCAGCAGTCAGTTCCGTCGGAAAAATCCTCTCCGTAGTCAATCCATACATAGCCGTCGATCTGGCTATTACCGATGGTATAGGATTTCTCCGCCACGCATCCACCATTAGCTTCAACAGTATTCAGACCTCCTGCGGATGTGTTTCCTTCATTTGTTCGTATTGTGTTTCCATTGATTGCAATTACGCGGCCAATATGAGCACCGTTACGGAAGATCACCAAAGATCCCAGCTTCGGAGTGCTGTGCCATGTGCCTTTTGATTTAGAGCGAGCTTTCACGCTGTTGCAGTTGTAAAATCCATTTCCCATGATCTCAAGAGCCTTCTGCTTGCCGAAAATTTGAGCGCAGATCCAGAACTGATACACCGCGCACCACGGCTGTCCCTGACAACCCATAAGCCCCATGTTATTCACGTCACGGGAATACTTTGTGTAATTATTATATCCGGCATTTCCAGTCTTGCTGTCAAGATTACTATTTGACCGTTTTTCCAGATAGCCTACCTGCGCGTCCAGAAGCTGCTTTGTCTTTTCCCATAATCCCATAGGTTCATCCTCCTTGTCTGCATAGTCCTTATAAAACACATCCCGGTCAACATTGCCGTTGATTCCGGGGATTTTTGCCTTACTGGAATACTGCCAGCCTACGCCCACAGACGGACGTAGCCGCTCCTGTAGCCAGCCATCGTCATTAGCCGGGTACCTGGCAATCCAGAAATCATACTTATCCTTTAGGGCATCCGGAATTACATTGTCATACCAGTCCATGTTGCAGTAGATGCCGAATTTATATCCGGCGGTAGTGATTACACTCCAGAAAGTCTTGATCAGCGTGGTGAGCGCGGATTCCGATAAGGCTCTCTGCTTGCTCCATTCCAAATCCAGGAAAACCGGGAAGTCAAGCGGCCTGCCGTCCAGAACGTCCACAACCTTTTCTGCCTCCTGTTGAATCTCTGCCACAGTCAGCGCGTAGGAATATTTATAAACACCTACGGGGATTCCATACTGAATACACCCGGCATAGTTATTCTCAAACTGAGAATCCCGTGCATTGCTCTTCTCCGAGATCCTTAGAATAGCAAACCCCATTCCATATTCATTTACAGTTTTCCAGTCAATTTCTCCCTGATAGGAAGAAACGTCGATTCCCTTAATTTCCATCCTCTTCCTCCTTGTTGACTACTTTATTCGCGACTTCGAGACCATTGATCAATATTTTCGGCACATTAAATCCAGCTTCAACAAAATTTTCTACAATAGACCGGATCTCGTTGATCAGGAGAGAAGCAAGGACAAACCACCCCAGAAGGGATGTGATTCCTAAATCAATCCCCAGTGTCTTTCCAATTTCCACGAATACCGCGCTCGCCCCGAACGCCACCATGATCATGAGCCAATATCCTAGTTTTTTCAGAACGCCCTGCCAACCTTTGACGGAGTTCTCCTTTCCGGCGATCCGGCTTTTCATCCAGCCGGTGATCCAGTCAGCAATATTCAGCGCGAGAAACGCAACAAACAGAATCCAATGCTCGCCCAATATGTAGGATAAGACCGCCACGATCGCGCCCGCAACAAGGTTATAAGTGTCAATAATTGCATTTGCATAGTCCATTTTCTTCATGACCTCCACCTCTACTCTGATTTCAGAAGCGCTTCTGCTTCTTCTTTTGTGATTTCCTTCCAGTAACGCTCGTCCACGCCGGTTACGCCCGGCTCCCAAGTATTCTGCATACCTTCGAGAACATTCTGATAGTATTTGCCTTTGTGTTTGACTACCGCGCCGGTCTGATATTTGTCTGAAATTCCGTCCCACGCTTCCCACTTCGGGATTTTTGCAGGCTTGTCCTGCGGCTCTTCAGGTTCCGTCTCACCGGACTGTAATTTCTCAACGCTGGCTTTCAGGATTTCGATTTCCTCAGACATGGCATTGCATTTTTCGGACAGCCGGCTATACAGTTTTGCCAGATCAGGAGCCTGCGCCTGCGGATTCTGGTACTGGAAAACCAGTTGTTCCAACTCGATTTTTTCCTCGTCTGTGATATCTCCGTTTGCCCACGCTACATTGATTTTATGGTATATCGCGTCGTTGGGTTCCTTCTGCGACATGATGATTGATTTTAGAATACTATACATATTTCTCCTTTCTGGCTTTGAGCCTAAAAAAAATAACATACAACAAAAGACATTTTATTAAATGCCCTTTGGCATATGTT
>DXEG01000044.1 GCA_019115125.1 Candidatus Blautia faecipullorum
CACTATGCGGCATTTCGCTTAAAGATTTATCTCCTGATAATATCCGCAGCGTCTCAATGCAGTTCTCCTCATTAAACTGTTCCTCCATGGCATGCATCGTTTTTACACCGCAGAGATTTTTCATCAGTCCCTGTTTTCCGAAGTCTACCTGAAAGACATCGTAGAGCGGAAAAAAGTGAAACGGGAGGATGTACTGTCTCTGGTGCTCGATCAGCTCTGTTCCTCTATTGGCTCCCTGACCAACCCGACCAGGCTGGCCGACAGCATCAATACCATGCAGAAACGGAGCGGAGAAAATGTTGTCTCGCTGAATACGGTAAAATCCTACATGGATCATCTGGCGGACGCATTCCTCTTCTCGGAGTGTAAGCGATATGATGTGCGGGGCAAAAGCTACTTTGATTATCCCAACAAGTATTATTGTGAAGACGTGGGCCTGCGCAACGCGAGAATTGGCTTCCGCCAACAGGAAATGACGCACATCATGGAAAACATCATCTACAATGAACTCATCATCCGTGAATGCGCCGTAGACATCGGCATTGTCTACAGCAAGGAGACCAACGCAAAAGGGAAACCTTCTAACGTAGCCCGGGAGATCGACTTCATTGCCAATGCCGGCGGGAAGAAAACCTATATTCAGTCTGCGTATGCGCTTGGGACAGAGGAAAAGGCGATCACAGAGAACAAGCCCTTTTCCCTGACTGGGGATTCCTTCCCCAAAATCATTGTCCGTCATGACATCCGCAAACGCTGGTATGACGACGCCGGTATCCTGAATATCGGAATTCTGGATTTTCTGCTGGACGGATCCCTGATCTGAACTGATCTGAAATCGCATAAAAACGCCGGCATCGGGAAAATCATATTCCCGGCACCGGCGTACTTTATGGCCATGCAATTTTCAGTTAACTACTTTTTGCCCGTCCGAGACAGGGTGCTGGGCTTCGTATTCGCGGAACGCCTTGCTGGCCGCGCGGCGGAGGGTAAGCAGAAGTCAAGCGTGTTTGGGATGCACATGAATCAAATATATATTACTCTGTCATCCTCATGTTGATATATTCCGGATGCCGAATCTCGGAATTGCTGAACCACAAGAAAGAACACGTCAACCTTGAGGAACACTATTTCAATATTGTGCAAGCGAAAACCGCAGCCGGAATCCGTATTGTTCCGATTGCCGATAAGGTACTCCCATTCTTTGAATACTGTGTTTTGAGGGTGTCGCATGGATTTCCGGAATATAAGGAAAACCCCGAAAACACTGTGTTTTCGGGGGCTGTCTCTTTTTTTCGATATTCGCTTGAATTATCGCTTGCTGAACTGCGGAGCGCGACGGGCTGCTTTGAGACCGTATTTCTTACGCTCTTTCATTCTCGGGTCACGAGTCAGGAAACCTGCAGCTTTCAGAACTGGTCTGTATTCTGCGTCTGCTTCCAGAAGCGCTCTTGCAACGCCATGTCTGATAGCGCCTGCCTGTCCGGTGTATCCGCCGCCCTTTACATTGACAAGAATATCAAACTTGCCTTCTGTCTCTGTGGCAGCCAGCGGCTGACGAACGATCACTTTCAGAGTCTCTAATCCAAAGTAATCGTCAATATCTCTTTTATTGATTGTGATCTTACCTGTACCAGGTGTAAGGTAAACTCTCGCGATAGATTTTTTTCTTCTTCCTGTTCCGTAGTATTTTGCGCTAGCCAATGTCTCCTACCTCCTCATTAAAATGTTAAGACTTCCGGTTTCTGAGCTTCATGCTTGTGCTCCGGTCCGGCATAGACGAAAAGTTTCTTGTACATGGTTCTTCCCAGAGGTCCTTTTGGAAGCATACCTTTCACTGCCAGCTCAACAACCTTTTCCGGTTTTTTAGCCATCATTTCTTTTAATGTGGTCTCTTTCATACCGCCCACATATTCGGAGTGATTGTAATAAATCTTCTGATCTAATTTCTTGCCTGTTACTTTTACTTTGTCAGCGTTTACAACGATCACATAATCGCCTGTATCAATATGGGGTGTAAACTGAGGTTTGTTCTTTCCTCTTAAAACGCTTGCGACACCGGATGCCAGACGGCCCAGCGTACAGCCTTCTGCGTCAACTACATACCATTTTCTCTCGATTTTATCTGGATTAGCCATATAAGTCTGCATGGTCTTACCTCCTGTTATTTATCAACGATATTTTGTCTGACCACGGTTTCCCGCGATAATGAATACTTCCAGGTGAACAGTGCAAAACATTACTGCGGAAATGTCCGAAACCGCTGATAAAACACCTTCGCCGGGGCTTTGGCTCAGGAGTCATCGCACTATGTCACATTGAGTAATTGTACTATAGCTGCCCCCTTCTGTCAACAGATTTTTCCAGGTTTTTAAAGATTTTTGTATCAGTCCGCTGAGCGCCTCAGTGAAATCTATATCCGAACGCAAACCGGTTTTTGCCGTTTTTTTTCGCTTCATACAAAAGACGGTCCGCATTGCGGTATAACTCGTCGATCGTATACCCTTCCTCCACAGGTATCACGCCGATACTGCAGCTAACAGATCTCTCTCCTATCTGTATCTCAGATAAACTCTTTTTCATTCTGTCCAGCTTCTCTCTGATCTCTTCCTTGGAAGCAGGATGAAAGATCAGCGCCACAAACTCGTCTCCGCCCAGCCGTCCGATAATCCCCTGATCATAAAAAATCCTCTTCAGATTTTCGGCTACTTCCTTCAGTACTTTGTCCCCGACCGGATGCCCGTAGCAATCATTGATCCCCTTAAAGTCGTCTACATCAAGAATCACAAAATATCCTCTCGCTCCATCGGAGCCGGACCTCATATCATGCAGAAGAATTTCTCCGGTCTGGAAAAACTGCTGCCTGCTGTAAAGTCCGGTAAGTCCGTCCAGTCTCGCCTCATAATAGGAATAGATAGAATTTTTCTGAACCAGAATGATCACAATAATGGCCATCGCTGCCAGAGAGATCATTCCCATCAGAAATTGTATCTGCAGGTGCATCAGGTCATAGGAAAGCTTCCCCGGAAGGCTGATTCCATAGTTTCTCATGACACTTCCTATGCGGTTTGTAAAATAAACAGCCACACTAAAGGAAGAGATGATCACCAGAACCGCCATTACCGCTAATTTCCCTTTATGCGGAACTTCCGCCGCCTTTAATTCATCCACAGAATATACACGGCGCATAAGCTGCTCCATAAATCCCGAGCGGCTGAATACATAGCAGAACAAAACAATACTGTCTATTATCAGCACAGAAACAAGATAATCCAGGCTGTCTGCACTTTTCAAAGTGTCCGCCGCTGTATATCCCATCTCCGGAAACAGAATCCCCATGAACAGATATACACAGAACGTATGAAGAAGTCTCCCTATACCGGACACCACCACAATTCCCGCTTTCGGATACCGGCCTTTCCGGGCAAGCATATATAAAATTCCTGCAAGAAAGCCAAACAACGCCCTGGAACCAACGCTCAAAAGAATGCTTTCCACAGGCTGTCCGCCGGTTACAGGAGAAAAAACTGCGTCTCCGGCCCCCACATAAAATGCCGAGGCCTTCCACATCGACGCCAGGCCAAAAATCGCCCCTGTCACTGTCGCCTCCGCCGGCCCCAGAACCGCTCCGGCTATCAGAACCGGAATATACGCGAAGGTTATAGAAATAGGCTCAATATGTACGTATCCGAAAAAAGAAAAAGACATAAAAAGCTCAATGGCGATCAACCACCAGAATATATATTTATTGTGCGCTGCTGCTTTCTGCTTTTCTTTTGAAAAAGCAGTCATTTCCTCCACCTTCTTTTTATGTGATATGCATTATTATCATATCGCAGTGCAAAACAACTGTCAATAATAATTGATTAAATCCATCCAGTTTATCTAACCAAACTTTTTCTGCTTCTTTCATTCTGCGCCCGTACATACACGGCTATTTTCAGCCAGAAATTCTCTTCTCTTAATCTTTTTTCGGCATGTTTACAATATAAATGCCCGCGCAAACCAGGACAAGGGAGAGCAGGCTGAGGATTCCCGCCGCCTGTTCTGTTTCCCCCAGCAGTACCGCTGACAAAAGAACGCCGAAAACGGGATTCATAAAACCGAAAACCGCCACCCGGGACACAGGATTGTATTTCAGCAGCACTCCCCACAGAGAATAAGCCGCCGCCGACACAAACGCCAGATAACCCAACAAGCCTATCGCCGGCAGCGATACGGCGGTAATTCTTCCTCCAAGAGCCAGGCCCGCCAGCGAAAGCACAGCGCCGCCTATTATAAACTGATAGCCGCTGAGCATTACTGGGTGAAAGCGCCGTGAAAACTTCTTCAGAAATACGGAGGAAAACGCGTAGGCAACTGTGGATACAAGGATCGCCCCTTCTCCATTGAGACTCATATGGAAATTTACTCCGCTGAGATTGATCAGCACCACTCCTGCGAAACCGATCACACATCCGGCCAATTTTCGTGCGGCAAGCTTTTCCTGTTTAAATAAAAGGCTTGCCACCAGAACCGCCACAAACACATTCACCGCCTCTATAATAGAAGCTTTTACGCCGCTTGTATGCGCCAGCCCCATATAAAAGAAAAAGTACTGCAGAATTGTCTGCAGAAGACTGAGCCACAGGATTTCTCCGGCCGCCTCCTTTTTGGGAAGGAGGAGCTTTTTTTCCGCGGCGCTGCCAAGGATTACCGCCAGGATGCCCGCCAGAACAAAACGAAGCCCGGCAAACAATATCTGAGACGCCGTATCCGCGGAACTGATTTCAAAAAGCCTGTATCCGATCTTGATGCAGGGAAAGGCGCTCCCCCACAAAAGGCAGCACAAAAGCGCTCCCAGCCATACTACTGATGTTTTCTGCATCCATTCTTCTTTTGATCTGTTTCCACTCATCTTCTCCCACTCCCGCTGTCTTATTTATATTTTAAAATATGTGAACCGTCCGGATTTCCCCGTTTCGCACTGTATAGATCCTATCTATCCTCACACAGCCCTTTCAGGGCAGGCCGCCGGTTCTGACAGCGCATATTCTGCCATCTTTTATCTGCTTTGTCAATGCACTTTATGAAACATCTGCAAAACCTCCAGGATATCCATTTGCAGATGCATATCCTAATCTTTTGCTAATCTGGCGAAGTGATGAATGACCTGAAAGATACTCATTAACTATTTGCAACTTTTCTTCAGCAGAACATTTTCTACGTTTAGACATAAAAATCCCCCTTAAGTAGATTTTGGTTATTTACCTTGTTTACTTAAGGGGAATCATATCACATATCTCCGGCGCTCTAAAGGTTCCCGATCGCCTGAATCTGCTCTGATATTTTCAACAGCGTGTCCGCGTTTCTCCCCAGGATGCGCACAGCCGCGTCCCCGCCGGCGATCCGGGTCACGCCGCCCTCCACATCTTCTCTCTCGTCAAGGAACGACCGCGCCTCTCCTATCCAGCTCTCTGTTTTCTCAATATTAAAAAACACCAGATTCAAAAGATGGGTGAACCCTTCATACATTCCCATTCCGTCCATCTGAAACCTTTCGGGCTCATACCGGGCATTGTCAAAATAGATCAGATCACCCTCCCTGGAAACAGATACCCGGTTATGGTAAAAACGGTAGGCAAAGGCCTCTCCCCTGGCTGCTCTTCCGCAGGTAAGGATCTCCTGGAACAGAAGCCGCGAGGTCTTGTCCTTCAATTCAATATCAAGAGAATTCTCAAAAGCAGAATCCCTGAATGGAATCGTGGGCAGAGGCGCGTATCTGAGATACGCCCCCGGTTCCACCACGATCCTCGTATGACGACGGGCCATACCTTTTTTCATCTTATGTATTTTCTCATAGGACTGAGACAGATAGTCCATACAGGTATCCTCTTTTATATGAAGAAAAAATTCCTGATCGTCGCCCTCCATGATCCCCGCGGAAGCCGAAAGCACCATTACCTGCATATGATCCGGACGGAGATAAAAGGGCTGCATCACCTTAAAAGGCGCTGTAAAATATACGTCGCTCAATATCGCTTTCCCGTCCCTGAATTCTGTCTCCAGCCTCACCTGGGATTTTTTTCCGAATTTATTCTCTGCAGTCACCTTCAACAACCTTCCAGAAGTACATTTTTCTTAATCCACGCGATCACCTGATCGGTTCCGTCCTGTTCCCTGATATTGGTAAAAAGAAATGGTCGATCCCCCCGCATTTTCCGGGAATCTCTGTCCATCACCGACAGATCGGCTCCCACATAGGGCGCCAGATCGATCTTGTTGATCACCAGAAGATCAGATTTTGTGATCCCGGGGCCGCCCTTCCGCGGGATTTTATCTCCCTCCGCAACGTCAATGACAAAAATCGTAGCGTCCACCAGCTCGGGGCTGAAGGTCGCGGAGAGATTATCCCCGCCGCTCTCAATAAAAAGGATCTGGATATCCGGGAATTTCTCCATCATCTCGTCCACCGCCTCCAGATTCATGGAGGCGTCTTCCCGGATTGCGGTGTGTGGACATCCGCCTGTCTCCACGCCGATGATCCTTTCTCTTGGAAGCACAGAATTTTTGCTCAAAAACTCCGCGTCCTCCTTTGTATAAATATCGTTCGTGATGACGCCTATGCTGTATTCAGACGCCATCTTCCTGGTAAGGCACTCTATAAGCGCAGTCTTTCCCGAACCAACCGGGCCCGCCACGCCGATCTTCACATATGACATTTTTTAACCCTCTTTTCTGTTTCTGTATCTCGCTGCCGCCGGGCGTTCATCGCCGCCGGCTCTTCCTGTATTCCGCCGATGGATCAGGACATATAGATCCTGGAATACAGCCCCTCATGCTGCATACACCTGAGATCAAAGCCCGGCCCGGAAAGACCCAGCCATTCCCGGGAAAGACCCGTAACCTCCACAGCCATTTTTTCCAGAATGCGGTAAGTCTCCGCCAGAAGCTTCTGCCCCGCCGTCTGACTCAACGGAATGGTCTTTACACAGTTCGTCACCATGGCGGAGGTCTGCGCGTAAAGGAAATGCTCCAGACACTCCTGCTGTGATATACCCGCCGCTTCGCAGAAAACGCCGTAGCTTACCGCGTGATGCGTGCTTTTCCCCCTGCGGGCCTTCACATACTGCCAAAAGATATCGCTCTTAATGGGGAGGGAAAGACCGGAAAGCGTCTTTACAAAACGTGCTCCCAGCTTCCGGCTGGCCTCTCTTGTCTCTCTGGGGATCTTCCCCGCCTCCATGACCGTCTCCAGCTCCATGATGGCTTCCAGCTTCCCGTCCCGGGCGTATTCCCAGGCCAGCCGCGCGGCAAAAAGCTCGTTGTAGTAAAAGCTGCAGCGAAGCCGTTTTTGTATAAATTCCCCCGCGCTGGCCTCATCCTTTACGATCCCTTTCTGGATATAGGTCTCCAGGCCGTAGGAATGAGAATAGCCTCCAATGGGAAATAAAGCGTCGTTCACCTGCAGAAGCAGAAATTTCGCGGCTCCCTTTGTCATGCTCCGCCCTCCTTGTATCTGTAAATTAATGTGTGTGGGAGTGTACCGAGGCAGAAATCCTCCGGCTGAAATCAAGGGAAACCTCCCTTACCTCCACCGATACTCCATGAAGCTTCTCCAGCATCACGCGCATAGGCTCGTTATAAGGAGTGATGAAGCTTCCTTTTTCCTCTCCCCAGAATAACGGCGCATGGCGGTTTCCGATCTCGTAGCATACCTTGGCTGTCATTTCAGGGTGCTGAGGATCGATATGAATTACAATCCCCTCGCAGGGCGGTATCCTCACGGCAAAAACCGTGTCTCCCTCCGCCGCCAGCACATCTCCCTGGTTCAGTCCTCTTGTAAGCACCGAATCATCCAGGCGGACGCCTATTTCCACACCGCCCTCCGATGTTTTTCTGTGCAGCTTTTTAAATGCCTCATCCCAGAAAATATCCACATAATCTACTTTTTTTCCTGTAAATTCTCTGTCGGATATCTTTCCAAGAATTTTTTCACAAATCATCGCTTTCTCCTCTTAGACTTTGTTTTCTATTCTCTACCATTTTCCGGTCAGCATCAGCAGTCCGGGAATCCATGCGGTTACCACTCCCTCGAACACCTGCAGGGCCGGGACAAATTTCCCCAGCTTCTTTCCCATGATATCTTCTACAAAGGAGGTTCCCCAGAGAACCGCCCACAGATACCAGATAAACGCCCAGCGGATATCCGGCTGGATACCAAGGGCCGGAATTCCTGTAAAACCCTCCAGCGTGCCGCATATCGCCGCGTTGACCGCCACAAAGGTAGAAAACCACGCAAAGGGAACGGCGCTGAGGCCAAAAATATTATTTACCGCCACAAACAGGTAGGTAAAACAGAACAGAAGCCCGGTTCCCGCGGCATAATAATTTCCCTGTACCAGATTTACAAAATTGATAAAAAGGGAAAGGCCTCCTGTAAAAATATTCATGACCGCCAGAGATCTGCCATCCACCTTATAAAAATTGCACATCCCGTTGTTGATCAGCACGATCCCCACAAATAACAGACAAACTCCTAACATCTCTCTCTCCTTAAAACAGACTGTATAATTGTGTCAGAGGAAGCTTCTTCGCCGGTTTGGACGTAAGCGTCTCGCCGTCCGCCTTCACCTCGTAGGTTTCCGGATCTACCGTGATCTCCGGCGTCTTATCATTGTAAACCATATCCTTCTTTCCGATATTGCGGCAGTTTTCCACCGGAACCACGGTCTTCTCAATTCCATACTTTTCTTTTACCTGGGCCTCCATAGCGGCTTTTGACACGAAGGTAAGGCAGGAAGCATATTTCGCTCTTCCGTGAGCCGCGAACATCGGCTGGTAAAGAACCGGCTGGGTAGTAGGAATGGACGCGTTGGCGTCTCCCATCTTGGAGGCAATGATCATTCCCCCTTTGATGACCATGTCCGGCTTCGCGCCGAAAAACGCCGGGTTCCAGAGTACGAGATCCGCCAGCTTTCCCGGCTCCACAGATCCCACATATCTGGAAATCCCATGTGTGACCGCGGGATTGATGGTGTACTTGGAGATATATCGCTTCACGCGGAAATTATCGTTTCCGTGTCCCTCGTCTTCCGGAAGGGGCCCGCGCTCTGTCTTCATCTTGCTGGCTGTCTGCCAGGTTCTGGTAATTACCTCCCCGATACGTCCCATAGCCTGAGAATCCGAGCTCATCATACTGAAAACGCCCATGTCATGAAGGACGTCCTCAGCGGCGATGGTTTCCGGCCGGATACGGGAATCCGCAAACGCCACGTCCTCAGGTATCTTTTTGTCAAGATGATGGCAGACCATCAGCATATCCAGATGCTCGTCAAGAGTGTTTACGGTAAACGGCATGGTAGGATTGGTGGATGAAGGAAGAATATTCGGCGTTGAGGCGGCCTTGATGATATCCGGCGCATGTCCGCCTCCCGCTCCCTCTGTGTGATAGGTATGGATGGTTCTTCCTCCGATGGCATGGATGGTATCCTCCACGCAGCCGCCTTCATTCAGGGTATCTGTGTGAATGGCGACCTGTACGTCATACTCGTCCGCCACATTCAGACAATGATCGATGACTGCCGGAGTGGACCCCCAGTCCTCATGGATCTTCAGTCCCATAGCGCCTGCCTTCACCTGCTCTATGAGAGGTCTTTCGTCGGAGCAGTTTCCTTTTCCCAGGAAGCCAAGATTCATGGGATATTCGTCCGCCGCCCGGAGCATCATTTCCAGATTCCAGGGGCCCGGCGTACAGGTGGTGGCGTTTGTGCCGTCCGCAGGTCCCGTTCCTCCGCCGATCATGGTCGTCACGCCGGAATATAAAGCGCAGTCGATCTGCTGGGGACAGATAAAATGAATATGGGTATCGATTCCTCCCGCCGTCACGATCATTCCCTCGCCCGCCAGGGCTTCCGTGGAGGCTCCAACCGTCATTCCCGGAGTCACTCCGTCCATCACGCTTGGATTTCCTGCTTTTCCGATTCCTTTTATCTTTCCGTCCTTGATTCCGATATCCGCCTTGATGATGCCAGTGCTGTCCACGATCAGGGCGTTTGTAATAACAAGATCCAGGTCGCCGTCGGCGCTGGTTGTTTTTACGGACTGTCCCATTCCGTCACGAATGGTTTTTCCGCCTCCGAATTTGATCTCGTCTCCATAAGTGGTGTAATCTTTTTCCACCTCGATCACCAGGTCCGTGTCCGCAAGGCGCACCTTATCGCCCGCCGTGGGCCCGTACATCATCGCATATTTTTCTCCAGAAATTTTTATACTCATATTTTCTCCTCGCTTTTCATTGGCTTAACGTTCTCAATGACCTTCGGCGCCGCGCGCCTCAGATCCCCTGCTTTTCGGCAAATCCCTTCCTGGCCGCGTTTTCCAGCGCCGCCTTTTTATCTGTCTCGGAAATCTGGGAACAGGTCAGATCGTTGAAGCCGAAAACACGTTTCGTTCCGCCTATGGCAGTAAGCTGCACTTCCTTTTCCTCTCCCGGCTCAAAACGTACGGAGGTCCCGGAGGGAATATCCAGATGGTATCCGTATGCTTTTTCTCTGTCGAATTTCAGACAGCGGTTCACCTCGAAGAAATGGTAATGGGAACCCACCTGAACCGGACGGTCTCCTGTATTTGTCACGAAAATCGTTACAACTGGCTTTCCGGCATTTAACGTGATCTCTCTTTCCATTGGAATGATTTCGCCTATCTTCATTCTTCCGCCTCCTTACTGAATGGGATTATGTACGGTTACAAGCTTTGTTCCGTCCGGAAAAGTGGCCTCCACCTGCACTTCATGTACCATATCCGCCACTCCGTCCATCACGTCTTCTTTTGTCAGCAGCTTTGTGCCAAGCTGCATCAGCTCCACGACTTCCTTTCCGTCTCTGGCAAGCTCCAAAAGCTCGGAACTGATATAAGCCACTGCTTCCACATAATTCAGCTTTACGCCCCTGGCTTTCCGTTCCTTCGCAAGGGTGCCGGCCATATGGAGCATAAGCTTTTCCTGTTCTTTGGGATTTAAGCGCATCTATTTTCCTCCTTTTTTGATATCGAACAAAAAAACGGACAAAGACATCTCAATGACATCTTTGTCCGTTGCTTTGTTTTAAAAATATGTGGGTATTATAGCATTATAAACTCAATTATGTCAATCGTGTAGTTTCACTAAAATATTTCCAAAAGACAGAATAATATATGCGAATTTATCAAAAAATATTTATTTTCAGATATTCTCGATTGAACGCGTCAGCGTAAAAAAATTTTCAGTTTTCCTGATTAAACAGGGGTTTCAGTTCCTCCGCATATTTCTCAAAAATATCCAGAAGATAAATATTCCAGTGGCGGGCGTCTTTTTCCGGACTGCCGAACACATAGTCCTCCTGCCCGTAATCAATGACGTCAAATCCGGGCATCGCCTTGGACGCTCCTGCTGTTCTGTATGCCGCAATATCCTTTAATGAAAAGACAACTGCCGAGATATCCTCAGAATCCACCCAGGCGCTGATATCTGTTCCTGAGGCTTCTTCCGAAGTCCCGTTTTCTGTCTGTTTCACAGCCTCCGGTTTCGAAACCGCAGCAGCGCCCTCGATATACTCTCCATACATCTGATCCACATACAGTGAAAAAGAATCACCCAGTACCTCTGAGGGAACATGTCCCCCATCCCACTGCCACTCAAGCTCCGCGTCCACTCCCGCGTTCAGCCAGGCAATCTGCAGATTCAGGGAATTCAGCAGGGATGCGTCCCCCTCCGAGGCGCCCATGATAACTTTGGTCCATACCGGAGCTTCGGTCCCTTCATCCCCGATATAATTCAGAGGGTTATAAAGTGAAACAATATTTCTGCCGTACTCGTCCCCCGCATAGATCTCCTCAATGTCCGCCTTATATTCCGCGACCATTTCTTCATAAGAGTTATAGTTGGCCGAATCCAGACTTCCGGTTGCCGACTGTGTTGTTCCGCCGTCCGGCGTCCCCACTTCCAGTTCCTGGGAATCTGCTTTTGGGTTTCGATCCGGAAGATTTTCTCCGGGCATTTCCATATTATGATCCTTCCCGTCTTCAGCTTCCTCTTCCCCGGTCTGCGCGTCTGCCGCATCTCCGCCGCCGTTATCCGCGTCGGTCAGTCCTCCATCCGGCCGCTCTCCACCCGGCAGTTCTCCATCCGGCCGCTCTCCATCCGGCAGTCCTCCTCCCGGCAATTCTCTTTCCGGGCGTCCGCCGGGCATCGTACCGCCTCTCATACTGCCGTCCGTTCCCTTCGTATAGCGTCCTTCCAAAAAAGCCTCCGCCATTTCCTCTCCCGACATACTGGATACCTCTTCGTCACTGAGGGCGTTTCCGTCCTCATCAAACCAGGTCCATCCTTCCGCATAATCCAGATTATCGAGATACCACTGGAGATTCTCTATAAATTCCGCCATATAAAGATCAAGATAGGTGCCGTAATATCCGTTGGTATCCCCATGATTTTCAGGATCATACTCGATCGTCAGAGCGCAGGTATCCTCCAGGTCGCCGTCGCCGTTCAGGTCAAAGCCCACTGCGTTTTCCTCCGCAGAGAGCTCCTGCTCATTGATATATTCCATGTATGCCTCAGACAGATGCCCGGCAAGCGTTTTCTGAAAAGCGGTCTTAAATGAGTATTCCGTGTTGAGAAAGTATTCAAAAGCCAGAGCCATATCGGCTTCATACAACGAGGTAATGGGACTGTACGCGATACATCCCCAGGCTCCGTCAGAAATCTCATACTCCTGCCCGTCAATGGTGACGGAGGTAGAATAACTGCCGTCCGCATTTTTATATACACCTGCCGCTCCCGCTTCAATCTGGTAGTCATAAAAATCCTGATTGTTGGATGTAGCCGCAAACATCACCGCGTGAGCGCCGCCTCCGGATCCCCCTGTTGATACGAAGCAGTCCGTATTTCCCGGAAGATTTCCCAACAGAATATTGTACTTCACATAACGGGCAGCCGCCTTCTGATCTGCCAGACAGGAGGGAGCGTCCCCCGTATAGACCGTATTTCCGTCTTCATCTGTCAGAATATCCTGTTTTCCTCTGTTCCCGCAGGACACGTTGATATAGCCGTCCGCCGCGTATTCAGCGGACGCTTCAGAATTTTTCTGTGAGCTGTAGCCCGCAGCTCCCGTATTCAGGATCACCGGAGCGGAAGACGCCGTGTACACCTGACCGCTGGCGCTTGTAACCTCCGAATCATAGTCGATCACCAGAGAGCCTTTCACAGATTCTGATGCCTCATCCTTTGTTACATCCTCTGTTCCGTCTCCGTCCGTGTCAATTCCCTTTACATAGTTCCCCGGAACGCAGACCGACACTCCCTGCTGATCCGGCAGTTCCGGATAGGCTACCGCAGAAACAACGGAGAGCGTCCACGCGTCGCTGTCCCCGGAATAAGTCCACTCCTGCTCTTCATTGTTCGCAAGATTCAGAGTCTCTTCAATATATGTTTTTGTATCGTCCTCCTGCTCTTTCGCAGATACCGGACACACGGCTGTTCCGGCCCCCATCGTAAGAGCCAGCATCGCCGCAGCAGTTCTTTTATATGATTTCATAAAAAATCCTCCTGTACTTTGATGGTTGCCCCATTGTACAGAAGGAAGATTGAAATTACATTGAAAACCTGACCTTCACAAAAATATTTATTTTTTCAGGGAAAGTCGTATGGAGAATTCCACTTTTCCCTCATAACACCTCACATGAATTCTGCTCCTGTGGCCCGCGGCGATCTCTTTCGCTATGGACAGTCCAAGACCATAATGCCCTTCCTCCCCGCTCCGGGCGGGATCTATACGATAAAATCGTTCAAAAATTTCGCTTTGTTCTTTCTTCGGAATTTCTTTGCCGTCATTTATCACTGTGAGCAGTGCCTGGCCGTTTTCTTTTTTTAAGACGACGGACACCTTTTTTCCTCCAGAGCAATGATCGACTGCATTATCCAGAAGAATAGAAACAAGCTGCTTTAACTGTCCTCCGTCTCCCACAATGAAAATATGCTCTGAAATATCCCCGTGCAGTGCGATTCCTTTTTCAAAAGCCACGCTCTCAAAGGGCAGGAGCTCCTCCAATACCAGCCTGCTGAAATCAATATCCTCTCTCCGCGGCTTCACATTTTCCGCGCGGGCAAGATCCAGAAGCTGCGTGACCAGCTCTCCCATCCGCCTGTTTTCATGCCGGATATTGGCCAGCCACTGGCTGCCGCCGTTCTCCCGGGCCAGGATCTCCGCATTTACATTGATCGCCGATACCGGAGTTTTCAATTCGTGTCCCGCGTCTATAATGAACCGCTTCTGCTTCGCGTAAATATTTTCCAGAGGACGCACGATCCTGCCGGCCATATATACTGACAAAAAGAAAAGCAAAACGATAAGAACGCTTCCGAACAAAAGTGTATAACGGAACAGCGTCGTGATACTCTCCTGTATGATCGTATTGTCCATAAACGCCACCAGAGTATACCCGTCTTTTTCTTCTCTAAGATAGATCAGGCGCTCCTTTATCCCCTCGGCCTTTGCTCCTACTGCGATCTCCTTTGCCGTCTCCGCAAGCTCCTCGTCGCTGTAAACGGACATACCGTCATTATCTGTTTCAAGCACCTCTCCTTCCTGGGAAAGCGCTACAGAATAAAAAGTAGAGACCTGAAAGGCGTGGGCCTCGTCCGAGGGACGGTGTTCCGGCGGCGGCCCTTCCCCTCTGTCCGAAGGAAGCTCCTGTCCCGGCTGATGCTTCAGAGAATACAGTTCCGCATATCGCGCGAGCATTTCACGGTTCCTCGCGGAGACCTCATAATAGCTGGATCCGTAAATAACCCCCAGGGCGCCCAGAAACAGCAGAATGAGAACCGCCATGATCAATGCTATGATTTTTCGCCGCGTTGTTTTAAACATTCCCATACCTCAGCTCATACCCGACACCCCGCACCGCCTTAATCTCTGTTTTTGCTTCCACAAAAAGCAGCTTTTTCCTGGTGAAGGACATGTATACCTCTACATTGTTATACTCCGCTTCGTTCTCAAATCCCCAGATCTTCACCGCAAGCTGTTCCCGGGTAAGAATCTGTCCCTGGTTTGCGATCAGATATTCCAGGATGCGGTATTCCTTGCCGCCGAGTTTTACACGCCGGCGGTTTGTAGTACAGATGAGGGAGAAGGAAGCCGCGTCAAGCGATATGTCCCCGAAAGACAGAGTTCCGTCCGAGGAATGAATACTTCTTCTTCCAAGAGCCCTGAGACGCGCCAGCAGTTCCTCTGTCATAAAAGGTTTGGTCAGATAATCGTCCGCGCCGCTGTCCAGTCCCTCCACCTTATCTCCAAGGCCGCTTCTTGCTGTGAGCATCAAAACAGGAGTTTTTATTCCTTTCCCGCGGGTCTCCTTCACAACATCCAATCCACTCTTTCCCGGCAGCATCACATCCAGAATGATAATATCATATGTGCCGCTCTCAATATGAGCCGCCGCGGAGATCCCGTCCTCACAGCAGTCCACCTCATAGCTCTCCAGACGCAGAATTTCCGTCAGGGCCTGAGCCATTCTTTTTTCATCCTCTACGAGCAAAATCTTCACAGTGCAGCACCTCCATTCCTATCATATCACAAAAAAGCCTGCTCAGCCGAAAAACAAATGCTCCACCAGGATTTTCACGCCCATACAGACCAGCACCAGGCCGCCCGCCAGTTCAGCCTTTGATTTGTATTTCGCTCCGAAGCGGTTGCCGATGAGGACGCCCGCGCAGGAAATGACGAAGGTGACGATCCCGATAAAGCTCACCGCGGGTACGATCTGTACCTTCAAAAAAGCGAAGGTCACGCCCACCGCGAGAGCGTCGATGCTTGTAGCCACCGCCAGAGGGAGCATGGCCTTAGGCCCGAAGCAGCCGTCCAGACATTCCGCTTCGCTTCTGGATTCCCGTATCATATTCACGCCGATCAGCGACAGCAGGATAAAAGCGATCCAGTGGTCGATCTTCTGGATCTGCGCCTGAAAGCCTGTTCCCAGAAGATAGCCCGCCGCAGGCATCAGCGCCTGGAACGCTCCGAAATAAAGTCCTGTCGTCAGCACATGCTTCTTTTTCACCTGACAGACAGACAGTCCCTTACAGACCGCCACAGAAAAGGCGTCCATCGCAAGTCCCACCGCCAGTATAAAAAGTTCCCACAATCCCATTTTTATTCCTCCATGCTATCATTTGTAGGCGGTAAGCAGTCAGAAACCGCGGGGGCCCTGCCCCATTTTTCTAAGTCAACACTTTTGTACATTAATGTAACAATATATTTCCTATGATACAAAAAACGAGACTATCCGCCTGCGGCGGATAAGTCTCGTCATTTCAGATAAAGCCAGGAATCTATCCAGAATGTTGACATCATCATACCTTACTTGAATTACTGGTACCGACTACTCCCTTATTCCGGTTCAGTATACCAGAAAGCCTATTGATTTTCAACAATTTTTGCCAATAATCTTTACTGCCCGTTTTCCCGCCGCATCTGCTCTGCCGCTTCGCTGTCCGCTGTTTCTTCCATGTCCTCTGCTGTTTCACGCAGAACAGGCTGCATCTCCTCCGCCGTCTCTCTCTGCTCCACAGTGAGGAAATCCATGTGATGGCCTACATACTTGTATGCGGGGCGGATGATCTTGCTGGCATTGAGGATCTCCTCCAGCCGGTGGGCGCTCCATCCGGGAATACGGGCGATGGCAAAGATCGGCGTGAACAGTTCCTTGGGAATTCCCAGCATAGTGTACACAAAGCCGCTGTAAAAATCCACATTCGCGCAGACATTCTTGAAGAGCTTCCTCTGCTCCATGACCAGACGTCCGCCGAGACGCTCCACGAGCTCATAGAGGGCGAACTCCTTCATCAGTCCCTTTTCCTCCGCCAGCTTGCGGGCGAATTTTTTCAGGATCACTTCTCTTGGATCGGAGAGCGTATAAACCGCATGACCCATGCCGTAGATCAGGCCGGAATGGTCGAATGCTTCCTTATTGAGGATTTTCCGGAGATAAGCCTCCACCTCAGCCTCGTCCTCCCAGTTTTTCACATGGGCCTTGATATCCTCAAACATATCCTGCACCTTCAAATTGGCGCCGCCGTGACGGGGTCCTTTCAGGGAACCGATGGATGCCGCTACGGACGAATAGGTATCTGTGCCGGAGGAGGTAACCACATGGGTGGTAAAGGTGGAGTTGTTTCCGCCGCCATGTTCCGCGTGGAGGATCAGCGCGATATCCAGCACCTTGGCTTCCAGCTCCGTATACACGCTGTCCGGGCGGAGCATCAGGAGAATGTTTTCCGCAAGGGAAAGTCCCTTCTGGGGATTGCGGATAAACAATGTCTCATCTTTTCGGAAATGGCGGTAGGAATGATAGGAATATACCGCGATCAGCGGCAGCTTCGCGATCAGCTCAATGCTCTGGCGCAGCACGTTTTCCGCCGAAATATCCTCCGGCCTGGAATCATAGGTATAGAGGGACAGGATGCAGCGCTGCATGGCGTTCATAATATTGGCATTGGAGCCTTTCATGACCACGTCCCGCACGAAGCGTCCCGACAGTGTTTCAAAGTGCGCCATGATCTCTTTAAACATCTCAAGCTCCTCTTCCGAGGGCAGCTTCCCGAACAGCAGCAGATAGATCGTCTCCTCAAAGCCAAACTTCCTTCCCTGCAGTCCGCTGACAAGATCATACACATTATATCCCTGATAGTAAAGCCTTCCTTCCGCAGGGATCCTGCGTCCGTTGACCAGATCATAGGCGGTTACATCCGAGATTTCCGTCAGTCCCGTAAGCACGCCTTTTCCCGCCGAATCTCTGAGCCCCCGCTTAACGTCATACTCCAGATAAAGATTAGGGTCGATCCGGTGTCCGTGAAGCAGCTCCTGCTGAAGCGCCTTCATGCTTTCTTTCAGGCTGCCCATTTCCTCCAGATTGATCATCTCATGATCAGACATATGTATTCCTCCTCTTCAGTTATTTCAGTATGTTTTCTTCCCATTCTTTTTCCCGGAATCCGGTCAGGACAAAATCGTCCCCCACTACCAGAGGGCGCTTCACCAACATTCCGTCCGTAGCCAGCAGCTTTAACTGCTCCTCCTGAGACATATCCTTTAATTTATCTTTGAGATTCATCTGCTTATACAGCATTCCGCTTGTATTAAAAAATTTCTTCAAAGGCATTCCACTTTTCTCATGCCATTCCTTCAGCTCCTCATAAGTGGGATTCTGTTCTACAATGGGGCGCTCGTCAAAGGAAACCTGATGAGTCTCCAGCCATTTCAGCGCCTTCTGGCAGGTACTGCATTTTCTGTATACAAGAACCTTCATTCTATCCTCTCCTTTGTTTATCGTCACATAACTTTTCGCTTTATTATAGCAAAGTATTCTCTATCCGTCTATTGTGGAATCGTACTTTTTTCCGAACATCATCCGCAGCCCATGATGGCGAAATACTCGAAGAGTCTGGGAAACTAAAGAGAGATATGCTATACTTTTCATACAGATATTTTTCTGCGGAGGATCCCCTCTCTATACAAGGGTACGGATCACGGATATTATGATCCGCCGTTCATCACTTATCATCAGGAGGAAAAACTATGCAGTGGGATGTAAATCATCTTGAATGGACAAGAAAACCAAAAAACTGCTCTGTCACCGACAGCAAAATCGAAATCGTCACCGAGCCCCATACCGACCTGTGGCAGAGAACCTACTACCATTTCCGCAACGACAATGCTCCGGCACTTCAGATGGAAACATCGGAAAAATATTTTTCTTATACGGTAAAGACAGAATTCGCGGACAGTCACCACCGTTTTGACCAGTGCGGCGTGGTGATGTATCTCGACAGCGAGAACTGGCTGAAGGGCTCCATCGAATATGAGACAGAGGAGTTCCAGCATCTTGGAAGCGTTGTTACCAACAGAGGCTATTCAGACTGGGCCACCACCAGCATCGATGCCTCCGTAAAATCCATGTGGTACCGGTTAAGCCGCCGGGAAGACGATTTCTGCATTGAATGTTCCACTGACGGCGCGGTCTTTCACCAGATGCGTATCTGTCACATGTGGGAGGCAAAGGACACAGTGCGCTTCGGCGTCTATGCCTGCAGTCCGGAGGACTCCTCCTTCCGGGCAGTCTTTACTGACATGCGTCTTGGCCCCTGTATGTGGAAGGCCCATGACGGTCAGGCGCCCGACCAGGAACAGGAATAAAAAGCGTAAAAGGGGCTGCCGCGTTTGTGCGGCAGCCCCTTTTCGATACTGATTGTCCGGGAGGACAAGCAGGTTCCCGTCCTGCCCGAAAGGGCGGGGATTTCTATGTCTGTGGAAAAACTCAGACTGGTTCCAGAAGGTGTCGCTCCTCCAGAACCTTTTGTACCTTCTCTGTAGAAAGGTTCATCTTTTGCGCGATCTGCTCCGGGGAGAGGCCGTATTCGAAATGCGTCAGGATTTTTCCATTAAGCTCGCCTTCTTTTTCCAGTTCTTCCAATGCTCTGCACATATTTACCTTGTCGCCTCCTTCTTCCTTCATGCCCAGGCGGACGAAATCCGGCCGCTCTGTGATGGCTCCCACCACTACCGCCAGCTCTGCGGAAATCTCTTCCCAGTTTTCCTTGATGTGCCTCCAGTCCTTCCGATAGATATCCCGGCAGATGCCGAACACCTCCTGCACATCCTTGTTCTGGAAAGGTAAATCCCCGCTCTCCCGCACCTGTAAAAGGTTCATCCGGTAGTCGCTCACCGCCGGCTGCAATTCCTCCGGGATGGAGAGCATATCCGTCAGGCTCCGCGGGCCGTCCCATTCCTCCTGTCCATAGTATACGCAGAGGGTCATCACTGGATACAGGCGGTCGTCTTTTTTTAGTCCGGATAAAAATTCTCCCGGAGTTTCAAAGTTCCCTTTCCTCCGATTGCGGCGTTCCATCTCCTGGTATTCCTTCAGATAGCTTAAGGAATCCCCAAGCATCACCCGCAGGGGCATTCCATAGTGTACTCTTTGCTGGTTTTCCAATCCCAGGATCACCAGATCCACGCCGGACATCCGCTTCTTCACCACGTCCAGGATCCTCTGCACAGTTTCCATGCTGTCGTCCAGTCTTAAGATGGAGGAGAGGTCTGTGTCGGACTCCTCCAGCTCTTCTGGCCGGATCACTGGTCTCCCATTGAACAGCGCGGCGTTAAAAAGATCCGCAAACCGTTCATTATCCCGCCAGAACTCTTTTAGCACCGTGTCGGTCTTTATCTTGTTTTTTGCTACGATCGTTATCACCTCACTACGTTCGTGTCTTTCCACAATGGTCTTCTGGTTGCTCAGCTTACAGCCTCCTCGTTGTCCTGTCTCTTTTTCTTCTGTCTCTGAGATGCAGATTTGCATGTTTTCCCCTTTCTTGACGCACCTGCCGCGTCATCAGGGCAGATTTGGAAGTTTACTTCCAATCTTTCTCATCCCGCTGCCGGGATTCTGTGAATCAGACACCATTCGTATGGGCGTTCTCTTTTGTACTTTATACGGCCATTTGGGGCTGGTCGTTTTTATGTTCTATGTATGGGGACAGTATAGCACATTTTGGGCGAGAAGACCAGTGAACGTTTTGTGGCTTTTTAAGTGCAGGGGCTGCCGCGTTTTGTGCGGCAGCCCCTTTTATTCGGCTCTTTTATAGTTTTCCCAACCCGTTTTCATCAGTCTCCTGATCTGAAGCGCCTGATCCTCCTCTTCCTCTCTTTCCTCCTGTTCATAAAAAACATCTTCCAGTTCTCTCTTCAATTTTGTCCATATTTCCTTGTCTGAATCTCTCATAGTACCGGCTCCATTCTTTTTGATTATTTAAATCAGGGTTTCCAGGGATACCCGGCATTGCCGCGCACGCCCTGCTGTCATGGTAGTATCCGCACAAACCGCCGTTTTATGCCCGAAAGATCTTTTTTCTGAAAAAAAAGAACGTTTTTCAACAGATTCACGAAAATGCTGCTGATTTTTTGTGCAGAATAAGATTTCCTGTCCGGTTTGAACCATGCTATAATAATCACAGATTTTACTTTATGCACCAACGAGCACTGACACACCAAAGAATCCGCCGAATTTTTCACGGAGCCCGCAGAGTCTCTGTTTTCTTGCTCCGCTATTCTGGGGATCCTCTTCCCCTACAAATGATAAAGTAAAATCTAGCAGGAGGCGGTGATTAGCCGCCGTCCTGGTGCCGGCCTTTTGGGGCGATTTCATTTCTATCTCCTCATTTTTCAGCAAATCGGAGTTGCCCTCCGATACCTGCTACAGCATATGTTGGGATAAAAACTCCCTGACCCTTTCTGAGTGCGGATTCGTGAAAAGTTCCTGCGGTGGGGCATCCTCCTCGATAACACCTTTGTCGAGGAACAGCACGCGTGTAGAGATAGTACGCACAAAGGTCATCTCATGAGAAACGACAATCATTGTTGTTCCTCTTTGTGCCAGGGACTTAACAACTTCCAACACTTCGCCCACCATTTCCGGGTCCAATGCACTGGTCGGTTCATCAAACAACATCAGTTGGGGTTCCATGCACAGCGCTCTGGCAATAGCTACTCTTTGTTTCTGCCCGCCGGAGAGTTCCAATGCGCCCCGGTGCTGAAAGGACGCCATCCCCACTTTTTCCAGATTATTCAAAGCAATGTTCTTTGCTGTTTTCCGGTCCAGCCGTTTGACCGTTATCAGGGGAAGTGTGCAATTTTCTAACACGGTCCGGTTGGCAAACAGGTTAAAACTCTGAAAGACCATGCCTACCTTCTCATGTAGTTCTTTTAGGGGAGCCGACATATCCGTATAATCCGTCCCGTCTAAAATCACGGAACCCTTGTCCGGTTCCTCCAGGAAATCAATGCAGCGGATGAGCGTAGATTTTCCGGACCCGCTGGGTCCAATGACGGAAATCACATCGCCTTGATACACATCCAAATCAATTCCACGCAGAACGTGATCGCCGTCAAACCCTTTTTCCAATCCCCGCACACTAAGGACACATTTTTTCTCATCCATCCGCCTTGTCCCCCTTTCCCGGATTACGCCGGTGTAACGCACAATCTACCAGTTTATTCAATCCATAAGAGAGCAGGACAACCAGTGCCAGATACAAAACCGCCGCAACAAGATAGGTGGGAAGATACCGGTAAGTTTTACCCGCAATAGATGTAGTGGCAAACATAAGCTCTCCAAAACCAATAACCGTGAGTACCGATGTGCCCTTAATATTGTTAATCAGCTCGTTGACAATGGAAGGCAGGCTGTTGCGTATGGCCTGAGGATAAACCACTCTGGTAATGGACTGCCAGGGCGTGAATCCCAGAGAAAAGGCCGCTTCCTTTTGCCCCTGCTCAACCGAATCGATACCACCGCGAAGCACCTCTGCCAAATAAGCGGCAGAATTCAAAATCACAGTAATCAGGGCAGAGGCAAACAGAGACCAAACCTGATTGACCTGCGTGACAGATGCACCCGGCATCAGAGCTTTCATAATAGAAAAGCCTCCGTAATAAATAATACAGGCCTGCACCATCATGGGCGTTCCGCGAATAATGGTTACATACAATTTCTCCAATGTCAGCATTATGTACTTCACATACTGAACGGGTCTGGGGTCTCGCAGCGTGGGCTCATTCTGCCGAATGTAGGCCAGCACCACAGCAAAGGCAAAGCCAATCCCCGTACCGGCTACGGAAGCCGCCATTGTTTGTCCGATACCGCTGATCCATGCCTTGCGCTCGCTCATCAGCAGATAAAGCATGGCATCCAGATCGCCTTCCGGCATCTCAGGAAGGCCCGCCACCTGGATAAACCGGTATATCAGCCATACGGCCAGGACAAGCACGAGAGCAGCAACGGCGCCCCAGAACCAGCAAAAATTCTTTGCTTTCAAACTCGTTTTCATAATTGATTATTCGCCTCCGCGCTCGATAGCAGCGTCAAAGAGTGCCGTTCTGTCTGCCTCGCTGATCTCATCCAGTGCTGCATTGACATCTTCCAGCAATTCCGTGTCTCCTTTGCGAAC
>DXEG01000001.1 GCA_019115125.1 Candidatus Blautia faecipullorum
CCTGGCATTTTCACCTGCTGAAAATGCACAGGCCAGTATGAAAAACAGCCAAAGAATCCAGCCCCTCGCCGTAGGCGATTTAAAATGGGCTGGATTCCGTTACAGTTCACAGATGCCTGTGAACTGTAACACCCCATACAAAAACAGGCGTTTATTATCTGTTTTCACTTATGGACATAGCTGGATAAATGTGGTAATATTAATGCCAGAAGAAATAAGCGGCCCAGAGAGCGCAGACGGGCGGCGGATCTTATACTATGCAGGGCCCGGCCCTTAGAGAAAGACGGTTTATCCGGCAGGCACAAACGCATATTTCAGCCGGAATTCTGATGTTCATGTCGATTCAGACAGAGTATCCCGTAGATAACAAATACCAAAAATATTATAAAGAAAAGACTGAGGTTTTTTATGAGAGAAAAATACGAGTCGTTGTCGCTGGCAACATTAAAGGAACTGGCAAAAGCGAGAGGCCTGAGGGGGATCTCCGTCCTCAGAAAGCCGGAATTGATTGAGCGTATGCTTCAGGAAGATGAAAAGGAAGCGCAGGAGAAGAAAGAGAACCAGGCGGAAGCTGAGACTTCCCAGCCGGTTTCCGGAGACTCTCAGGGGAATTCCGGCGCGGAGCGGGCGGAATACAGCCGGGATCAGACCCGCAATGAAACAGCGCGCACGGAAGAAAACAGGACTTCCTATGATGGAAGAAGAAGGGCTTATCATGAGGAATCCAGGAGAGCTCCCGGCCGGGAGGATACAAGAAGAACCCGGGGAACCCAGGAGGAAGGCCGCAGAAGCTACGGCTACCAGGAGGAGGGCCGGAGAACCTACGGCTCCCAGGAAGAAAATAGGAGATCTTACGGCTATCAGGAGGAAAACAGGAGAACCTACGGCTTCCAGGAAGATGGAAGAAGGAGCTACCCGTCCCAGGAAAACAGAAGAACATATAATCCTCAGGAGGATTCAAGAAGAAACCACAGCAGTCAGGAGGAGCCGAAAAAGGTCTGCGGGAACCAGGGAGGCGGAGCTTTCCAGCAAGATGAAGGAAAAATGCCCGCGGAGACAGCCCAGCTTGACAGCGGCGAGAAGGCCAACGGGATTCTGGAGGTGCTTCCCGACGGATACGGATTTATCCGCTGTGAAAATTATCTTCCCGGAGAAAATGATATTTATGTGTCTCCCTCTCAGATACGGAGATTTAACCTGAAAACAGGAGATATGCTCCAGGGAAGCATACGGATCAAAACCCAGGGCGAGAAGTTCAGCGCGCTTCTTTACGTGACCTCCATTAATGGTTTTCATCCCGGCGAGGGGCAGAGACGGTATAATTTCGAGGACATGACGCCGATATTTCCCGATGAGCGTCTGAAAATGGAGCGTCCGGGCGGAACGGTAGCAATGAGGATCGTAGATCTGCTCAGTCCTATCGGAAAAGGACAGAGGGGAATGATCGTGTCTCCCCCCAAGGCAGGCAAGACCACACTTTTAAAGGATGTGGCAAAGTCTATCCTGAAAAACAGTCCGGATATGCATCTGATCATTCTTCTGATCGACGAGAGACCGGAGGAAGTGACGGATATCAAGGAAGCCATTCAGGGATCGAATGTGGAGGTCATCTACTCTACCTTTGACGAGCTGCCGGAGCATCATAAGCGTGTATCGGAAATGGTGATCGAACGGGCCCGGCGTCTGGTGGAGCACAAAAAGGACGTGACCATTCTCCTGGATTCTGTTACAAGGCTGGCAAGAGCTTATAATCTCTGTGTTCCTCCCAGCGGAAGAACTCTTTCCGGCGGCCTTGATCCCGCGGCTCTCCATATGCCGAAACGGTTCTTCGGCGCAGCCCGGAATATGCGGGAGGGAGGCAGTCTGACGATTCTTGCCACAGCCCTTGTAGACACAGGCAGCAAGATGGACGACGTGATATACGAGGAGTTTAAGGGGACGGGCAATATGGAGCTTGTTCTTGACCGCAGACTTCAGGAAAAGAGAGTATTTCCCGCTATTGATATCCAGAAATCAGGCACCCGCCGTGAGGATCTTCTGTTAAGCCGCGAGGAGCAGGAGACCGTTTATAATATGCGCAGGGCTCTGAACAGTCTCAAAGCGGACGAGGCCGTGGAGCAGATCCTGAATATGTTTTCCCGGACCCGCACAAATGCGGAATTTGTCCAGATGGCAAAAAAACAGAAATTTTTATAAACATCTTGCATTTTAGGGTTTGGTATGCTATAATCAGAAAGCTGCAAAATAGTAGATTCGTCTAGTATATACGAATAGAAAATAGAAGAACTATAGAGAGGTGAAAATCATGCGTGAAGGAATCCATCCGAACTATCAGCAGGCGACCGTAACCTGTAACTGCGGAAATACATTCGTAACAGGTTCTGTAAAGAAGGACATCCATGTGGAAATCTGTTCCAAATGCCATCCGTTCTATACCGGACAGCAGAAGGCTGCTCAGGCTCGCGGACGTATTGATAAGTTCAATAGAAAATACGGCTTGAACAAATAATCAGACAGAATATAAGAAAGAGAGAACAGGTTGAGGTTGGGAAATCTCAACCTTTCTTTGCTTACAGGCAAGTGGAGAACTGAATGAAATCATCAAATATCGGTGGTCAGGCGGTAATGGAAGGCATCATGATGCGCCATAAGGATAAATATTCCGTGGGCGTGCGCCGTCCTGACGGAGAAATTGAATTAAAAACAGAAGATTATAAATGTATTTTCGGCAGGGGAAAGTTTCTGCGCTGGCCGCTGATCCGCGGCGTGGTGAGCTTTGTGGACGGCCTTGTGATAGGAACGAAATGTCTGATGTACTCCGCGGAGATTGCCGGAGACGAAGAGGACGAGGCGGAAGCGAAAAAGAACGCCGCTCTGTCCGAGGAGGAGCGGGCGGCAAAAAAAGAAAAAGAGGACAGAATGTTCAAGTGGCTTTTGTACGCCACGGTGGCAGTCTCCATCGTTGTCTCCATCGCCGCGTTCATGCTGCTCCCCTATGCGCTGGCAAGCCTGATCCGCAGAGCCGGGGCTTCGGAGTTTCTGGTCACGGTGGCGGAGGCTTTTGTAAAAATGGTCCTGTTCCTGGGCTATATGTTCCTGATCTCCAGAATGAAGGATATCCAGAGAACCTTCATGTATCACGGGGCGGAGCATAAATGTATCAACTGCGTGGAGCACGGACTGCCTCTTACCGTGGAAAATGTCATGAAAAGCTCACGGCAGCACAAACGCTGCGGTACCAGCTTTCTTTTTCTGGTAATGCTGGTCAGCATCTGTCTGCATTTTGTCTTTGTGCTGGTGCCGTTTTTCTGGCTGCGTCTGCTGGGGCGCCTTCTGATGGTTCCTGTTGTCGCTGGCATTTCTTTTGAGATGATCCAGTGGGCCGGACGGACGGACAGCAGACTGGCTTCCGTTTTGAGCAAGCCGGGCATGGCTATGCAGAAGCTGACTACGAAGGAGCCTACCGCCGATATGGCCGAGGTGGCCATCAAGGCAGTGGAGGCGGTTTTTGACTGGAGAGCTTACTTAAAGGAAGAATTCAACTGGGAACCGGGAGAGGAAGCTGATGAGGACGCTTGAGGAGCTGCTGCGGAAAGGAACGGCGATTTTAAACGAAGCGGGAATAGAGGAGGCCAGGCTTGACGCCTGGCTCCTTCTGGAATATACCACAGGGAAAAACAGAGCGTATTATTACGCGCATCCGGATGAACAGGCAGAATCGGACGCTGAAAGAGCATATCTGGAGCTCTGCGCCCAGCGGGCCGGACACAGACCGCTCCAGCATCTCACCCACAGCGCCTGGTTCATGGGCCATGAGTTTTATGTGGATCACAGGGTTCTGATCCCCAGACAGGATACTGAGATCCTGGCGGAGGAGGCGCTGCGTCTGCTGAAAGGCCTGGAGGAACCGGAAATACTGGATATGTGTACCGGTTCCGGCTGTCTGCTTTTGAGTATTCTGATGGAATTCCCGGGGGGAAAGGGCGTGGGAGCCGATATCTCCCCGGAAGCGCTGGAGGTGGCTGAAGAGAACGCCCGCAGGCTGGCGGTGGAGAAACGTGCTTCTTTTGTGGAGAGCGACCTCTTTTCCGGGGAATATTTTCAACAAAACAGTGGAAAAAAAATACAGGAATATGATATGCTTATCTCGAATCCTCCCTATATTCCGACAGATGAAATTCAGAAGCTTATGGAGGAGGTGCGTCTTCATGATCCGGCGGCGGCGCTGGACGGAAAAGAGGACGGGCTGTATTTTTACCGCAGGATCACGGAAAAGGCCGCGGAATATCTGAAGCCCGGCGGCTGGCTTTTATATGAGACCGGCTGGAACCAGGGGCCGGACGTGGCGGAGATCTTAAAGAAGGCAGGATTCGTCCACGTAGAGATCCGGAAGGATCTGGCAGGGCTGGACAGAGTCGTGCTGGGCCGGAAAAGCAATCAGGAGGAACAACATGTTTGATAAATTAGAAGATTTGCTGATTCGTTTTGAAGAAATTCTCAACGAGCTGGGAGAACCGGGAGTTACAGATAACCCGGAGCGTTTCCAGCGTCTGATGAAGGAGCAGAGCGAGCTTCAGCCTATCGCAGATACCTATAAAGAATACAAAAAAAATAAAGAGACTATCCAGGACAGCCTTTCCATGCTGGAAGAGGAAAAGGATGAGGAGATGCGGGAGATGCTCAAGGAAGAGCTTTCCGATGCCAAAAAACAGGTGGAGGAGCTGGAGCACGAGCTGAAGATCCTTCTTCTTCCCAAGGATCCCAACGACAGCAAGAACGTGATCGTGGAGATCCGGGCGGGCGCCGGCGGCGACGAGGCGGCGCTGTTCGCGGCGGAAATTTACCGGATGTATGTAAAATACGCGGAAAGCCTCCGCTGGAAAACAGAAATGCTCAGTCTCAACGAAAACGGGATCGGCGGGTTCAAGGAAGTGACCTTTATGATCCATGGAAACGGCGCTTATTCCCGGCTGAAATATGAAAGCGGGGTGCACCGGGTGCAGCGTGTGCCGGAGACAGAGTCAGGAGGAAGGATCCATACCTCTACCTGTACTGTGGCTATCATGCCGGAGGCTGAGGAGATTGATTTTCACCTGGATATGAACGACTGTAAATTTGATGTGTTCCGTGCGTCAGGAAACGGCGGACAGTGCGTCAATACCACAGATTCTGCGGTCCGCCTTACCCACATTCCTACAGGGATCGTGATTTCCTGTCAGGATGAGAAATCGCAGCTCAAAAATAAAGAAAAGGCGCTGAAGGTTCTGCGCTCCCGTCTCTATGAGATGGAGCTGGCGAAGCAGCACGACGCGGAGGCGGAAGCAAGAAGAAGCCAGATCGGAACAGGGGACCGTTCTGAGAAGATCCGCACCTACAATTTCCCCCAGGGCCGTGTCACGGACCACAGGATCAAGCTTACGCTGCATCGTCTGGACAGTATTCTGGGCGGAGATCTCAGCGAGGTCATCGACAGCCTGATCGCGGCGGATCAGGCGGCGAAGCTCAGTAATCTGAGCGAGGAGTAATAAAGAATGGAAGCCGGAGAGACAGACTTCCGGCTGCCGCGGAGGACAGAACTGAAAAGAATATATAAATAATGGAGGAGTATTCATATGAAAAAAACAGCACTGGTGATCATGGCCGCCGGTATCGGAAGCCGTTTCGGAAAAGGAATCAAGCAGCTTGCTCCGGTGGGGCCAAACGGGGAGATCATCATGGATTATTCCATTCATGACGCGCTGGAGGCAGGCTTCAATAAAGTGGTTTTTATTATCCGGAAGGATATTGAGGAGGAATTCCGCAGGGTCATCGGGAATAGAATTGAAAAGATCACGGAAGTGGAATATGCCTTTCAGGAGCTGAGCGACCTTCCGGAAGGATTTGCCAAACCGGAGGAGAGAACGAAGCCCTGGGGAACCGGACATGCGGTGCTGGCGGCAAGGAAGGTTCTCTCTGAGCCGTTCGTAGTGATCAATGCGGACGATTATTACGGCAAAGAGGCCTATGTGAAGGTTCATGATTATCTTGTGCAGGATCAGCCCGGGGATGGACGGATGCACATCTGCATGGCAGGCTTCCGCCTCGGGAATACCCTCAGCGACAACGGCAGCGTGACCAGAGGGATCTGCGATATAGAGGACGGCTCTCTTGTTGGAGTAAATGAAACCCACAATATCTTTAAGACAGCGGACGGCGCTGAGGAGCGGGGAGACGACGGCAGAACGACCGCTCTGGATGTGAAAAGTCTTGTATCTATGAATATGTGGGGGCTGACTCCGGAATTTATGGAAACGCTGGAAAAGGGCTTTGCGGAATTTCTTCAGGGTCTTGGCGAAGGGGATATTAAGAAGGAATATCTTCTTCCTGATATCATTGACCGCCTGATCAAGGAGGATAAAGCTAGAGTAGACGTTCTGGAGACAAAGGACACCTGGTTCGGCGTAACCTATCAGGAGGACAAGGCTTCTGTGACAGAGGCGTTCGCCGGCCTGGTAAGAGCGGGAGTATATCCGGAAAATCTTTATAAATAAGAGGAGGCTATATTATGGGTAAATATTTTGGAACCGACGGTTTTCGAGGCGAGGCAAACGTTCAGCTTACAGTGAATCATGCGTTTATGGTGGGCCGCTATGTAGGCTGGTATTACGGAAGAGATCATAAGGCAAAAATTGTCATCGGAAAGGACACCAGAAGAAGCAGCTATATGTTTGAGTACGCTCTGGTGGCCGGGATCACCGCTTCAGGAGCGGACGCGTATCTTCTGCATGTAACGACCACCCCGAGCGTTTCCTACGCGGTGCGCACAGAGGATTTTGACTGCGGCATTATGATCTCCGCAAGCCATAATCCCTTTTATGATAATGGAATCAAGCTTCTGAACGGAAACGGACAGAAGATCGAGGCGGAGATCGAGTCGAGAATAGAGGCTTACCTGGACGGTAAGCTGGAGGAGCTGCCTCTGGCTACAGGAGAGGATATTGGAAGGACAGTGGATTTCGCTTCCGGAAGAAACCGTTATATCGGATACCTGATCTCCATTCCCTGCCGTGATTTCAAGAAGCTCAAGGTGGGACTTGACTGCTCCAACGGAAGCTCTTCCGCCATTGCCAAAAGTGTATTCGATGCTCTTCAGGCAAAGACCTATGTGATCAACAACAATCCGGACGGAACCAACATCAATACCAACTGCGGCTCCACTCATATTGAAGTGCTTCAGCGGTATGTGGTGGAGAAGGGCCTTGACGTGGGCTTTGCCTACGATGGGGACGCGGACCGCTGTATCGCGGTGGATCATAAGGGAAATATCATCGATGGCGACAAGATCATGTATGTCTGCGGAAAGTACCTCAAGGAGCAGGGCAAGCTGAATGGAAATACCGTGGTGACTACCGTTATGTCCAATATGGGCCTTTACAAGGCGCTGGAAAACGAAGGCATCCATTACGAGCAGACTGCTGTTGGAGATAAATATGTGGCTGAGAACATGATGGAAAATAATTACAGCATCGGCGGGGAGCAGTCGGGACATATTATTTTCAGCAGATACGCGGCCACGGGAGACGGAATCCTGACCTCCCTGATGATCATGGAGGCGTGTGTGGAGAAGAAGTCAACCCTTTGTGATCTGGCGAAGGAGATGAAGGTGTATCCCCAGATCCTGCGCAATGTGCGGGTGGCGGATAAAAAGACCGCCAGAGAGAATCCGAAGGTGAAGGCCGCGGTAGAGGAAGCGGCCCGGGCCCTTGGCACGGACGGACGTATTCTTGTGCGGGAAAGCGGGACAGAGCCTCTGATCCGTGTAATGGTGGAAGCGGGCACAGAGGATATCTGCGCGGAGCATGTGAATCATGTGGTGAAAGTAATGGAGGCCGAAGGGCTGGTTATAGAATAAAGGGTATACATGAAGAAAAGAAGAATCGGATGGATCCTGGCAGCCTGCATGGGCGTTACCCTTCTGGCCGGCTGCGGAGGACAGGAACGGAAAACATACAGACAGGCGGAGGAGGATCTTGAGCAGGGCAGCTATCAGACGGCCCTGGAGGGATTCGGGACAGCCGCGGAATATGGTTATAAGCTTCCGGAGTCATACAGAGGCATGGGAATCGCCTCCCTTCATCTGGGAGAGTATGAACAGGCGGTGGATTACCTTACCACTGCCCTGGAAAGCGAAGGCGCGGGGAAAGCGCTGAAGCAGGACGTTCTTTCCTACCGCGCTACCGCGGAGCTGAAAAGCGGGCTTCTGGACGACGCTATGGCCGACTGCCAGAAGCTGGCGTCGGATTATTCCATGACGGCGGATAATTACTATCTGACGGGATGCGTGGCTCTTGCTATGGATTCCTATGATGAGGCGGCCTCCAACTTTGAGAAGGCATATGCGGAGGACGCGGACTATGATATGGCGATCCAGATTTATGAGGCGTATCTGAACAGAGATATGGGCGCGGACGGCGCCAGATACCTGGAGGCTGTGCTGCAGTCGGAGCCTAAGAACGCGGAAGACCGCTGCAGCAGAGGTCAGGTGTACTATTATATGCAGGACTATGAAAACGCGAAAAAGGAGCTTACCCGTGCTGCCGAGCAGGAAAGCCAGGAAGCGAAGCTTCTTCTTGGTATGGTTTATCTGGCTCAGGGAGATACCGCCAACGCCCGTTCTATGTATCAGGAGTATATTGACGGGGAGGGCAGCGTTCCGGCAAAAGGGTATAACGGCCTGGCCCTCTGCGATATTGCCGACGGGGCCTACGACAGCGCGCTGGACAATATTTCCAGAGGGATCGCGGAGGCGGATACAGAAGACAGACAGGATCTTTTGTTTAATGAGATTGTAGTCTATGAGAAACAGCTTGATTTTGCCTCAGCGCTTACGAAGGCCCAGGAGTATGTGGAAATGTTCCCGGAGGACGAGGAAGCGGCAAAGGAGCTGATCTTCCTTCAGTCCCGGGCGGGCGGCGCTTCATAGGAGAGAAATATGCAGCTTTATGATTTTAAGGAAATTCAGGAACGCGTGATCCTTGTAGGCGTGCAGACGGATCAGGGACAGGATGTGGAAGCGTCTCTGGATGAGCTGGAGGAGCTGGCTCAGACAGCCGGCGCCGAAACAGCGGCAAAGGTGATCCAGAACAGAGAAGCGGTACATCCCGGAACTTATATCGGCAGGGGCAAGATCCAGGAGGTGAAAAGTCTCCTGTCAGCGCTGGACGCCAACGGGGTGATCTGCGACGACGAGCTTTCCCCCGCGCAGATGAATAATCTGGAAAAAGAACTGGAATGTAAGGTGATGGACCGGACGCTTTTGATCCTGGACATATTTGCGGGCAGGGCGGTGACCAGCGAGGGAAAGATCCAGGTGGAGCTGGCGCAGCTAAAGTACCGGGCGGCCCGTCTGGTGGGGCTTCGTGATTCCCTGTCCAGACTGGGCGGGGGGATCGGCACAAGAGGTCCCGGCGAGAAAAAGCTGGAAACGGACAGGAGACTGATCCGTACCCGGATTTCCGCGCTGAAAGCAGAGCTGAAGCAGGTGGAAAAGCACAGAGAGCTGATCCGGGGAAGCCGCGCCAGAGGAAGACTGAAAACCGCGGCCATCGTAGGATATACCAATGCCGGAAAATCCACGCTCCTGAATACTCTCACGGGGGCGGGGGTGCAGGCGGAGGATAAGCTTTTCGCCACGCTGGATCCAACCACAAGGCTCTTGGAGCTGAAGGAGGGGCAGCAGCTTCTGCTGACCGACACGGTGGGATTTATCCACAAGCTCCCTCATCACCTGGTAGAGGCTTTTAAAAGCACCCTTGAAGAAGCGAAATACGCGGACTACATTATCCATGTGGTGGACGCCTCAAACCCGCAGGCGGAAATGCAGATGCATGTGGTCTATGAGACTCTGAGAGAGCTTGGCGCGTCAGGAAAAAAGGTGATCACTCTTCTGAACAAGCAGGATATCGCGGGAGGATCCGGTCTTCGTGATCTGCGGGCGGACTATACGGTGAAATGCTCCGCCAGAACCGGGCAGGGCCTGGATGAGCTGAAGGAGGTTCTGGCAGGACTTCTGGCCGAGGAGCAGATTTATATAGAAGAGCTGTTTTCCTACAGAGAAGGAGGGAAGCTTCAGCGGATCCGTGAATACGGACAACTGCTTTCCGAGGACTACAGGGATGACGGCATCCTTGTAAAGGCGAGAGTTCCGGCGGAAATTTTTGTTTCCGTGATGCCGGAAGTACTGGAAAAATAAGGAATCAACGCACCATATATTGTGTTTTGAAATGCGCGGACACATTATATGGTGTGTTTTTGTGTTGACGTTTTCTATATGGTCTGCTACAATGAATCTACGGCTGAATTTACAGCATACTTAATTTTGGTTTAGCAGCAAGGGAGGTTTAAGACAGAATGTTTCAGGTAGTAAAACGCGACGGTGAGATCGCGGATTTTCAGATGCCGAAGATTACGGCGGCAATTCATAAGGCGTTTGACGCAAAAGAGAAAAATTACAGCGGCGATATGATCGATCTTCTGGGACTCCGGGTGACGGCCGATTTCCAGAATAAGATAAAGGACAACCAGATCAGCGTGGAGGATATCCAGGACAGCGTGGAGGACGTGCTGATACAGGCTGGCTACGGAGACGTGGCGAAGGCGTACATTCTCTACAGAAAGCAGCGGGAAAAGATCCGTAATATGAAATCCACGATCCTGGATTATAAAGAGATCGTCAACAGCTATGTAAAGGTGGAAGACTGGAGAGTAAAAGAAAACTCCACAGTAACCTACTCGGTGGGCGGACTGATCCTGAGTAATTCGGGCGCGGTTACCGCGAATTACTGGCTGTCTGAGATCTATGACAACGAGATCGCGGAGGCTCACAGGAACGCGGACATCCATATTCATGATCTGTCCATGCTGACCGGGTACTGCGCGGGATGGTCCCTGAAGCAGCTTATCCAGGAGGGACTGGGCGGCATCGAGGGAAAGATCACCTCCGCTCCGGCCAGACATCTGAGCGTACTCTGCAACCAGATGGTGAATTTTCTTGGGATCATGCAGAACGAGTGGGCGGGGGCGCAGGCGTTTTCGTCTTTTGATACCTACCTGGCTCCGTTCGTAAAGGCGGATCACCTCAGCTATCAGGAGGTAAAAAAGTGCATTGAGTCCTTTATTTACGGCGTGAACACACCCAGCCGCTGGGGAACACAGGCTCCGTTCTCCAATATTACTCTGGACTGGACCGTGCCGGAGGATCTGGCCGAGCTTCCCGCTATTGTGGGCGGCAGGGAAATGGACTTCAAATATAAAGACTGCAAAGAAGAGATGGATATGGTAAACCGGGCGTTTATCGAGACCATGATCGAGGGAGACGCCAACGGAAGAGGCTTCCAGTATCCGATACCGACCTACTCCATCACCAGGGATTTTGACTGGTCCGATACCTTAAACAACCGTCTTTTATTTGAAATGACGGCAAAGTACGGAACTCCGTACTTCTCCAATTACATTAACAGCGATATGAAGCCCAGCGATATCCGCAGCATGTGCTGCCGTCTCCGCCTGGATCTCCGCGAGCTCCGCAAAAAGAGCGGCGGCTTCTTCGGCTCCGGCGAGAGTACCGGCTCCGTGGGCGTAGTTACCATCAATATGTCCAGGATCGCGTATCTGTCCAGGACGCCGGAGGAATTTTACCGCAGGCTGGATCATATGATGGATATTTCCGCGAGGTCTCTGCACATTAAGAGAGAAGTGATCACGAAGCTTCTGAACGAGGGACTCTACCCGTATACGAAGAGATATCTGGGAAGCTTTGACAATCATTTTTCCACCATCGGTCTGGTGGGAATGAACGAGGCGGGACTGAACGCCTGCTGGCTGGGTAGCGATATGACAGACGAGCGCACCCAGAAATTTACAAAAGAGGTTCTGGAGCATATGCGCAGCCGTCTTTCTGATTATCAGGAGGAATATCCGGGCGAGTTGTTCAATCTGGAGGCTACGCCTGCGGAATCCACCGCGTACCGTCTCGCGAAGCACGACCGCAAGCGCTGGCCGGATATCCGCACGGCGGGCAGTAAGGGCGATACGCCTTATTATACAAACAGCTCCCATCTTCCGGTGGAATTCAGCTCTGATATTTTTGACGCGCTGGATATCCAGGACGAGCTTCAGACTCTTTATACCTCGGGCACCGTATTCCACGGCTTCCTGGGCGAGAAGCTTCCCGACTGGAAGGCGGCGGCTTCCCTTGTGAGAAAGATCGCCGAGAATTACAGGCTTCCATATTATACGATCTCGCCTACTTATTCCGTATGCAGCGAGCACGGCTATATCAGCGGGGAGCATTTTACCTGCCCGAAATGCGGAAAGAAGGCGGAGGTTTACAGCCGTATCACCGGATACTACCGCCCGGTGCAGAACTGGAACGATGGAAAGGCTCAGGAATATAAGAACCGTACTCTTTACGACATCACACATTCCACGCTGAAAAAGGTACACACCAGCATGGTGACGATGACGGAGGATGATGTGAAGGTAGAGCCGGTGGCAACGCATAAGTATCTGTTTACTACCAGCACCTGCCCCAACTGCAAGATGGCGAAAAAGATGCTGGAGGGAGAGGAGCTGGAGATCATAGACGCGGAGCAGAATCCGGATATGGCGCGCCAGTTCGGGATCCGTCAGGCGCCCACCCTGGTGATCACAGACGGGGAGCACCTGAAGAAATATGTGAACGCCTCCAACATTCAGAAATATGTGGACGAGGAATTATAAGGACATATGTACAGGATTTTTCTGGTGGAGGATGATGAAACGATCTGCTCCCTTGTGAAAAAGCATTTGGAATCGTGGGGCTATGAGGTGACGGCGGCGGAGGACTTCGCGGATGTGATGAAGGAGTTCGTACGGTCGGAGCCCCAGCTTGTGCTCCTTGACCTGAAGCTGCCTTATTTTAACGGCTTTCACTGGTGTGAGGAGATACGGAGGGTGTCTCAGGTTCCGGTGATCTTTTTATCCTCCGCTGCGGATAATATGAATATTGTGATGGCTATGAGCCGGGGAGCGGATGATTTTATCGCGAAGCCCTTTCACCCGGAGGTTCTTGCCGCCAAGGTGCAGGCGATACTGCGCAGGGCCTACTCCTTCGGTACAGGAGCCAGTCTTCTGGAGCACGGCGGGGCGGTTCTGAATCTGGGCAGCAGTACGCTGAATTATCAGGGAAAGACGCTGGATCTGACGAAAAATGAACTGAGGATCCTGAATCTTCTGTTTTCCCGTTCAGGCAAGGTGGTAGCCAGAGATTCTATTATGCAGATGCTGTGGGAGAACGACGCCTTTGTGGATGACAATACTCTGACCGTAAATATTAACCGCCTCAGACGGAAGCTGGAGAGTCTTGGCCTGGATCATATGATCGTGACGAAAAAGGGACAGGGCTATATGGTGCGGTGATGATGAAAGATTATTTTAAAGCAAACTGGAAAACAGCGGCTCTTCTGTTTCTGTGCTTTGTCACGTCGGGGACGGTATTCTGGCTGTACGGGTACCCGCCGGAGCCTGTGATCTACAGCGGCATTCTCTGCCTGCTTCTCTGTCTGGGCTTTTACGGGAGCGGATATCTGCGCTTCCGGAAACGGAAAGAGCTGCTGGAGAATATCCGGAATTGCCTCCCGCTGGAGCTGGACAGGCTTCCGGAGCCTGCGGATATCCATGAGGCATATCTGGAAGAGATGATCCGCAGTCTGAACCGTAAGCGTCTGGAAGCGGAAGAAAACAGAATCCGTTCCTACAATGAAATGACGGATTACTATACTATGTGGGTACACCAGATCAAGACGCCTATAGCAGCCCTCCGTCTTTTGCTGGCTGAGGACGAGCAGAAAAACAGGGCGGCTCTGGGAGAGGTTTTCCGGGTGGAGGAATATGTGGAAATGGTTCTGGGGTATCTTCGGACAGAGGATATTTCTTCAGATATGAAATTTTCTCAGTGCAGTCTCGATACTGTGGTACGGGAGCAGATCCATAAATATGCTCCTGTCTTTATCGCGAAAAAGCTGTCCCTGAATTTTGAGGATACAAAGGAGCAGGTGCTCACAGATTCCAAATGGCTGGGCTTCGTGATCGGACAGTGCCTTTCCAACGCTCTGAAATATACAAAAACAGGCGGTATCCATATTTATCTGTCGGAATCCCGGCCCCATACACTTGTGATCCGGGACAGCGGAACCGGTATCCGGCCCGAAGATCTCCCAAGAGTGTTCGAAAAGGGCTTCACCGGGCATAATGGAAGAGAGGAAAGCCACTCCAGCGGGATCGGCCTGTATCTTTCCAGAAAGATCATGAAAAAGCTGGGCCATGAGATCAGGGTGGAGTCATGCCAGGGAGAGGGAACCAGAGTTTATCTCGGACTTGGGAGAAAAGACGCGGAGATCTATTAGGATGGGACGAGGTGAACAACCTTACAAAAATGTCACATAAAACAGGAAACTGTAAGCCGGAGCTATGGCGGACGGGTTCCTGTTTTTGTATACTGATAAGGAAATGAAAGAAGCCCTTTCACGGAGAGGGCAAATCCGGCATCAGAAGGAGGATACAGCCATGTCGTTACTGGAAGTTACCAATGTAAAGAAAATATATACCACCCGTTTCGGCGGGAATCAGGTGAAGGCGCTGTCAAATGTGACCTTTTCTGTAGAAAAGGGAGAGTTTGTGGCTATCATGGGCGAAAGCGGCTCCGGAAAAACAACGCTTCTGAATATTCTGGCGTCTCTGGACCGTCCCACAGAAGGCGAAGTTCTTCTGGAGGGAAGAAGCACTGTCCATCTGACAGAAAAAGAAATCTCCGCCTTCCGGAGAAAAAATCTGGGCTTTGTATTTCAGGAATTTAATCTGCTGGATACCTTCAGTCTGAGAGACAATATTTATCTGCCCCTGGTTCTGGCAGGCGAGGATTATCGGGAGATGGAGCAGAAGATCCGCCCTGTGGCAAAAACGCTGCGGATTACGGACATACTGGACAAATATCCATATGAGGTATCTGGAGGACAAAAACAGAGGGCCGCGGTGGCAAGAGCCCTCATCACGGAACCGCGTCTGATCCTGGCGGACGAGCCCACAGGCGCTCTGGATTCCAGAGCGGCCTCCATTCTGCTTTCCTTTTTCGGGGAGATCAATGAGGAGGGCCAGACTATTTTGATGGTGACACACAGCGCTCAGGCGGCAAGTCACGCCTCCCGGGTACTTTTTATCAAGGACGGAGAGGTGTTTCATCAGATCTACCGGGGCGGCAAGACTCAGAGGGAAATGTATCAGATGATCTCCGACACTCTTACAATCTTAATGACAGGCGGTGAGACATATGCGTAAAGGGCTGTTTTTGAAACTTGCCGTGATGAATATAAAAAAACACAGCGAAACCTATATTCCCTACCTGATCTCCAATACAGGCTGCATCACTTTTCTGTATATTATCCTGTTTCTTCAGGCAAGTCCGGATACGCCTGATATACGGGGCGGAAGTACCGCGAGAGGCTTCCTGTCCATAGGGCTGACGGTGATGGCTCTGTTTTCGCTGATCTTTTTATTATACAGCAACAGCTTTGTGATGAAGAGAAGGCAAAAAGAAATCGGACTTTACAATATTCTGGGAATGGAAAAGATTCATATCAGTCAGATGCTCCTGGCAGAAACAGTGATCACCGGCGCGGCGTCCTTTGCGATGGGAATTCTTGCGGGGATCCTGCTCAGCAAGCTTGCTCTTCTGTTTCTTTTAAAATGCCTGCATATCCCGGCGGAGTTCGGATTTTATATAGCCGCGGAGGGGATCCTGATATGCGGGGGCTTTTATGGGATCGTTCTCTCGATCATTCTTATAAGAAATCTTGGAAGAGTACATCTGAGCCGTCCCGTAGAACTGCTGGCGGCGAGCAGCGCGGGAGAGCGGGAGCCGAAAAGCAAACGGCTGATGGCGCTGCTGGGATTTTTGTGTCTGGGAACGGGCTATTTTCTTGCAGTGACCACAGAATCCATTCTTTCCGCCTTCGGAATCTTCCTGGTGGCCGTGCTTCTGGTCATGGCAGGTACCTATCTGACGTTTACGGCGGGGAGCATTATGATTCTCAAGCTGATGCGCCGGAAAAAAAGCTTTTATTATAAAGTCCAGAATTTTACAAGCGTATCCGGGATGCTTTACCGGATGAAGCAGAACGCGGTGGGACTCGCCAGCATCTGTATTCTCAGTACAGGAGTCCTTCTGATGATCTCCTCCACGGTATGTCTGAATGTGGGAATTAACGAAACCGTAAAAAATACCTATCCCTTTGATATAAACGTGACGCTGTGGGGAGATTCTCTGGAGGGAATGTCTCAGGACGAAGAGCTTGTGATCCGGACGCTCGGGGAACAGGGCGCGGCGGTCAGCGAGCTTCAGAAAAATATCTGTCTTTCGATTATGGTGGAGGTAAATGGAGAGAGTCTGGAAGCGATTCGCTCCGGAACAGATCTTTCGCTGTCGGAGCTGGTGGAGCTGAAAATCATACCCGAAGGAATATATGAGGAAAATATCGGAAGCGCCGCAGGGCTGGACGGAGGCGAGGCTTTGCTGTACGGCCCTGAGCTTTCCCGGGTCAGGCTTATGGACGAGGAATTTTCTGTCCGGGAAAATCTGGACAAGGCGCCTGCGGAGGAGCGGTTCGGATTGAATGAAATGGGGGAAAGCTGCTGGCTGGTTCTGACAGATGAGGATTTTGAGCGTATGAACCAGAAGCAGCGGGAGTATTTGGAGTTTTCCTATGATATTATTGGAGAGATCGGCGTCAACATAGACGGAACAGAGGAGGATAAGACTGCTCTCGGCGAAAAAGTGGATCATATTCTCCGGGGTTATCAGGACAGAGGAGAGATATCATATATTTCCAAATCTCAGATCCAGGCGAAATACGACTATTATGATGTGAACGGCGGTCTTTTGTTCCTGGGAGTTCTGCTGGGAGGAGCCTTTCTTATGGGAACAGCCCTGATTATTTATTACAAGCAGATATCCGAGGGCTATGAGGACAGGAGCCGGTTTGAAATCATGCGAAAGGTGGGGATGAGCCGCAGGGAGGTAAAATCCTCCATAAGCCGGCAGATTCTGATGGTGTTTTTCCTGCCTCTTCTTATGGCGGTCCTCCATATCGGCATGGCGTTCCCGCTGATGAGAAAGCTTCTCTGGGCCCTGGGGATGCCGTCCACTGGCCTGTTTCTGCTCTGCACCGCGGCCACGGTCCTTGTTTTTGCCCTGGTATATGGAGGAATTTATATTTTTACAGCCAGATCCTACTACCGGATTCTGGAAAAAGCAGAATAACAAAACGGTTCTGTTTACATTTTCGCCATTTAAAAGTATAATAATACACGAAGCGACAGCAGTCTTTGTTTCGGGAGGACGCGTCGGGATTCAGAAATGAGGAGTGGATTGATTATGGTGAAACAGAATATTGTGTTTGTGGCGAATAAGGCGGGAAGTCTTCAGAAGGTGACAGGGCTTCTGGCGGAGAAAGGGATCAATATTTTCGGCTTCGCGTGCTTCGACGCCCCGGAATTCGCCCTGTTCCGCATGGTTTCCGACAACGCGGAAAAAGCGGCGGAAATTCTTTCCGGTGAAGGGTATATGAACCGCCTGACAGATGTGATCGCGGTGGACTTAAAGGATGAGGTGGGCGGCCTGAACGCAGTGCTCCAGGTGCTGGGAGACTGCAATGTGAACCTGGATTATATTTATACATCCTACCATAGAGGCAGCAGCCAGCCTATCATGATCCTGCAGGGCGAGGAACTTTTTGTTACTGAGAATGTACTGAAAAACAACGGCTTCCATGTGCTGGACAGCCTGGAGGGGTAATCGGGAAAATGGATACAGTACAATTCAGACAGGGACTCCGTGACGGAGTCCCTATTGGACTTGGCTATTTTGCCGTGTCGTTTACTTTTGGAATGATGGCGGTTTCCGGCGGCCTTACCCCGGGACAGGCGGTGCTGATCTCTCTTACAAACCTGACGTCGGCTGGACAGTTCGCCGGGCTGGATATTATCCTTGCTTCCGGTTCTCTGTGGGAGATGGCCCTGACTCAGCTTGTGATCAACCTGCGGTACTGCCTGATGTCTTTTTCGCTGTCCCAGAAGCTGGGCCAGGGCATTTCCCTGCCTCACCGCTTCGTGGTGGCCTTCGGCAATACGGATGAAATTTTTGGAGTCAGCGCCGCCCGGGAGGGACGGCTGAGCCCCTGGTATAATTACGGGGCCATGTGCGTGGCGATACCGGGCTGGACGCTGGGCACACTGGCGGGCGGCGTTTCCGGGGGACTGCTGCCGGATTTTCTGGTAAGCGCTTTCAGCGTGGCTATTTACGGCATGTTTCTGGCTGTGATCATCCCCCCGGCCAAGAAAAACAGAGCGGTGCTTCTGGTAGTGATCGGAGCTATGGCGGTCAGTACGTTGTTTACCGTGATCCCTGTGCTGAAGCAGGTATCCTCCGGGTTTGTAATCATTATAGCCACACTTTTGGCGGCCGGAGCGGCGGCATATTTCTGCCCGGTGCATGATAAAGGAGGAGACACAAATGAAGCCTGATATTTATTTGTACATACTGGTGATGGCGGGAGTTACCTATCTGATCCGTATGCTGCCGCTGGTACTTTTTAAAAAGGAGATCACAAGCCCCTTTATACGGTCGTTTTTGTATTATGTGCCTTACGCCTGTCTGGCGGCCATGACCTTTCCGGCGATCCTTACCGCGCCGTCAGGCGGACTTCTTGCCGGAGCGGCGGGCCTAGGCGCCGCCCTGGCGGCGGCTTACCGGGAAAAGAGCCTGGTGACGGTGGCTTTCTGCGCCTGCGCGGCGGTGTTTATAGCGGAACGGATCATAGGGATGATGGGCTGAACAGTTACAAAATCATCGTTTACCGGAGCTGTTCTTGTCAGCGGGAGCCGGAGTTGGTATAATATCAGAAAATACAGAAGAAGGGCGAGAAAAATGGACAAATTATTCGATTATAATATTCTGTTGATTGGTTTTATGGGCGCGGGAAAAAGCACGGTAGCCGGTTATCTGGAAAAGACGTATTCTATGGATGTCGTGGAGATGGATCAGATCATTGCCCAGAGGGAGGGGATGAGCATTCCCGATATCTTTAAGATACATGGGGAAGAGTATTTCCGCGATCTGGAAACCAGCCTGCTGATCGAGATGCAGTCCAGAAGCAATGTGGTGATCTCCTGCGGGGGCGGCGTCCCCATGAGAGAGAGAAATATAAAAGAAATGAAAAAAAACGGGCGGGTGGTGCTTCTTACGGCGAAGCCGGAGACGATTCTGGAACGTGTCAGAGACGATCATAACCGTCCGCTTCTGGAAGGAAACAAAACAGTAGACTATATTGCGGAGCTGATGGAAAAACGCCGGGAAAAATATGAGGCCGCGGCGGACATTACGGTTGAGACAGACGGCAGAACAGCCGGAGAGATCTGCGAAGAGATTGTGGACAAAATGCACAAATTCATCTCAGAATAAGAGTGCGTTCTGGAAAATCCCGAAAGAGAGATAACGGCTGAGAAGACACAAGTCGTGCTCCGGAGGAACCCTGAGAGAAAGACGGCGGCAGCCAGTGCGGTTGGAGAGAGCTGTGAAAAAATTATCAGCAAAATTCGCGGTATTCCGGGAAAACAAAAGTCTGACGCGCGGATCCTGCGGGGCAGGAGCCTTCGACGGAAAATACGGCAGAAAGCGGCAGAGATAGCTGCTGAATATAGAAAGGCAATAAGGAGGAGTGAAAGATGGAGCAGAGGATAAAGGGAACAACAGGCCTGATGGGGCTGATCGGAAGTCCGGTAGGACATTCCGGATCACCGGAAATGTACAATTTCAGCTTCCGCTATCATAACCTGGATTATGCATATCTGGCCTTTGATATCAAAGAGGATCAGGTAAAGGAGGCTCTTGAGGCAATACGCCTTTTCCGCATGAGGGGCTGCAACGTGACCATGCCCTGCAAGAATGAAGCGGCGAAATATATGGACGAGCTGTCCCCGGCCGCAAGAATCATCGGAGCGGTCAATACCATTGTCAATGATAACGGGAAGCTGACCGGACATATTACGGACGGCACCGGGTTCGTGCGGAATCTCAGAGAGCACGGAGTAGAGGTCAGAGACAAGAAGCTCGTGGTGCTGGGGGCCGGAGGGGCGGCTACAGCCATTCAGGTGCAGTGCGCTCTCGACGGAGCCAGAGAAATCTCTATTTTTAATCCGGACGATCCTTTCCTCGCGAGGGCAAAATCCACAGCGGAAAAGCTCAGCAAGGAAAGACCGGAATGTAAGGTACGGGTGTTCTGCCTGGAGGACCAGGAGAGACTGAAAGCGGAGATCGCGGAAGCGGATATTCTTGTAAACGGCACGCTGGCGGGAATGAAGCCCCATGAGGAAGTTTCGCCGATTACCGATACATCCGTGTTCCGTCCGGAGCTTGTAGTAGCGGATGTAGTTTATAACCCTGAGGAAACGAGACTTCTGCGGGAAGCAAAGGAAGCGGGATGCAAAACCGTAGGCGGAAAGGGAATGCTCCTGTGGCAGGGCGCCGCCGCCTATAAGCTGTATACCGGCCTTGAGATGCCCGCTGAGGAATATCAGAAATTCCAGGCGGAGAATGAGGCGGAGAAGGCATGAGATTGTTTTAAAAGATTTGGAAAAAACGGAGCTGTCGCGTCAATGATTAAAAATCATAGATGCGGCAGCGTTTTTTTGCCTTTTTTTAATCAGAGTGAGATGAGATAAACTGAAATTACAATATTAGAGTTAAAACTACAATACTGCAGGTGCAAAATATGATAAGTTTTATTAAATAATAATAGCATACATATTGTCTGATAGGAGGTCACAATGAATAAAGTATCACTAAATCAAGACTGGCTGTTTGTCAATGGAACCATAACAATGATGGAACTCTTTACTGGAGGAGAAGAAAAGATTCAGCATATCGATCTTCCGCATGATGCCATGATATACAGAGATCGGACTCCAGATACGGCGAACGCGCACCAGACTGGATTTTATCCCGGAGGAGAGTATACATATCTGAAAAAATGGAACATTCCAGAATCATGGAGGGACAAAAAGATCGTACTCGAATTTGAGGGAATTGCTGACACATGCCGGATCTACTGCAACGGAGATCTGGTGGCAGAAAATTACAATCCATATACAAGTGTATTTGTGGATGTGACCAGATACTTAAAATGGGGACAGGAAAATGAATTGAAAGCAGAAGTATGCAGTGTGGAGCGGTCCAGCCGATGGTACAGCGGAGCAGGTCTGTATCGACCTGTATATGCCTGGGTGGGCGGCCCGGCATATATTCCGGCACAAGGAGTACATATTTGTACAGAGGAGGCAACTTCCGAGATTGCCGCGGTAGAGATTGAGTTTCCGATTTGCAGCCATACCTTGTTTTCCGGCAAGATTCAGGCGATCATCTCCTTGGTTGGTCCTGACGGTAATACAGCTGCAAGGGAACAGATGTCTGTGACAGTTTATGGTGAAGATACACAGCGCTGTTATCAGAGGCTGGTGGTAGAACAACCGAATTTGTGGAGCGATGAAGAGCCGAATCTGTATACATGCAAAATTGAACTTTACGAGGGAGAGAAAATACTGGACTGTTTCAGTCAGCCAGTGGGACTGCGTACGATCAGGATCAATGCAAAACAGGGGCTTATGCTCAATGGAAAGGAAGTAAAACTGAGGGGAACCTGTATCCATCATGACAATGGTATTATCGGAGCAGCAGCTTTCCCAGATGCAGAATATCGTCGATGCAGGCAGATGAAAGAAGCAGGATTCAACGCTCTGAGAAGCTCCCATCATCCGATGGGGAAAGCAATGTTGGATGTTTGTGACCGTCTGGGGATGCTGGTGCTGGATGAATTGAGTGATATGTGGACGAGAACAAAAAATCAGCATGATTATGCCAACCATTTTCCGATAGTCTGGAAACAAGACGTAAAGAATATGGTTGAGAAGGATTGGAACCATCCGTGTGTGATCATGTATTCCACAGGGAATGAAATACCAGAAGCCGGTACGGCCAGAGGCGCCGAATGGAACCGCAGGATCAATGCGGAGATCAAGAGATTGGATCCCACGAGATATACTACGAGCGGAATAAACGGTCTTATGGCTGGGACAGACAGAATGATGGAAATTATGTGTCAGGCTTCAGGCATGACGCCGGAAGAGCTGACAGCGATGCAGATGGCGGATGGAGCGGAACAGGCAGATGCAGACGGGCAGAATCAGGCTGGGGCGGATGAAGTGAATGGAATGGCAGCAGTGATAGAAGGTCCATTAGCTGATGCAATCGCCACAAGTCCGATTCTGGAAGAGATGATCGGAGAATTTGCTGATGCAACGGATGTTGCAGGATACAACTACCTGACAGCATTACATGAGGAGGATCATCGGAGACATCCGAATCGTGTCGTACTGGGAACAGAGACGTTCCCGGCGGATATCGTGCGGCTGTGGGATATCGTCCAGCACAATCACCATGTGCTGGGAGATTTTACGTGGACCGGATATGATTATCTGGGCGAAGCTGGATGCGGGGTCTTCCACTATGACGGCGGCGTGAACTTTTCAGCCCATTGGCCAGACAGACTGGCCGGAATCGGGGATATTGATATTCTTGGAGACAGAAAGCCGATCAGTTATCTCAGACAGGCCGTGTTCGGAATCGGGCACGATCCGGCAATCGGAGTTATGAGGATGGATAAGGATTGGAAGAATGTCGTAAGGACCCCGTGGATGTGGAAGGATAATGTGGCAAGCTGGACATGGCAAGGATATGAAGGACAGACGGCAAGTGTGGACGTCTATGCCAATGCAGATGAGATCGAGCTGTTTTTAAACGAGGAGAGTCTTGGCCGAAAAGATTTGGCCGGCGGATATATCGCAGTCTACGAAATTCCCTACTGTCCGGGAAAACTGGAGGCTGTAAGTTATGTAAACGGCGCTGCCGTCGGGAATACGATGCTCCAGACTGCCGGAGAAGCTGTAAAACTGTTGGCAGAAACCAGTCGCACGAAGCTTCCGGCGGATGGGGAAAGCCTTGCTTTTGTAAAAATCCGTCTGGCTGATCAGGATGGCAATATCAATAGGCAGGAGAGAAAGACAGTCTCTGTAAAGACCGATGGCAATGTTGTTTTACAAGGATTTGGAAGTGCAGATCCGAGCTGTGAGGGCAGTTATCAGAGCGATACATGGCAAACTTATGATGGAACATTGATGGCGGTGATAAAAGCAGGGAAAACTTCTGGAGAAGCAAAAGTCACTTTTACAGCGGATGGATGCACCCCGGTGACCGTGAAACTGCAAATTGGGGAGCATATCTGTCATGAGAGATAAAATATTTACCAGTGTTGCAGTTCCGCATTTCCAAAGGAGGATAAAGAATGATGGAATACATAAACAAAAGGAATCCGATTCTTCCGCTTAAATATCATGTCCCGGACGGGGAGGCGCATATGATGCCGGATGGCAGGCTGTATGTGTACGGCAGCTATGACGCTCTGGATATGACGTACTGCAGCCAGAAGTATCATGTTGTATCTACAGGAGATATGGAGCATTGGACAGTTCATGGCGACGTGGCTTTCCATGCGCAGGACGTCCCGTGGATGGGGGATCCGCAGGCAAAGCGCTATCCGGGAATCGACTGGACTCATCCGACTCCGTTCCTGCAGAAGATGATAGATGCCATGCCGGAGGAGGTAAAGACTGCGGCTGTTGAAGCGCAAAAAGCAGAGGCGTCAAAAGCACAGGAAGGAGATGGAGCAGAATGTGAAACTCAGACTGCGGCAGCGCAAATGACGGATGGCTTTATGCAGGACAGAAAACAGGAGCTTCTTTTCGCGCCGGACTGCCTATACAGGAATGGGAAATACTATCTGTATTTCTGCATGTCTGACGACAGCGAAGGCGTGGCGGTGTCCGACAGACCGGAAGGCCCGTTTAAAAATCCTGTTCAGCTTCCGTGCGGAGGGATCGATCCTGCGGTATTCATTGATGATGATGGGCAGGCGTATTATTACTGGGGGCAGGTATTCGCCCATGGCGTGAAACTCAATGATGATATGGTGTCGTTTAATGAAAATGAAATCGTGGATGACATTGTGACAGAAGAAGAACACTGTTTTCACGAGGGATCTTCCATGCGTAAAATCGGTGACACTTATTACTATGTGTATGCGGATATGGAGCGGGGAAAGCCCACTTCATTAGGATATTCTACTGGAAAGAATCCTTTGGGTCCGTTTACATACAGAGGTATTATCATCGACAATGACGGATGCGATCCGCAGAGCTGGAATAATCACGGTTCCATTGAGTGTGTGGATGGACAGTGGTATGTATTCTATCACCGCTGCAGCAGAGGAACTCAGCAGTATAGAAGGCTGTGCGTTGAGAAGATCACGGTCAATCCTGACGGTACGATAGATGAAGTGAAGATGACTTCTCAGGGAATCGGCGATCCGTTCGCGCCGGGAGAAAAGATCATGGGATATCAGGCGTGCGGACTGAAAGGAAACTGCTGTATTGATGTTGACAATGATTACGGATATGAGGAAAAACTGACCAGGATATCAGATGGGGACGAAGCGGTGTTCCGCTATGTAAAAAGTGAAGCGGCATGGAAAGGGATTGAGATTACATGTACCGGCGGCGGAGTGGTCTCTGTATTTTTGAATGGGGAAAAGGCAGGAGAAGTACATGCTTCATGTGAGAAAGGAACTATTCAGACAATGAGCGCGCCGATCAACATGGACGCGGGAGAGTATGAGCTTCTGCTGAGATTTGAAAAGCCGGAGGAGCTGGAAGTGCTTTCAGTTACATTATTTTAAGTTTGAGAAAGGAGTAACCTAAATGGACAAGAAAAAAATATTTCCGGATGATTTTTTTATGGGGAGCTGCCAGTTCGGCAGTACAGATAGAGGGAGCGTGGGATGCAGATGGAAAAACACCGAGCATCTGGGATACCATGCCGGCAGAGAAAATAAAAAGAGGAGAAAACTGCCATGTCGCGTGCGACCATTATCACAGGTGGAAAGAAGATGTGGCGATCATGAAAAAACTTGGTTTAAAAGCGTACAGATTTTCTATCAGCTGGCCGCGGGTGATCCCGGAACACGGCAAAGTCAATAAAAAGGGGCTTAAGTTCTACATTGATCTTGTCAACCAACTGCTGGAAGCGGGAATTGAACCAATGGTAACACTGTTCCATGCTGATATGCCGGTCAGAGAAAAGGCAATGTATTATTTCGCGAAATTTACATGGGAGAGATACGGGCTTCCTGTTCTGTTTACGGAAAATGGTTTTGCCAATATTGATTTTGTCATGCTTAACGGGCGGGTGGGGGATCCGCAGAGAGCAGATTATATCCATCGGTATCTTGGGGAGGTAAAACATGCGCTCGAAGAGGGAATTCCGGTGATCGGATATTTATACTGGTCTTTATTGGACAACTTTGAATGGTTCCACGGATACGATATGCGGTTTGGGCTGGTTCATGTATCAGACGCAGAAGCGGACAATCAAGGATTCCGCATATTATTACGCAGAAATAATAAAAGCAAATGGAGCGATTATATAAATTTGCAGGAGGATTATAGAGATATGAGCAATAGTATGAAGAACAACAGAATTTACCCGGGACAGACGATGAGAGATGAAAACGGGAACCGGATTCAGGCGCACGGCGCGGGGATGATCTATGACAATGGAACTTATTACTGGTATGGTGAGAATAAAGAGTGTACCACGGGGAAGGACGATATCTGGACATGGGGGATCCGATTCTATTCCTCAAAGGATCTGGTCAACTGGAAAGAAGAGGGGCTGGTGATTCCGCCTGATACGGAGAATCCGGACTCCAGCCTGCATCCCTCAAAGCATGTGGACCGTCCTCATATCCTGTACAACAGGAAAACAGAGAAGTATGTATGCTGGCTGAAGCTCAGTGAGGAGGAAGGCTATTTCGTGATCCTGAGTTCTGCGGACTTGCTGGGGCCGTACAGCATAGAGAAAGACCACTACCGCCCGTTCGGAGTGTCGGTCGGTGACTTTGACCTCTGGCAGGATGAGGAGGGGAATGGATTCCTGTATTTTGAACACGATCACGCCGGGGTGATCGCAACAGGTCTGACTGATGACTTTCTGGATGTTCAGGGAGAGTATCTGGATATGTTCACCGGGCTAAAGCCGCCGTATACGAGAGAGGCATGTACGCATTTTGTCTATAAAGGCAGGCATTATCTGCTGACAAGCGGCATGATTGGGTATATCCCGAATCCAAGCGAAATTGCGGTGAGCGACAATCCTCTGGGATCGTATGAGGTGCTGGGAAACCCGCATATTGACGATGAGAGCAGCGCGTCCTTTAACAGCCAGATATCCTGCGTTTTTCAGGATCCTGCCCGACCGGGGGTTTATCTGGTGATGGCAGACCGGTGGGTGCCGGATTACGTCATGACAAAGGAACGTTATGAAAGGCTGGAACGGGTGATCACTTCACAGAGTAATCCGGACGTTCATCCCACAGAGGAGGATTATAAAGAAGCCATGAACGCACCATTTCTCGGAAACGCGAACACGTCCATTGCGGAATATGTATGGCTGCCGCTTAAGCTGGACGGGGAATACCCTGTGATCGAGTGGAAAGATGAATGGAGCGCTGAGGATTGGGAATAGACCAGTAAGACGAGTCTTGAAATTATAACAACGCCGGTGTGTGGATTCCATACATCGGCGTTGTTCTTTGAAGTAAATTGAAGTTTGTTTGAAGTAAATCAAAGATCAAAATACCGCCTCAACCTCAAATTCTCCATTTCCGATTTCTTTGATGCTTCCATCCGGCAGTCTGATCTCAGCAGACGTATTCGCCGGTATTTTGCCAAAGATGCGTATTTTGTCTATATCTTTCTCCCATCTCAGCTCAATGGCGCCGTGGGGACAGTGATAGCTGCCCTCCGCCCATTCAAATGGACAGCTGTACTCCGGCGTGATGAGGATCTTGTCATAGCCTGTCCCGGCATTGTTGAGACCGAGTACTCTGCGGTAGAGGAAATCACCTACACAGCCGAAGGCATAATGGTTAAAGGAGCAGTTTGCCAGTTCACCGTCGGGGCGCACAGCGTCCCAGTTCTCCCAGACTGTTGTAGCGCCGTTCTTTATTTCATACAGCCATGAGGGACATTCCTCCTGAAGAAGCACTTTCCACGCGGTACCCTGATATCCGTACTGGCACAGAATATCCAAAAGATGAGGTGTTGCCATGAACCCGGTATCCAGACGGAAGCCGTTTCCTTCGACCAGCTCATTCAGCCGTTTTGCCAGCAGCGGTTCTTTCTCAAGAGACACCATATGGTGCTTCAATGCCAAAATGTAGTTTCCCTGCATTTCCTGCTCCAGCCTGCCGTCGTCGGAGACATATTCTTCCTCAAATGCCTGCCGGACTCTCTTTGCGTAGGTACGGTATTTCTTCGCGTTTTCCTGATATCCAAGCAGCTCGGAGATCTCTGCGTACATATCGGCATTTGCAGCGAGGAGACTGCTTCCCACGCAGTGCATGGTAAGAAATGCCGATGCAGGGCCGTCTGTAAATCCCTGTTCATTGACGACACTGGGGATAATCCAGTCGCCGAAGTGGAATCCGGTGTTGATCAGGTAATGCATATTTTCAAGCCGGCGTTCATCTGTAGGAAGTTCCGGTATGGAACCCATGGTATTTGCGGGAGACGGAAGTTCGTCGGCTGCCTGTACCATTGCCTCCATCCATTTGCTCATGGCTTCATAGTTCGCCGCCAGAACATCCTTGTCTCCGCGCAGTTTGTAGAGCTGTAAAGGAAGCGTCATGATGACGTCGCCCCAGCCAAGGGAGCCGCCGGAATCCTGCATGATATAGCTGCGGATCTGCGGGACAGTCCCCAGAATATGTCCGTCTTCTCTCTGTTCCGTACGGATACTTTTTAGCCAGTCCTCATAGAAAGCGGTCATGTCCTGATTAAAAAGGGCGGTTGCGCCGTAGACTACCACATCGCCTGTCCAGCCTGCCTTCTCACGGGTAGGGCAGTCGGTGGGGATGGTGATATTATTGGAGCGCTGGCTCCAGTAAATATTGCTCTGGAGCTGGTTGAATTGCGCGTCGGAGCAGCGGAAGCTTCCGGTCACCTCATTGTCCGTGCTGACAGCAAGGGCGGTAAAGTCTTCTTTTTTCCAGTCTGTGCCGCCGGTCACGCGGACATAACGGAAGCCGTGGTATGTAAAGTGAGGCTCAAATACCTCAAAGTCGTTCCCGCCGCAGATATAAGTATCTTTTTGTTCGATATTCGTACCCGAGAATATGTAGAAATAATTGCCGTCCTTGTCGAGCTGTTCTCCGTGCTCAAAGGTGATCTTCGTCCCTTTTGGCTCGCGAATCTGCACGCGGATGACTCCGGCAAGATTCTGTCCGAAATCAACGATCGTATCACCGTTGGGCGCAGTCAGGATCTCCAGAGCAGGTACTTCTTTGAAGACCCGGGCAAGAGGACTGATCTGCGCTTCCAGTGTATTGTCCGGAGCGTCTTTTACCTGCACAGGAAGCCATCTGCTGTCATCGTAAGAAGAAAGAGAAGGATCGCCGTCTGCCATCTGTGCATCGTACACTTCTCCAAGGAAGAGATCGGCTGTGCGTACTGGACCGTCAAAGGAATATTTCCAGTTTCCGTCTGTGGCAATGATCTGTTTCTGACCGTCCGGCGCCGTCAGCTCAAGCTGGAGGAGCAGCCCCGGTACTTCGCCGTACTCGCAGCCACGGCCTACCGCGATCTTGCCCTTATACCAGCCGTCCGCGACTGTGGCGGAGATGGCGTTCGCGCTGCCGCAGATCAGGTCGTTTACATTATATACCTGATATTTCAGACGCTTATCATAAGTTGTAAATCCCGGGTTGAGCAGGGCGTCTGTGACCGGTCTGCCGTTGATCTTTACTTCATACAGGCCGTGCGCCGTCACATACAGGCGCGCTTTGGATACGGGGACTTCTGAGATGAATGTGCGTCTCATCTGCACAGCGGGATCGTAAGGCTCCAGCGGGAGCGAATGGAGAATGTCTCCGTCCGAGCCCACCTCTGACGACTCGCCCCGCATCATGGCTTCCAGGGATTCCGCCCACTGCTTCTTTGCGGTGATCAGCGGATTGACCTCAAGCTGAGGCAGCGGATCAGGCTCGATCCAATGGGCGCGCCAGTCAGTGAGATCAAAGAAAGCCGTCTCGAAAGCGTATGTATCGCTCTTAATCTCTGCCCCGGTGTCCGTCCGGACAGATACGCTATATGTATAGGAAGAAGCGGACTTAAGTTCTTTTCCCTCGTATGGGATTCCGGTGGAGTCAGAGCTGTTTCGGATGCCGCTGTCCCACATCAGACTGCTGTCTTTATCCTTGACGATGATCTGATATGCAGTCTGAAATACATTATTATCTTTGGTTGCGATCTCCCAGGAAAAGCGCGGATGTTTACAGTCCAGAGAGATCGGGTGATGTGAAAATTCGCAGGTTACATTTTGAATGACCATGAAAGATACCTCCTCTGTTTTGATGATAGTTGTATACTGACGTTATTTTAACAGGAGAATCAGAATAAATATTGTAGATATGACTTTTAAATTGTAAATATGCTCTCTCTTTGCAAGGACACACATGTGTTTTTGTAAAGAGAGGGCAGGATAGATGTGCTATATTTTGTGCGTATTATTACGGTACTGGAGCGGTGTGACTCCGTATTTTTTCTTAAATACATTCTGAAAATAAGACTGGCTGGAGAAGCAGAGGTAATTGCTGATCTCACTGAGTGACTTGTTAGAATAAGTCAGGAGGCTTTTGGCCTCTTCCAGCCGACATCGCATAATAAAGCTGCTTACGTCAAAACCCAGCTCCTTTTTGAACTTCCCGGTCAGGTAGGATCGGCTTCTGCCAATATGCTCCGCTACGTCTCCCACCTGGATCGGTTCGTTGACATGATGGGTGATAAATTGGATACATTGGAAAATTTCAGGGGACATCCCTTGCGGGATCTTGTTCTGCGCAACACGTTCTGTAAAGTCGATGAGCATGGTATAATTCAGCGTAGAGATATGGGCGATGTCCTGTGAGCGTTCACACTCCTGAATATAGATATCAGAGAGCATATAAGCCTGTTCCATGTCCATGCCGCCTGCGATGGCGCTTCTTGTGACAATGGCGGCTGTGGAGATGAAAAGATTCTTCTCCTGCCGCAGAGAATTGTCAGCCATAATTCCCCCGGAGAGGTCAGCGGTTGTTTTGAGCAGTTGTTTTAAGCTTTTCAGGTCACCGTTCTGGATATACTGGGAGAGCTGACGCTCAAATTCGTATGTATTGTGGAAACGCTGTGTTTCCTTAGCGTTGATAACCTGATCAGAATGCAGATTGGAAAATTCATGGATAGCGCTTGTATTATCAAGCCCGAAGTGCTGTCCGATGTTAATTTGCTCATCATTGAGGCACAGATGAAGATAGGCGACCATATGGAGGAACTGGTCAAAAGACAGCAGGGGGATATGGGATAGGAAATGTGTGATCGTCTCTTTATGCTCCCCATTGATGGCCCACTCCAGCATAAAAGAGTGGATCGCCTGACCTGACACGGGTGTGCTGAAAACAGGACCTATCGTGATTCCGCTTTCCATGCTTTTTACGTTAATGTAGCCGAAATAACCGAATGACTGTGAGATAAAGTAATCGGGATTTTTGTTAAGGTGTATTATATCCGAAGGGATGCTTTTGTAAAGCGCTTTATCTCCGGGAACAGTGGGATATGAGGTTATGTCTCCGGTGGGATAGTGGCAGCAGCTTACAGGAATAGCTGTTGAAAGATAAAATAAACGGCAGAATGCTTTCAGATCTGTGATCATTACAGTCCTCCCTTGCGGTAAAAAAAGTTTCGGGTATGATATCATAATTTATAATCAACGTCTTTTTAATCATTATAAGAAGTTTTTCTGACTGAATCAAGAATAAAATTACAACTTTAAAGTCAAAATCACAATACAAAGGACGGTTTATCTGATATTCTATCAACAGAAAACGTTAGGAGGATAAAGGGTATGATTTATGATTTCAGGATCGAATATAGAGAAAATCCGCTGGGAATCGACAGAAAGCCGCGTTTCTCGTGGAAGCTTGAAAGCGGTGAACAGAATGTGGTGCAGACACATTACCAGATCCAGGTGATCAGCGAGGGAAAGCTTGTGTGGGACAGCGGCCGCGTGAAGAGCAGTCAGTCCGTGCTTGTGCCTTGTCTGGGCGCGGAGCTGAAACCGTTCACATCCTATCAGGTGCAGGTGAGCGTGTGGGATAACTACGGGAATCTGGGGCAGGCGTCGGGCAGCTTTGAGACGGGAGTTATGAGTGAAGAGAACCTGAATGCAAAGTGGGTCACTCATACACTTCCGGAAGAGGAGACGGCGTGCCCGGTGTTCGTGAAGTGTTTTTCGGCGGAGAAACCGGTGAAGAAAGCCAGATTGTACGTCACGGCGTGCGGCGTGTATGAAGCGCAGGTTAACGGAAGGAAAGTGGGTGACTGCTTTTTGGCGCCGGGCTGGACGTCCTACCACAACCGTATCCAGTATCAGACCTATGACATTACAGAGCTTTTGGATGGGGAAAATGAAATCGCCATCACAGTGGGAAACGGCTGGTATAAAGGGGAGCTGGGATTTGACGCAAAACCCGATAATTACGGAGACAGAACGGCGCTCCTTGCCATGGCGCGGATCGAATATGAGGACGGGGAGACAGATGTTATCGGTACAGATACCGACTGGAGCGTAGAGACGAGAGAGATCCGTTTCTCCGAGATCTACCACGGCGAGACGCAGGACTTTACGAGCGGTATAATGGAGGTCGGAAACACGGTTCTTTTTGAACAGACAGAGCGTATTGGCTGTATCACGGCACAGGAGTCAGAGCCTGTCCGTGTGACAAAACGATTTGAAGTGAAAGAGAAAATCGTGACGCCCAAAGGCGAGGTAGTCTTTGACTTCGGGCAGAACATGTCAGGACTTGTGGAAGTCAGACTTCCGAAGACAGAAGGAGGCAGACTGGTGATCCGCCATGCGGAGACGCTGGATAAAGATGGAAACTTTTACACGGAGAATCTGCGTACCGCGAGATGCACGGATACCTATATCTATGGAGACGAGCAGGTGGGAATGACAGTGATGCCGCATTTTACATTCCATGGCTTTCGCTATATCTGCGTGGAAGGCGTGGGAACGGATGTGAGCGAACAGTGCTTTACAGCCTGCGCGCTGCATACAGATATGAGGCAGACCGTCAGCTTCCATACAGATAATAAATTAGTGAACCAGCTTCAGAGCAACATCGAGTGGGGGCAGAGGGGCAATTTCCTTGATATCCCCACGGATTGTCCGCAGAGAGACGAGCGTCTTGGCTGGACGGGGGATGCGCAGGTATTCTGCGGCACTGCTTCCTATAACTTTGATACGGCATTATTTTTCCGCAAATGGATGAGGGATATGGCGGCGGAGACCACAGATGAATGGGGAGTGCCCCATGTAGTTCCGAACATTCTGGGAGATCAGGCGGGAGCCGCGGCGTGGAGCGATGCGGCGACCATTATACCGTGGACACTCTGGCAGGTGTACGGAGATAAGGAGATACTGGCGGAGCAGTTCCCCATGATGAAGCAGTGGGTGGACTACATTCATGCAAGAGTGTCTGACAACGGACTGTGGCAGACAGGATTCCAGTACGGGGACTGGCTGGCACTGGATATTGAGTCCGGAAGTACAGACCGCACGGGAGGAACAGACAAGTACTTAGTCGCAAATGCTTATTATGCATATTCCACAAGGATCGTCCGCGACGCGGCAGCGGTTCTGGGATATGAAGACGAGGCAAAAGCCTACGGTGAGTTGTATGAACAGATCGTGGATGCGATCAATGTAGAATTTGTCACAAGGAGCGGGCGGCTGGTGAGCGAGACACAGACAGCCTGCGTGCTGATGCTGCATTTTGGCCTTGTAAAGCTGGAGTTCAGGGAGCGGATCTTAAATACTCTGGAGACAAATATCGGCGCCCATCACAATCATCTGACAACAGGGTTCGTGGGAACCCCATATTTGTGCCACTGCCTGTCTGAAAACGGGCTGCATGATCTGGCGGACGAGATCTTCATGAAAGAGGATTTTCCCGGATGGTTCTACGCGGTGAAGAAAGGCGCTACTACGATCTGGGAGAGATGGAATTCTATTCTCCCGAATGGGGATTTCGACGAGTCCGGTATGAACTCCCTGAACCATTATGCATACGGTTCGATCGGAAGCTGGCTGTATGAGAAAGCGGCGGGTATCCGTTGTGAGGAGCCGGGGTACAAGAAGATCAGAATCCAGCCTATGCTCACGAAAGGCCTGACGGAAGCAGATGCCTCTTTTGAATCCGTATACGGGACAATCCGAAGCGCATGGAGCTGTAAGAACGGGAAGATCACAGTGGATGTGCAGATTCCGGCAAATACGACGGCGGTGATCTGTCTGCCGGAGAAAGAGGAAGAAATCAGCGTCGGCTCAGGCTCTTACCACTATGAATATGAGACAGAGACGAATCTGGAACTGGATAAATATACGATGGAATCCACTCTGGGCGAGCTTGTGGCAGAAGAACTGGGCAGGCAGCTGTTTGAGCAGATGGTTCCGGGAATGCTTGCCAATCCGATGATAAAATTCGCTTATGGAATGACGATTTCCGAACTGATCATCCAGGCGCCGGATGCCAAGCCTTTGTATATGGCAGTTATTGACGCATTGAATGAAAAATACAGGAATGAGATGAAATAAAAACAATATTGCAATTATTTGTTCAAAATTACAATACTGAAATGAGTGACTGTGGTAAGTTTATACCATCAGATCTGAAGCGAAGAGACGAAGAGAAAAGTGAAGGAGGAATATTATGAGTAAGAAACCGTTGGGGAAAGACAAAGACGGCATCCAGAAAGTGATGCGGTTCGGGGATTATTTTGGAGACGCGGCAGGACAATTCGCGCTGAACGCAATATCCGGTCTGGTCGGACAGCTTACATATTTCTACACAGACAAGGTCGGACTGGCGGCAGGAGCGGTAGGTACCGCTTTTCTGATCGTAAAGATTTTAGATGCTTTTACTGACCTGATCATGGGATACATTGTAGACCACACAGCACCCGGAAAAGAGCGTTATCGTCCATGGCTGCTCAGGATGGCGATACCTGCGGCGGCAATGATCATATTGCTGTTTACCGTACCGGCAAGTGTCAGCTCAACTTTGCAGATGGTCTATATGTTTATCACGAACTTCCTGCTGACGGCAGTAATCTATACTGCGATTTGTATACCGTACAATTCTCTCATGGTTGTGCGTACGGCGAGCCAGCAGGAGAGAGGCAACATGGGAACATGGCGCGCAGGTGCCGGATATGTGGCAGGAATGGTGATCGCGGTGGCGATTATCCCGATTACGAATATGCTCGGCGGCGATCAGGCTGCATGGATCAAATTCAGCGTTGTACTCGCTGTACTTTCGGCACTGTGCCTTCTGCTTACATGGAAGACAAGCAAAGAGACGAATCCGGTTATGGGTGCAGAGAATGCACAGTCGGATGCAGACGAGGCAATTCCGTTTAAGGATGCGGTTGTGAATCTGTTCCACAATAAATACTGGGTGATGATCCTGATCATGGGGCTTGCGGCAAATATCACGTACGGTCTTGCGAATTCAGCAGGAACTTATTATGCGAAATGGATCTACGGCAATGACAACCTGGTCGGCATCCAGGGCGCGGTTGGCCTGATCCCCACGGTGCTCGGCTTCGCTTTAGTCGGCCCAATGATCAAAAAGCTGGGCGTCACAAAGACCCTGAAAGTATCATTCTTTATAGGAATGGCAGCAAATATCCTGCGTCTGTTCAACCCGTATGACTTCGTATATAATACAGTACTCGGCTGCTTCAGCACATTTGCCAATATCCCGATGATGTGTCTGCTCGGTGTGCTGACAGCAATGGCGATCGATTACAATGAATATAAATTCAACAATCGTATGCTTGCCTCTTCACAGGCGGCGTCCGGATTCGGAAACAAGGTTGGAAACGGACTTGGCTCATCGCTGGTTGCATGGTGCTTAGCGATCGCGTCATATAATCCGTTGGCAGAAACAGTTACAGGCGGAGTAAAACAGGCAATCTTCACATTCAATATCTATGTGCCGCTGATCCTGTTCGCGCTCATGTTTGCCATTTCTCTGAAATTTGATCTGGAGAAGAGACTTCCGGAGATCCACACGGAGATTGCGCAGAGGAAAGCGCAGAATAAGTAAGAAATACAGAGATGCAGAAGCAGAGTCCCCATATCAGGGGACTCTGTTGCGTACATATGGATGCCCTCGGTCGATGTTTAACGAAAGCGTGATAATGCATGAGAATATAGGTTACAAACTATGAAAGAAAAACGGATTTAAAATCACAAAATAAAAAGCAAAATTACAATACAAAAGAAGAGCAGAATGATACTCTATTAGAAATAGAATTAAGGGAGGAAGCAGGTTGTGGTGAAAAAACGTTATGATCTGTGGGAAAGCGGAGAATATACATATCCCCTGTCCTTTGGATTTCAGCCGAATCTTGTCAGTTATCTGCATGAAGATACGGATGAGCCCAGACCATGTGTGATCGTGGTCCCCGGCGGCGGGTACCGGATCGTATCACCGTCCGAAGGAGAGATCGTGGCAAAAAAGTTTTATGGGAAAGGGTACCAGACATTTGTATGTACATACACCGTTAATATAACGGGAGCAGCGCCGCTCAAGGACCAGCCGGTGAAGGATCTGGCGCGGGCAGTGCGTTATGTGAGAAAGAATGCGAAGGATCTGGGTGTAGATAAAGACAGAGTAGCAGTCTGTGGCTTTTCAGCCGGGGGACATGTGTGCGGAAGTCTCTGTGTACATTATGAAGATATCGAGGAGAAGAATTCCGAGTATGCGGACTGTTCCCCGCGCCCGGACGCCGGGCTTCTCTGTTACCCGGTGATCTCTTCGGGAAACTGCGGACACAGCGATTCGTTTAAGATGCTTCTGGGTGATGACGCAGATCCGACGGAACTGGAATATGCGTCTCTTGAGAAACAGGTAACGCAAAATACGCCGCCTTGCTTTCTCTGGCAGACAGCCACGGACGAGCTTGTCCCGGTGGAGAACAGTTATCTGATGGCACAGGCGCTGAAAGAAAAGGGAATTCCGTTTGCCCATCATATCTTTTCCCAGGGGAGGCACGGTCTTTCCCTTGCCAATCAGGAGTGGGCGGATGAAAACTACGGTGAACCGTATACAATGGAGCAGGTTTTTCGGTTCGTGGAACTGGTAAAAAGTGGGCGGATCCCCTGTACGAACGAGGAGAGAGAACAGCTTCCTGCCGCATTTGACTACAGCGATGAGAGCAGGGAGATCCCACGTCCGAAATGTGAACCCAACAGGGAAGTGGAGATCTGGCCGGATCTTGCAGACTGGTGGTTGCAGGAAATATTCAGCAAGAAAGAAATGAAACAAAATAAATAATGAATACGGAGGATTTTGAAAATGGAAAGAGAAAAGATCAGAGAACTTATTTCGCAGATGACTCTGGAAGAAAAAGCCGGACTTTGCTCAGGGCTTGACTTCTGGCGCACGAAAGGGGTTGAACGCCTTGGGATCCCGTCAGTTATGGTGACTGACGGACCTCACGGACTCAGAAAGCAGGATGGCGAGGGGGACCATCTGGGAATTAATGTCAGCATTAAGGCAGTCTGCTTCCCGGCGGGATGCGCTACGGCATCCAGCTTTGACCGGGAGCTGGTCACAAAACTCGGAGAGACGATCGGGGAGGAATGTCAGGCGGAGAATGTCAGCACGATTCTTGGGCCGGCAATGAACATTAAGCGCTCTCCGCTGTGCGGACGCAACTTTGAATATTATTCCGAAGACCCCCTCGTGTCAACAGAGATGGCGGCTGCACTCGTTCATGGCGTACAGAGCAAAAATGTGGGAACAAGCCCCAAGCATTTCATGGCGAATAATCAGGAGTACCACCGTCTGACCAGTTCTTCCGAGATGGATGAACGAACCATGCGGGAGATCTATCTTTCCTCCTTTGAAGGGATGGTAAAAAAGGAGAAGCCGTGGACGATCATGAACTCTTACAACAAGCTGAACGGCACCTATCTCTGTGAAAATAGAGAGATGCTGACAGACGTCCTCCGCAAAGAATGGGGATTCGACGGTTATGTGATGACAGACTGGGGCGCGATGAATGATCGTGTGGAGTCATTAAAAGCGGGCTGCAATCTTGAGATGCCGGCAAGCGGCGGAGAGACGGACGGAGAAATCGTGGCGGCCATTAAGAATGGTACGTTGGAGGAATCTGTGCTGGACGCATGCTGCGAGGAGTTTTTAAATATCGTGTTCCGTTATGAGGAGAATCGTGACAGAGAGGCTGTATTCAATCTGGAAAAGGACCATGAGACCGCGCGCCGTATTGAGGAGGAGTGTATCGTACTTTTGAAAAATGAGGATGAACTCTTGCCGCTGACTGCGGATAAAAAGGCGGCATTTATCGGGAAATATGCGGCAGCGCCGCGCTATCAGGGCGGCGGAAGCTCACATATTAACAGCTTTAAAGTGGAATCTGCAATGAATGCGGTGGAAGCCTTTGATTATATAAAGAAAGAAAACATCACGTATGCACAGGGCTTTGATGACGCTGCGGATCAGGCGGATGAAACATTAGTAAGGGAGGCTGTCGATGCAGCGAAGAATGCAGATGTGGCAGTGATCTTTGCCGGACTTCCGGATAATTTCGAATCCGAGGGATATGACAGGAAGCATATGAGGATGCCGGACTGCCAGAATGCGCTGATCGAGGCAGTGGCGGAGGTCCAGCCGAACACGGTTGTTGTGCTTCACAACGGAGCTCCGGTGGAAATGCCGTGGATCGATAAGGTGAAAGCCGTGCTGGAGGCGTATCTGGGCGGCCAGGCTGTTGGGGGAGCCACAGTGAATGTGCTCTATGGAGCGGTCAATCCCAGCGGACGTCTGGCAGAGACATTCCCGCTGAGAGTACAGGATACACCGTGCTATCTGAATTATGGCGGAGAGCATGAAAAGTCTGTTTACTCGGAAGGTGTGTTTGTAGGATACCGGTATTATACTTCCAAAGACATGGAAGTACTCTTCCCCTTCGGACACGGGCTGACCTATACTGAATTCTCTTACAATGGTCTTACAGTCAGCAGTGAACGAATCAAAGAAAGTGAGACGCTGGCAGTGTCAGTGGATGTGACAAATACAGGAAGCCGGGCGGGAAAAGAGGTCGTACAGCTCTATGTGGCGCCCAGAGGCGGCACGATCATCCGTCCGCTAAGGGAACTGCGTGCGTTTGAGAAGATCGAGCTTGCGGCGGGAGAGACGAAGAAAGTGACATTTATTCTGGACAAGAGAGCGTTCGCATACTGGAGCACAGAGATCCATGACTGGCATGTGGAGAGCGGAGAATATGAGGTCCAGATCGCAAAGAACGCGCAGGATGTCGTCCTTTCAACAGCAGTGTATGTTGAGTCCGGGACAATCATCCCGAAAGTATTCACATTGAATTCCACTATAGGCGAAATCATGGCGGATCCAAAAGGCAGGACGATCCTGGAGCAGTCCATGGGCGCTATGATGGGAGCGGAAGGACAGCAGATGGCGGAAGAAGCTCAGGAGGGCGACGGTGTGATCAATGATGAAATGATGGCGGCGACTATGGAGGCGATGCCTCTGAGACAGCTTGCAAGCTTCGTGCCGGGTGTGACGAGAAAGGCGCTGGAGCCTCTCATCCAGGCGTTAAATTCATAATACTGATGACAAGGGGCTGACGCAGCTATGATGATGATTTTTATCATAGCTGCGTCAGCCCCATTTTCTTTACTTTATCACAGCAAGCCCCATTTTGATGCGTTAATGTATAAAAGTGATGGTTTTCCTATGATTAATTGTCAGTTTCCGAGAAAGGAAAGATCGATCTCTCCCTCAAAAACCGTAGTGGCAGGTCCCGTCATGTAGACAAGATTTTCCTGGCGGTTCCACAGGATCTGGAGCTCGCCGCCCAGAAGCCGGACAGTGACAGGCATATCCTCGTCCACAAGACCGTTTAAGGTGGATGCCACCGCTACTGCGCAGGCGCCTGTACCGCAGGCGAGAGTTTCCCCGGAGCCGCGCTCCCAGACCCTCATCTGCAGAGTCCGTCTGTCAATGACCTTTACAAATTCCGTATTGATCCGGTCAGGGAAGGCGAGATGATTTTCAAACAGCGGCCCCACAGTCTGGATATCCAGGCTGTCGATATCGTCCATATATACGATGGCGTGTGGATTCCCCATAGAAACAGCAGTAATACGATACGTCTGTCCGTTTACTGTCAACGGATAGTCGATCACCTGCTCCGTATCAGAGACTACAGGAATCTCACTGGCCAGGAGGATGGGAGAACCCATATTCACCTTCACTGTGGAAACCTTTCCGTTTCTGGTGGAAAGAGATACATGCTTGATCCCGCTTCTGGTGGATATGCTGAGGTTTTTCTTTTTGACGATACCCTTATCATAGACAAATTTTGCCACGCAGCGGATCCCGTTGCCGCACATGGCTCCCTGAGAGCCGTCCAGATTATACATATCCATCTCGCAGTCGGCCGTGTCAGAAGGCTTGATGAGGATCAGCCCGTCTGAGCCGATGCCGAAGTGTCTGTCGCTGACAAATTTCGCCACGGACGAAGGGTCGCTGACGGTCTCCTCAAAACAGTTTACATATACATAATCGTTGCCGATTCCCTGCATTTTCGTAAATTTCATAAAACTCCTCCTCTATTATTATTTATACTTTTATCCCCTTTGACAGTTCCTTTGTACACTCTACCCAGTATATAGATAAAATGTTATGGTTCTGTGAAATCCATATAAAAAATATGGGAATAATTTTATGATGCCAAAGGCAAAGCGGTTTATCCTGTGTGGATCCGCTTATAAAAGGGCAAATACATTGTCAACAAATATAAATACTTTTAAATAAAAAAATGACCTATCTCTCGATAGGCCAAAATAAAAACGCTCCAAACACTCATTTTTTCATTTTACAAGCAAAATTTCAATTAACTAATTTACTTTTTTATGCTTTTGTTTTTAATGCTTTTTGTAGCTAATTGATTGAAGTTTCTATATCATTTCGTTTTAACCTTAATTAAGACTTACAAACTTGGAATTTACGCTTCAATATTAAATGTATTCTTGTCTTTTTTATAAAGCAATGTCATAACGAACGCAACAATTATCAATATATGTAATACTATATGATATACATCAGGAACATATCTTCCGTCTACATTTATCAGTTGAATACAGTCTGCAAAGTAGGCAATCTTCTTGTCCATATCTCCCATAAATCCGCTACCAAATATAGTATACCATTCGTGGCTTAAAAACTGGATAATAAACCACATTCCCAACCACGCCAAATGTATATTTTTTCCAATTTTTCCTGCGATTAAACATAAAATAAATGTAACAGTTGGAACAAGCATGAATATCCATTCTTCCTTAAATGCACTTGTTACTAAGTATTTATCTCCAATTTTCAACCCTGTCATAGAAAGAAAATACCACAATAACAGAATGATATTTCCGATTATTATATAAGATTTTTTCATAAAAATATATCACCTCGTCAACTTCCAATTTGTCTTTCCAACACATTATAACAAATAGGGCGGGAAAGTTCAATCGGACATCCAACGGATGGCCGGTGGAACTTTCCTCTGCTATCGTCTTATTTCTGGATTGTTTCGCTCTGGCTCTATCTCTTTTTTAATCTCTCTGTCTGGATTGTTTTTTTCTGGCTCTGGATATTCTCCATAACCTTTACTTGCATAAAAGCATTGCTTTTCATACTGCATGAAAGTAATTCCCTGTTCTCTGCAATATTCTTCAATCTTCAAATTGTGTTGATGTGATTGTTCAGCCTTTTCATATGCTTTATCAAGCTGTTTTTGTATATCCTTTAACTTCTCATTCTTAGCTAACAGTCGCTGTCTTTCCTGCTCAATTTCTTTCTTAAAGTCTTGATTTTCCTTATACTCTCGTACAGACATTTTCTTTCTATGTTCTTTCTCTGGGTCTGTACGTTCTAAGTTTTTATCAGGGCATCGTTCTTTCATATGCTCATAAAATCTGTCTTGAAAGCCCTTAAAATAATCTTTTCCCTTTTGGTGCTGAGTTACATTAAATGATTTGCTCCCATCTTCTTTTTCATGTATCGGCAACATGGAAGTATGACAATGAGGTAAGCCCTTTTCATCAAAATGTATTCTACTATCCACTACATGAAAAGTTGGATATTCTTCCTTTAAGAAATCTAGTCCAGCCTTAAAATATTCTATTTGTTCTTCCCTTGTCATGCTTGCTATCAGGTCATGGCTAGCCCCCATTACAAAACAAGACAGCACTTTTGTAGCGTTCCTATCGCTTGTTGTATCTATATTGAATCTTCCGCCAATATGTTCCTGCTCTTTGTATGCTGTCACATATGCCCTAAATGTCTTATATTCGTCCGCTTTATTATCATGTTCCAATATTACATTATGCGAAGATTTGGCAGGGTCATAATTTACATGGCTTAAATCCTTGACGCACAAAGTGCGTTCCTGTTCTCTCTCCACACTGTTTGCGTCCTTGCAGTTATAATTTTCACACGTCATTATTGCTATATTGATTAGCTATCAGCCTCCTTATAAATTATCGTATAGGGCATATAGCACGCCCTACATGATAATTATATAATTCCAGCCCCACCGACCGCAACAGTTCGATAGAGAACCCACTCTGTCGATAAATCGACGTGGGCAGGGGAAATCCCCTTGACCCCTTTTCAAGTTCACAGATCGTTCAGACTTTGATCTATTGCTTCAGCAGATTTTCTATTATACAATCAATGTATAAGGTAACAGGAAGAAACCTGCTGGTGCGAATCCAGTCAAGTCTGTAATTCTTCCTTTCAGTATTGCGTTTCAAACTTGTCTAAAAGGGGTTATTAGTAGCCCCTTAATATTTATCAATGTATGTTCCTCTGGACTCTGCAAAGACTCATCAAGGACTCTTGTATTGTAGCGTCTGGTAAGATATTTTGATGTTTTTTGCTTATATGTCTTGTGAAATGATATGTTGATTTATATTGTAGAGTGCTTTATTGTTCTGTACTTTGATGTACTCTCCTAATACTAAAATATATATGATACTGAAAGGAAAATCGAAATATGAATAAGAAAGAAAAGAAAACCGCTATAGAAAAAAGAGAAAAACTGGATAACTCTGTACTTGCTGAAATCAACCAAAAATATCCTAAAGTCAGCGTAAACGGAGTTGCATACGACTTAGGGCTAACCTACTTTACAATAGAAACGGACTATTTATCATCTGTCAATGTGCGTAAGCTAATCAAAGCACAGGGCGCAGAAGTAATCGCAGTTATTTGTTTCTTCCGACAGGAGATGTGCCAACCTTATGGCTGGTATTGTAAGGTTGATAAGGATAATCTTGAAAACCTTATTGAACGATGTGCATTTACTCTCAAAATGAATGAGGAAGAAGTCCAAAACCACTACCAAGCCTTAATTGATAACCAAATCTTTTTCTTGCTAAATGATGAAAAAGGCTCATACCTAGCTGACACACAACAGCTTTTCAACTTTGAGATTTTAAACAACTCCCGTATTGTGGACAGAGAACGAAAAGCGAAAGCGAGAAAAAAGGCAAAAGAACAGGAGCAAGAACAGGAACAAGAAGAAATTGAAGATACCACTCCCGAAACACCTGTCAAAGCACCTTTGGAAGAAATACCCAAAATATCTGCTGACGAATTTCTTCTTTTCAATGAAGATGAAAATGAGATATTCTTTTAATGCTAAGCCACTGGCAAGTACGCTAGTGGTTTTTTAGATTTATTAAGAAAAAGAGTTCTTTCGGAATCACAGCGTGATTCCGGAAGAGCTCTTGCGGATTAAATTTTCCAAACAATTTCAATTTCTCCATTTTCAAATAGCGAAACTTTTTCTATAAGTTCATTTGCTATCTTCTTTTTTTCTTCGTCTGATAACTCTATAAATAGAATATCTTCATAATCTGCCAATTGTTCTGTGAAGAAATCTCCTTTTAATCGTAATTGGTTAATATGCGCTTGCTTTTCTTTGATTTTTTCAGCGACTTCTTTTATATCTATTTGTAGTGCTAATTCGATAAGTCTTTGAATATCTTGTTCTTCTTTTTCAATCTCAATTTTGATGTTAGACCATTCATGTTTTTTGTTCTGATGTATTCTCTCGATGTCTGATATATGTTCTTGTATTTTATTAGCTACCTTTGATTTCAACTGTTCAAATGTAATATTTTTAACGCTAAAAGTCGCATCACATTCGTGCATAACTGATTTACCAAAGCAAGAAAGATATTTATGTTCGTGACTATAAATTCTAATACCATAGCCACATTTCCCACATTTTACAAGACCAGCTAGCCATTCCATTTTAGAAGGTTTATTACCTCTTGCCATTTGCTTATTTTTTGCAAGTCTATTCTGAATTTTTATATATTCCTTGCTTGTGATAAATCCTTGAATATTCGTCAAATATACAACACAATCTTTGTAATAATCTGCCGTATATTTCTTGCCTGTCTTATTACAAATCAAATGTGCAGTATGTTGACCGTTCCAATCTTCAATGTTATTTAAAATCGTACAATTAAGTGATTGAAAATAATAGTATAATGTCTGGTCTGCAATAACATAAATAGGATTTCGTAAAACATTCAAAACTAAAGTTGTTCTAAAGTTTTTACCTTTACGAGCCTTATAACCTAATTCTTCTAAATCACGAACAATTCTAACAAGAGAAATATTGTCATTGTTATAATACTTGTCGTACATAATTTTGACTGCTTCAATCTCTGTTGAATTGTATTCTAACATAGGCGGTTTACTGGCTTTCCTTACATTACACCCGAACGGAGCAGGTCCACCAGGCCACCGACCATCTCTTTCTATCCTTGAATAGTAATTATCAGTTATACGCATTTGTATAGTTTCTCTTTCAAGTTGAGCAAATACAACAATAATCCCAAGCATAGCCCTGCCTGTTGGGGTATCTGTATTAAACTGGTCATTTACACTAAAAAAAGCACAATCATTATTTTTAAGAATTTCGTATGTATCGTAAAAATCAACCGTTGAGCGTGAAAATCTATCAAGTTTATAAACAATGATTTTATAAATCTTACCGTTTTTCACATCTTTAAGCATTTGTTGAAATGCAGGGCGGTCTGTATTTTTTCCAGAAAATCCTTTATCTTCATAAGTTTTAAATAATTCATTATCATTTAGAAATTTTTTGCATTCGTTGATTTGTGTTTCAATGCTTATACTGTCTTTTTTATCAACCGATTGACGAGCATAAATAGCAACACGCCGAGCAGGTTCAACGCCCCAATAGTCTTTTTCTTCAGTATGTTTCTGTTTGTAAAAATCTAATCTACCCATTTTTTGCACCTCGTTAATTGTATTCTAGCACATATAGGCTATATTTACAATTATACATAAGGTTAAAGCCTCTGGATATCGGCATCATTTTTGTAAAAGAAATTATCTGGAATCAGAGGCTGACGCGCGGCTTTTCCGGCCTACGGAAGGAGCCGGAGGATATCCGGGAAAGGTTCCAGGCTTCTTTTGAGGATTCCGGTGATCCGGGCGATGAGTATGCCGTAATTTGTAATGGGGACATTCTGGTCCCGGCAGCAGGCAATCCGGTATTTCATTTCTCTTTCATTGAGCATACAGCCTCCGCAGTGTACCACCAGCCTGTATCCGCTTACATCTTCCGGAAATTCCGTGCCGGAGACAAAAACAAATTCAGGAGATTTTCCGGTGTACTGACGGATCCATCCCGGGATTTTTACAGTGCCGATGTCGTCGCACTGGCGGTGGTGGGTACAGCCCTCCGCAATGAGGATCTTATCTCCGTCCTGAAGCTGGTCAAGGGCAGCGGCGCCCTGGACGGCGGTCTGAAGATCTCCTTTATATCTGGCGAACAGAATGGAAAAAGAAGTCAGAGGTATATCCCCGGGAACATCCTGAGAAACCCGGGCGAAGGCCTGACTGTCCGTGACTACCAGACGTGGACGGACGCCTTTATCCAGAAGGTTCTCTAAAGAGTCCTTTAGTTCGGTATCTCGAACCACCACGGAAAGTCCGCCGTGCTCCAGAATGTCCCGGATCGTCTGCTGCTGCGGCAGGATCAGCCGCCCTTTTGGAGCTGCTTTGTCAATGGGGACCACAAGGACGATCAGATCCAGAGGGGACATCAGATCCCCGATCAGCGGATATTTATGCGTATCCTCCGGCTTCAGAGACGCGATCAGCTCCTTTAGTTCGTAAATGTTTGTTTTCTGTGAGGCGCTGACCAGAATAGAGTGAGCGTCGGAGAATGGAGCGTCCTCTCTGCCGGAGAGCGCGCTGGGCACCGCAGAGGCTGCGTCTGTATCGTCTGAAAGCAGATCGCACTTGTTATAAACCACCACATAGGGGATTCCCTTTTCCTGGAAACGCCGGATCAGGGCATCTTCGGGAACGCCCTTTCCTACAGTGCTGTCCACTACAAGCACCGCGATATCTGTTTTGTTCAGTACCTGGTAACTTTTTTTTACTCTGAGAGAGCCAAGCTCTCCTTCATCATCAATACCCGGAGTATCAATGACCATTACCGGTCCCAGCGGAAGAAGCTCCATTGTTTTATATACAGGGTCGGTGGTAGTGCCTTTCACGTCAGAGACAATGGCAAGCTCCTGACCAGTCACGGCGTTGATGATACTGGATTTTCCCGCGTTGCGCCTTCCAAAAAAGCTGATATGTACCCGTTCAGAGGCAGGTGTCTGATTCATTCCCATAAGTATTTCCTCCTGACCGTTGAAGATTTTAGAAAAATGATTCTGTACAGAAAAGCGTTTGATTCCATGCTGACGTTTTTCTGTACGTCTGTTTCAGATATTTCTGAGTCTGAGTATAGCAAAAACGGCGCTTAAATTCAATGAACTAACGCGGCAGCGCGGAAGAAAAAAAGTTACTGTTCAGATCCAGCACCGTAGTCGGCTTAAAATGGGCTGGATTCTGTTACAGTTCAGCCCGCGCCATTCGTAAAACCGCACTGCGTGCTTACTGTGGCTGACGCCACTGTTTTATATTATAGGAAAGCACTCTAAATTGTTCTAAACTGTAATATACATACTTTCCTATAATATAAATGCTCCGCTGTGGATGCGACCAGATGCATGTGGAATTATGACTGCCTGCGGCAGTCTGCATCTGGCGCGCAAAGTGTGCTCGCACACTTTGTTCCTTATAAACGGGCGCTCAGCTCATACAGATGTCCGTTCACAAAAACATGCAGGCATGTTTTATGCTTCCCGACCACTGTATGGCTGAACTGATACAAATAAGTTTATATTATTCACGCAGGCTATTGCAATTTGTAAAAAACATGGTACAATTAGAACCATAATTTCAAGGGAGAGTTCTGTATTTGTGGGAAATATTTCAAACACAGGCGCTTCCGGACAACTGTGTTTCACAGTGAGCTTTATACATTGAAATGTATAAATATGCCTGCTTTCCATAGCGGGCCAAAAGGAGGAAAAGATTGAAAATGAAAAACATGAAGAAATTTACAGCATTAGCATTAAGCGCGGCTATGACAGCTTCCATGGCGGTATCCGTATCCGCGGCGGTAGAATCCAAGGACGATCTTCCGGGAAAGACCATCGGCGTTCAGCTTGGAACTACCGGAGATCTGGAGGCTTCCGAGTATGAGGCGGAGGGCGCTACCGTAGAGCGCTACAGCAAGGGAAGCGAAGCCGTTCAGGCGCTGAAGGCAGGACAGGTGGACTGCGTGATTATCGACTCCCAGCCTGCTCAGAAGTTTGTGGAAGCCAACGATGATCTGAAGATCCTCGACGATCCTTTTGTAGACGAGCAGTACGCGATCTGCCTGGCAAAGGACAATGAGGAGCTTCTGGAGGAGATCAACGGCGCTCTCAATGAGCTCAAAGAGGACGGCACCATCGACAGCATCATGGATAATTACATCGGAGAGGATGTCGGCAAGACTCCCTACGAGTCTCCTGAGGATGTGGACCGCTCCAAGGGCGAGCTGGTAATGGCGACCAATGCGGAATTCGAGCCCTATGAGTATCATGAAGGCGACGAGATCGTGGGAATCGACGCGGATATCGCTCAGGCGATCTGCGATAAGCTTGGCTACGAGCTGAAGATCGAGGATATGGAGTTTGACGCGATCCTTCCCGCTGTTCAGTCCGGCAAGGCGGATTTCGGCGCTGCAGGAATGACGGTGACAGAGGATCGTCAGGCAAGCGTAAACTTTACCGATACCTACGCAAACGCGAGCCAGGTAATCATTGTGAAGAAGTAACTATCGGGATCCTATTTCCGGGAGGAGAACAACCGGAACACATACAGAGCTGTTGACGATCGCCAACAGCTCTTTTGCTGAGGAAAGCAGGGAGAAACCAAATGATATTGGCAGATATTAAACAGGATTTTTATTTGAATTTTATTAAGGAAGACCGCTATATGTGGCTGGTGGACGGATTAAAAACCACCCTCATCATCACATTATTCGCGGTGATCGTTGGGATCGTCCTGGGATTTCTTGTGGCGATCATCCGTTCTTCCCATGATAAGTCCGGACGCTTTAAGATTTTGAACGCCGTTTGCCGCGTTTATCTTACGGTGATCCGCGGTACGCCTACTATGATCCAGCTTCTGATCATGAATTTTGTTATCTTCGGATCAGTGAGCATGAATAAAATTGTCGTAGGAGGCCTGGCGTTCGGAATCAATTCCGGCGCCTATGTGGCTGAGATCGTCCGCTCCGGGATCATGTCCATCGACCAGGGACAGACGGAGGCGGGCCGCAGCCTGGGGCTGAATTTTACCCAGACCATGCGCCTGATCATTATGCCGCAGGCGTTCAAAAATGTTCTTCCGGCGCTGGTAAACGAGTTTATCGTGCTGATCAAGGAGACGTCTATTATCGGATATATCGGCATGATGGATCTTACAAAGGGAGCGATGCTTATCCAGAGCCGTACATACAACGCTTTCTGGCCCCTTATGGCCGCGGCGGCGATCTATCTGGCGCTGGTAATGTTCCTGACCTTTGTTATGAATAAGCTGGAGAGGAGGCTGAGAACCAATGAGCGTAAATAAGGACAACGTTCTGATAGAAGTACAGGGACTTCAGAAGGCTTTTGGAAGCAATCAGGTTCTTGACGGGATTACCACAGATATCTGCCAGGGCGAGGTTGTGGTCGTCATCGGTCCTTCCGGCTCCGGAAAATCAACATTCCTTCGTTCTCTGAACCTTCTGGAGGTTCCCACGGGAGGAAGGATATTGTTCGAGGGGACGGATATCACGGATCCAAAGGTGGATATCAACCGCCACCGCCAGAAGATCGGCATGGTTTTCCAGCAGTTTAATCTTTTTCCCCATAAGACGGTGAAGGAGAATATTATGCTCGCGCCGGTGACACTGAAGCTTATGACTAAGGAAGAAGCCTCCAGACGCGCGGATGAGCTGCTGGAGAGAGTCGGACTGCCGGAGAAGGCGGATACCTATCCGGATATGCTTTCCGGCGGACAGAAGCAGCGTATTGCCATTGCGAGAGCCCTGGCGATGAATCCCGACGTGATGCTCTTCGACGAGCCTACCTCGGCTCTTGACCCGGAAATGGTGGGGGAAGTCCTGGAGCTGATGAAGGAGCTTGCGCAGTCAGGAATGACGATGGTTGTGGTAACTCATGAGATGGGATTTGCCCGAGAGGTGGGAACAAGAGTCCTCTTTATTGACGACGGAAAGATCCAGGAGGAGAATACTCCCGAGGAATTCTTTACCAATCCAAAGAACCAGCGTCTGAAAGATTTTCTTTCCAAGGTGTTATAATATGATTCAAGCGTCAAAAGTCATTCCACACGTTGTGCTTGCACATAAGTGGGGACATGACTTTATGACGCACCCCGACATGAGGAAGTAGTGGGGCGGGGACCCCGCGGATTCCGAATGGCGGGTAGGATTGTGGGAGCACGAAGTGCGGAACAATCCGTGAATTAGCTTTTGACACCCTAATCATAATATGATAAGAAAAGAGCCCCGGAGCGGTTTGCCTCCGGGGCTCTTGATGTCTCTGGCTCTGTATGAGCGGCTGCGCGGGAAAAGTGCTGAGGTTCTCCCTGCGGCTGTATGTGTTACTGCTTCTCTGTCTGAAGGCGTCCTTCCAGCTCAAGCTTTTCCGCGTTGATGGCCTTCAGTTCCTTGTAGCAGTATTTGATGATCTCTTTGCGGGTGATGATGCCGATGAAAAAGCCCTGGTCATCTATGACCGGAACGTAATTCTGATTGATGGCCCGGTCCAGGAGGTCTTCCATGTCAGCGTCCGCGTGAACGGGCTTATAGGTGGCTCTCCGGGGGATAGCCATAATGGAAATGTCCTCCATGTCCTTCACATCTATGATATTCATCCGTTTCAGCCCCCAGAGGAGATCGCCCTCGGAAATCGTGCCTGTGTAGCGGCCGTCCACGCTGAGGAGGGGAATACAGGAGAACTTCCGGTGTTCCATTTTCTCAATGGTCTGGCGCAGAGTGTCGTCTTCAAATATATAAGCTACTTCACTTTTGGGTGTCAAAAAAAACAAAATATTCACGTTATGTACCTCTGTCTTTCATTTCAATATGGGAAACCGGAAGAAAAATTCCGGTCCCCATCTCTGAACATATGTCTCAGATTCTATTGATATGATAGTATGAAGCCCCTCTGCTGTCAATAAGATCAAATATTAAATTTTTGTGAAAAATCACCTATAAAAAGCGCGAAACATTCCTGTTTTACAGCAGTTTTACTCCTTTTTCTTCCGCCTGACGCAGCACCTCCTCAGGCCACAGGGAAGCGTGTACCTCACCGATATGAGCCTTGCGCAGGAAGAACATACAGATGCGGGATTGACCGATACCGCCTCCTATAGTGTAGGGAAGCTCCCGGTTCAGGACAGCCTTCTGGAACGGAAGCTCCCGGCGTTCGTCGCAGCCTGCTTCCCGAAGCTGGATATCCAGAGCGTCCTCATCCACGCGGATGCCCATGGAGGAAAGCTCCAGAGCAATGTCGAGAACGGGATAATAAACAAGGATATCGCCGTTCAGCTCCCAGTCGTCGTAGTCCGGCGCGCGTCCGTCGTGGCGCTCCCCGTTGCTCAGGGTTTTGCCTACCTGCATAAGGAAGACAGCGCCCTTTTCTTTTACGATCTTGTATTCTCTCTCCTTGGGAGTGCAGTCCGGATACATATCAACCAGTTCCTGAGTGGAAACAAAAGCGATCTCTCTTGGAAGAATTTCTTCTATATAATCGTACTGAACGGCCATATATTTTTCGGTCTTGCGAAGAACGCTGTAAATGGTCCGCACGGTGCTGACCAGAGTAGACATGTTCCGTTCTTCCTTGGAGATGATCTTTTCCCAGTCCCACTGATCCACATAAACAGAATGGATATTGTCGGTATCTTCGTCTCTGCGGATGGCGATCATGTCGGTATACAGACCTTCGCCCTGGGCAAAGCCGTATTTTTCCAGCGCGTAGCGTTTCCACTTGGCAAGGGAGTGTACGATCTCCGCGTTTTCATTCAGTCCTTTGATATCGAAGCTGACCGGACGTTCCACGCCGTTCAGATTATCGTTGAGCCCTGAAGAAGGGGATACGAAGATGGGAGCGGACACACGCAGAAGATTCAGCTTCTGCGCCAGGGTCTGCTGAAAAAAGTCCTTGACTGTTTTGATGGCTACCTGGGTATCATGAAGGTTCAGGTCAGAACGATATCCGGCAGGAATTTTAAACTGTTCCATAATAAGTCCTCCTCGTCATTAATAACGCTATTATAGCAGGAAAAAACAGCCATTGCAATTTTTAACTTGTGCGGACAGGGATAATTTAATACAATGGTAATAGAAGAATGAGGCAGAAACCGCCGCGATTTTGGAAACTGCGGATGTAATGAAAGCAGTATCGCCGGAAGGCGGCGGCAGTACTGGGAGGAAAGGATGGAGGTATGGCTATGATCGGAGAAAAATGTCCGCTGTGCGACGGCGCAGTTTCACAAGGAAGATGTACCGTCTGCGGAATGCCCTATAAAAAAGACGAAATTCTGTATCACCTGAATGAGAACAGCAGGGATCACTACAAACATGCCACTGAGAAGGCCCGGGCGCTTATGAGAGGAAAGGCCCCGGCGCCAGAGGGCAAGGCGGTGGGAAAGAACGCCACCAGAGAGGATATCCGCGCTTATCAGGAAAAGCTGCGCCAGGAGGCTGTGAAGCGTATGACGACTACCAAAGCTCCTGTATTTTCGGGGAAGAGCTCCGAAAAGAAGAAAAACCGGAAACAGGCGGAAGCCGCCCGTGGAGCCGAAAAGAAAAAAGGAAAAGCGAATTTTATTTTCTGGATCGTTCTGCTTCTGATCATTGTCCTGCCGTCTGCAGTCAGCTTTGTAAGGACGGAGTACGATCAGTACATGTACGAAAAGGAACTGGAGCGTTATATGGAAGAGCAGGATGACGGTACATACATAGAATCTGGAATTACAGATTTTGACGATCCTTATTTTTACGAACAGACGGATGAGGACGGGCTGGGATATATCCTGATGGCCGGACATGGAGACGGAGAGGTGGGAACGGAGATTCAGCCCGGTTTATATACTCTTGTGGGCCTGGACGAGGAGGCTCCTGTCACTCTGGTTATAGAAAATTCATCTGAAGTAAGAGAGTTCAGGGTTTCTCTCAGCACAGTGATCCCGGACGTAGATCTGGAGGAGGGAGATGTCCTGAAAGTGGAGGATTTTTCGGAGGATTATGACGGAGTATACCTTTATCTCCAGGACGACTCCTCAAAAGAAGCATAAAAAAGTAGAATTTGCTCTTTTCTTTTACAGGATATTGTGCTATACTCTCTCTTGCAACACCAGATATGGGAAGTGGAATTGACGAAGAGAGTGGTGTCTGCAGGGACTTCTTCGTACTGTGTAACAGGAGAAATTGGTATGATCTATGTAATTAAGAAAGACGGAACAAAAGAAGAATTCAATCCGCAGAAAATCGTAGCTGCGGTAAACAAATCCGCGGCGCGGATCCTTTATACGTTTTCTCAGGAGGAAAAGGACTTTATCTGCCGTTTCGCTGAGGAACACGCGGCGTCCCTGGGAAAAGAAGAAATTCAGATCCAGGAAATGCACAATATCGTGGAGGGCGCTCTGGAGAGAGTGAACCCTGCTGTGGCGAAGAGCTACCGTGATTACCGGAATTATAAGCTGGACTTTATCCACATGATGGATGACGTATACACGAAGAGCCAGGCGATCCGTTATATCGGAGACAAGAGCAACGCCAATACGGACAGCGCTCTTGTGGCTACCAAGAGAAGCCTGATCTTCAATGAGCTGAACAAAGAGCTTTACCGGAAGTTCTTTATGACCCGCAACGAGCTTCAGGCCTGCAAGGACGGATATATCTATATCCATGACCAGTCCGCCCGTCTTGATACCATGAACTGCTGCCTTTTTGATGTGGCGTCTGTTCTGAAGGGCGGCTTTGAGATGGGAAACGTCTGGTATAACGAGCCCAAGACTCTGGATACCGCCTTCGACGTTATGGGAGATATCGTGCTGAGTACGGCGGCCCAGCAGTACGGCGGCTTCACCGTGCCGGAGGTGGACAAGATCCTGGGGCCGTACGCGGAGAAAAGCTATAATAAATATGTACAGGAATTTTTGAAATATGCGGATAAAAGCTGGCCGGGCAGAGAAGAAAAGGCTATTGAGTACGCCCTTGACAAGGTTCGCAGGGATTTCGACCAGGGCTGGCAGGGAATTGAGTACAAGCTGAATACTGTGGGCTCTTCCAGAGGAGATTATCCCTTTGTCACAGTGACGCTTGGTCTGGGAACCGGGCAGTTTGAGAAGATGTGCAACATTTCCCTTCTTGAGGTGCACCAGGGAGGACAGGGAAAAGCGGGGCACAAAAAGCCGGTGCTGTTTCCGAAGATCGTATTCCTGTATGACGAAAATCTCCACGGCCCGGGCAAATGCTGTGAGGACGTGTTTGAGGCGGGCGTTGACTGCTCCGCCAAGACTATGTATCCCGACTGGCTTTCTCTTACCGGCAAGGGTTACATTGCCAGCATGTACAAGCAGTACGGCAAGGTGATCAGCCCCATGGGCTGCCGTGCTTTTTTGAGTCCATGGTACGAGCGCGGCGGTATGTATCCGGCGGATGAGAAGGACGTTCCCGTGTTTGTGGGAAGATTTAACGTGGGCGCGGTAAGCCTTCATCTTCCTATGATCCTTGCGAAGGCGAGAGCTGAGAGCAGAGATTTCTACGAAGTGCTGGATTTTTACCTGGAAATGATCCGGAATCTCCACATCCGCACCTATGAATATCTGGGTCAGATGAGAGCCTCCACCAATCCTCTGGCATACTGCGAGGGCGGTTTCTACGGAGGGCATCTGGATCCTCACGAAAAGATCGGCAAGATCCTGAAGCCCATGACTGCGTCCTTTGGAATCACGGCTCTTAACGAGCTTCAGGAGCTGTACAACGGCAAATCCATCCGGGAGGACGGCAGGTTCGCCCTGGAGGTACTGAAATATATCAATGACAAGGTAAATGAGTTCAAGCAGGAGGACGGCAATCTGTACGCGATTTACGGAACTCCCGCGGAGAGTCTCTGCGGGCTCCAGGTGGAACAGTTCCGTAAGATGTACGGCATTGTGGAGGGCGTTTCCGACAGGCCCTATGTGAGCAACAGCTTCCACTGCCATGTGACAGAGGATGTAACTCCTATTGAGAAACAGGATTTGGAGGGACGTTTCTGGGAGCTGTGCAACGGCGGAAAGATCCAGTATGTGCGCTATCCCATCGGCTATAATAAAGAAGCGATCCGCACTCTGATCCGAAGAGCTATGGATCTGGGTTATTATGAGGGAGTCAATCTTTCTCTGGCCTACTGCGACGACTGCGGCCATGAGGAACTGGAAATGGACGTATGCCCGGTCTGCGGATCCAAAAATCTTACCAAAATTGACCGTATGAACGGCTATCTTTCCTATAGCCGGGTGCATGGAGACACTCGTCTGAATGAGGCGAAGATGGCGGAGATCGCGGAGCGGAAATCCATGTAGACAGATATTGAGTTTTGACGAGAGAGCTTCGGCTTCCATTAGTATGACAGATATTGACGGGAGCAGGAGCCTTTTTATATTATAGGAAAGTACTCCAAATTGTTCTAAACTGTAATATACATACTTTCCTATAATATAAACGCTCCGCTGTGGATGCGACCAGATGCATGTAGAATTATGACTGCCTGCGGCAGTCTGCATCTGGCGCGCAAAGTGTGCTTGCACACTTTGTTCTATTATGCGAAAAAAACAGACAGCGGACTTCGCCGAGTTCCGCTGTCTGTTTTTTTGCGCTCTTTAAAAGAGGATGTTTTATTTGATGATTGTGCCCGTCTTTTCCCTGTAGCCGTCTTTGGCGTGGGCGATATCGGTGATAACTGTCTTTCTGCCGGTTCCCTTTTCAATAAAGGAAAGACCTGCTTCGATCTTCGGGAGCATGGAGCCTTTGGCGAACTGATTCTCGGAGATGTAGCGGCGGGCGTCCTCCGCGGAAATGACTCCAAGATATTTTTCGTGGTCAGTGCCTCTGTCCAGACTTACCTTCTCTACACTGGTAAGGATCAGCAGCGTGTCCGCGTTTAATTCCTCCGCCAGAAGTCCGCTGGCAAAATCCTTCTCGATAATGGCGCTGGCGCCGTGGAGATCGATGCCCTGCTCCATTACAGGAATTCCGCCGCCGCCGGCCGCGATGACGATCTGCCCGGCCTCTGTAAGGGTACGGACGGTCTCAAGCTCCACGATCTTCTGGGGCTTCGGTGAAGCTACGATTCTGCGGTATTCTCCGGGAGCGACTTCTGTGACGAAATTCCCCTTGTCTTCCTCCGCCTCTGCCTCCTCCGCGCTCAAAACCCGGCCGATGATCTTCTCAGGCTCAGCGAAAGCATCGTCATAGGGATCGATGACAACCTGGGTCAGCACAGTGGCGACAGGCTTATATATGCCCCGTGAGATCAGCTCCGCGCGGATGGCGTTCTGCAGGTCATAGCCGATATATCCCTGGCTCATGGCGGAACATACGGACATCGGCGCAAAGGTATAGCCAGGATGTGCCTTTCCGAATTCGTTCATAGCGGTATGGATCATACCTACCTGGGGGCCGTTGCTGTGGGAGATCACCACTCTGGCGCCCTCTTCTGCAAGATCAGCGATCGCTCTGGCAGCCTGCCGGGTAGCAAGCTTCTGTTCCGGCAGAGTCGTACCCAGAGCTCTGTGTCCAAGTGCAACTACTACAGTTTTTTCACTCATAGAGAATCCTCATTTCTTTTTCAGTTTGAATATATTTATTATAAAAGAACAGGTACGGAAATGCAAGAGAGGAATCACCGAAATGGATTACGGACAGTATCAGTTCGATCACTGTATGGCTGGTACTATGGACGTTCCACTGGGATCTGGATTTCAGTGACGAACTTGGAGATATCGTCGGTGAGACCATAATCGATCATGGTGATTTCCCGGGAAAAGCCGCTGACCCTGAAGTGATGAGTCTCGATATACGACAGAAGCTGTTCATAATAATGGACGGCTTTTTCGTGACCGCCCTGAAAACGGAGAACCGCGCAGTCGCTTTCCGGGAGAAGCATGGTATCGCCCCGGAACTGATCCTCCTCCTCCAGAAGTATAAAAACAAGATCATAGGGATGGAAGCGGCGCTGCGTAAGATGCTCCGCGGAGATGCCTACGCCCACCTTTCCGAGGAAGGTGACGGCGGTTTTTTCTGACTGCTCTAACTGGCGGATGGAGTATTCCAGATCCAGGTAGCTTTTGGGAGAGACCTTCTGGCGGACGGATGTGATCTGCCGCTGGGAAAAGTGAACCACAGAAATCTCCTCCAGCCGGGAAGAGAGCGCGTCTCCGATCTGGGAAAGACGGTTGTCGATTTTTTTCTCAATGAGAAGAAGCTCCTGGCGGCGGCGTGCCACCTCCTCTTTCTGAGTCAGAAGAAGCTCGCGGATAGTGTCCAGATTCCGGTTCTGCAGAAAAGTGGAAATCTGTTCCAGAGGCATATCCAGAGCGCGGAGATACCGTATGGTGTTGAGACATTCGAACTGTCTGGCGCTGTAATAGCGGTAGCCTGTATCGGGATCAGTGTATTCCGGCTTTAAAAGTCCGATTTTGTCATAATGGCGGAGGATGCTGACGCTGATATGGAACAGCCGGGAAACCTCGCCGATCTGGAACCATTCATTGTTTTTCATGGCGATTGATCCTTATTCGTCCCAGCCCTCATAGAAGCGGATGTTTACAGAGATATTCCGTACAATGTCTCCCTCCTGAAGCTCCATATCCTCCTCGTCAGAAACACGGGGAAGCTCGCCGCCGTCCTCAGAAAGCTCAAGGGAGATCCAGTCACAGGCCGCTTCGTTGGCTTTCTCGATGGCGTCGTCCAGGGTGTCTCCTTCCGCGTAACAACATTCCAGATCCGGGAAAAAGCCCCTGTAAGTGCCAGATTCTGTTTTGCGGAAAACCGCAGGATAAATAAACTTCATAATTCAACGTCCTTTCCGGCAGCCGTATCCGGCGCCTGTTCGATAATTCTCAGCTAGAAAATATAAACATATGATAACATAAGATGATCATGAAGGACAAGCCGTGATTCGCCTGAGTTTCCGCGTTACAGTTCACGCCATGCGTGAACTGTAACTGAATCCAGCCCATTTTAAGTCGCCTGCGGCGAGGGGCTGGATTCTTTGGTCATTTTTCGTACTGGCCCGTGCATTTTCAGCGAGCGAAAATGCCGGGAGTGAACTGTAACGTCTCCGTCCGTTCTGCTGAAATATAGGAAATTTTGCGGTTGATTTTTCCGCCTTTGTATTGTAATATAAAAAACACGGATTGACACTTCTTGCCGCCGGGTAAGGAGTTAAGCGTCAGACTTTCTGTCATTAGGCCTTTGAAGACAGAAAGAGCTGGCGTTATTTTTTGTATCATTTCGTGCAGCGATGCGCACAGATGCGCGCGGTATGATATTGCTTCGCAATACGCATCTGGCGCGCAAAGAGTACAAGTCCTTCATGAGTAAGGAATATAGGGAGTTGAAGAGGACTTGTCCTCTTTGTTCCAGATTTAGGAGTGAGCAGACATATGGAACGACAGTCTTGTATGCGGGATTTTGTCCACTATACAATTTTAAGTGTTTTAGGAACACTGGGAGTATCCTGCTATATATTAGCGGACACATTTTTTGTATCAAAGGGGTTGGGAACAAACGGTCTTACCGCCTTAAATCTTGCGATTCCTGTATATAATTTTATCCACGGCACAGGACTTATGCTCGGGATGGGCGGCGCGACAAGGTTTTCGATCTGTAAAAGTCAGGAAAAAATGGAGGAAGTGGACCGGGTTTATACAAATACCATATATCTTGCCCTGCTTTTTTCAGGAGTATTTGTCCTGCTTGGTTTCTTTTTCCCGCGTCAACTGGCGGCGCTCTTAGGGGCGGATACGAGCGTATTGGAAATGACAGCGACATATTTGCGCTGGCTGCTGCTGTTTGCCCCTGCGTTCATACTGAACGATATATGGCTTTGTTTTGTCAGAAACGACGGCAGTCCGCAGCTTCCCATGATAGCCCAGTTAATTGGAAGCTTTGCCAATATCCTATTGGATTATATTTTCATTTTTCCGATGGGAATGGGGATTTTTGGCGCTATTTTTGCCACAGGATTATCGCCGGTCATCAGTATTGTCATCATGCTTCCCCACTGGGGCAGGAAGAAAAATACGTTCCATCTTGTAAAAACAAAAGTCAGGAAATACATTATACAGCAGGATCTATCCTTAGGTTTTCCGTCTCTTATTGCCCAGGTATCCTCTGGGATCGTAATGATCACTTTTAACGCTATTATATTAAAATTGGCGGGAAATACAGGGGTTGCCGCATATGGAGTAGTTGCAAATATTTCACTTGTGGTCGCGGCAGTATATACAGGTATCGCACAGGGCATTCAGCCGTTGGTGAGTACCTTTTATGGCGCTGGGAATAACAGGCAGACAAAAGAGGTACTTAAATATGCCATGGTAACGTTGTTCTCAGTATCTATGATTGCTTATTTGTTTATTTTTGTGTTTGCGGATCCCATCACTGCCGTTTTCAATAGTGAAAAAAATCTGGAGCTGCAGCAAATTTCTGTAACAGGATTAAAATTATATTTTATCTCTATTCCGTTTGTTGGTTATAATATTATTTTGGCGACCTTTTTTACTTCAATAGAAAAAGCGCTGCCCGCCCATATACTTTCGATACTAAGGGGATTGGTTTTGATTATCCCTATGGCATTTTTACTGTCTGCATTATGGAAAATGACGGGGGTCTGGCTTGCTTATCCCATAACAGAATTTTTAACTGCGCTGCTTGGATTTATAATATATCAGCACAAAAATAAACAGAAAGGAACAACAGGCGGTCAATACAATACTATCATATAAGATAAGGAAGTGAAGATTTGGGAATAAAATTAATTGCCAGCGATCTTGACGGAACGCTTCTCACAGATCAGAAAACACTGTCCCCCTATACAAGAAGCGTCCTTGGGATGGCGGCGGAGAGAGGGATATTTATTGTTCCGGCCACCGGAAGGTCGTTTAAAGCCGTCCCGGATATCGTAAAGACACTGCCGGGCGTAGAATATCTGATCACCGCCAACGGGGGAGCCGTTTATTCTGTTTCAGCTAAAAAGAGAATTTATCAGTGCCTGTTGGAAGAGACTTCCGTGGAAGCGGTTCTGGCGCTGGAAAAGCCGTCAAAGACCGTTCTTGAGGTGTTCATTGACGGCGTGCCCTATTCGGAGGAAGCATATGTAAAGTCTCCCATGGATTACGGAGCTACGGAATATGGCGCGGAATATGTGCGGCAGACGAGGACTCCGGTGAAGGACATGGCTGCCTTTGTCCGAGAGCATAAAAAAGAACTGGACAGCATGGCGTTCGTGTGCGGCGACAGGGCGGCAAGAGAAAAATTCCGCAGGGAGCTTGTCGGTAAAGTCCCGGATATCTATGTGACTGCCTCTGTCCCTCATCTACTGGAAATCGGCCATAAGAACGCGGGTAAGGGAAATACCCTTCTGTATCTTCTGAAGCGGCTGGGGATCTCTCCGGAGGAGGCACTGGCCTTCGGAGACGCGGATAACGACTGCAGTATGCTTTCCGCGGTGAAATATGGAATCGCGGTAGCCAACGGGACCGCGGCCTGCAGGGAGGCGGCCGTCTGTGTCGCCGATACGAATCAGAACGACGGCCCGGCTAAGATGATTTATAAGGCTTTGGCGGCAAAATTAAATTAGAAAATATAAAAAAACATGTTGACAAATGAACTCTTATAGAGTAAAATACATTTTGTTGCGAAGGAAATCGCAAGGATGTGCGTTTAGCTCAGCTGGATAGAGCGTTTGGCTACGGACCAAAAGGTCGGGGGTTCGAATCCTCTAACGCACGCTGCGGAGAAAAAGGAGTCTTGAGAAATCAAGGCTCCTTTTTTGCTACCCAGTTGGGCGGCCGGATTTTGCCGGGCCGCCCTGCTTTGTTCATCGGTAATCCAGATACTCCAAAAACCTCTGTACCGCCAGGGACGCGTTTTTTTTATTCCGCAGGGCGATGCCGATCCGTCGGTAAGCAGGGATATCCAGCTCCTTTGCCGTGATCCGGTAGGGAATGCGCTTCAATATCAGCTCCTGGCAGAGGAATGGTACGGCTGCAGCGACGGCACGACTACCGGATATATGAAGATAAAAACGGACGACATATATAAAAAGCTTCTGCCCTTTGCGAATCATTCCGCCGCTGTGATCGAGGTGTGATATCCCCCCCTTGCCAGGCGACAAAAATCTTGAAAACCTCATCAAAATCCCGTATAATTGACAATATCAGAAGTGAAACGACAATTAAGGGAGGTATCCCATGAAAAAAACCACAACAATCTGTTTCGCGAACAATAAGGGAGGAAGCGGAAAGTCCACCACCTGTTCCAATGTGGGAGCCGCTATGGCCCGCTCCGGAAAACAGGTGCTGATGATAGACGGAGATATGCAGCTTAATCTGTCCCTCTCTTTTTTTTCAGAGGAGTGGGTGCTGGAGCAGGCTGCCGGAGAAAAAAATCTGTACAAGGCCATCGGCGGGCAGAAGGATCTGACGGATTATATTGTACATACGCCCTATGAAAATCTAGATCTGATCCCCTCGTCCACTTTGATGAGCTCCGTTGAGTATGAGCTGTTTACGAAATGGCAGAGAGAATTTATACTCCGCAAATGTCTCCAGAAGATCAAGGACTCGGGAACCTATGATTATATTCTGATCGACGCGCCTCCTACCCTTGGCGGATGGGTGATGAATATTCTCTGTGCTTCCGATTGGGTAATCGTTCCGGTGGAGGCCAGTCCCTGGGGGATGTTCGGTCTGGCGAATATGTTCGATTTCCTGAACGAAGTCAGGCAGATCGCTCCGGAGCTGGAGGCGGCGGGGATTGTTGTGACGAAGGTGGATACCCGCAAAAACTATTTTAAACAAACCATGGAAACCCTGCGCGAGCTGGAGGGTATTCATCTGTTTGAGACCTATATCCGGGTGGACAGCTCGGTAGAATGGGCCCAGGACAACAGCGCCCCGGTGGTGGAATACAAAAAATCCAGCAGAAGCGCGAAGGAATATACGGATTTGGCAGAGGAGGTAATAAAACGTGTCAGTAGGTAAGGAAAGCATCAAACGCGCGGCTAGCGCGGGAACAAAGAAAAGTACAGTGAAGGCGCTGGCGGAAGAGGTAAAAGCGGCTGCGGAAAACAAGGCTGCGGAAAAACCGGCGGCTCCGGCAAAGAAGACCACGAGAGCGAAGACGGCCGCGCCCAGAAAGACGGCGGCTAAGGCGAAAACTGTAAAAACTTCTGTTCTTACTCCGGCCAACGCAGAAGAACTTCAGGCGAAGTTCCTTTCAGACAAAGCGAAAGAAAAGGCCGGCGGTCCGGTGCATATCACAGAAGAACTTCCGGTTTATCTTCTTTGATCGTGATTTTTGAAGACCGCTCCGGCACACCTTCAAATAAGACGAAATTGGTGTGCCTGCCCTGGCGGTAAAAATGTTTTGGTTTTATATTTTATGGACATGATATCAAACGGATGTGAAAAATCCCATGCGGAAGGTGTTGGAGTACCTCGGGCGTGGGATTTTTTGTGTCATAGGAAAGGCTGTATGAATTTAAACGTAAAATGCGATTTTCCTATGACACCCCCGGGGATTCTTCATAACGACTTGGATTTTGTTCCCTGTGTAACAGAAACAACATTCTTTTCCCGTTATACTTTTTCACAAGAAAGGAGAGATCGCTTATGAAACATAAAGTAAAAATCACAGTATTACGCCGAGAGCTTTTCCCCGATCTGCAGGAACAGTATCTTGCAGATCCTAAATCGGGAAAATGCGAGGTATTCCATGAGGGACAGGAATTTATTGTAGGCGCGGAGGAATATATGAATATGCTGAATGGAAAATTCTGCGCGGAAGCGTGGGATTGCGTGAGCAGATATATTTATACCGCATTGCAGGGCGGTTCCATTATGGGTGGGTGGACAAACGATGAAAAAATGATGATCGCCTGCTGTAATGACGGCACACGCCCTGTCATTTTTAAGCTGGAGCGAATGGATATTGATGAGGATAACTAAAGGGAGGCTTTGACGGGACGGTCAAGCCAATAATTTACAGCCTGGGAAATGATTTGCGTAATTATGGAACCGACGAAATGATATGAAGAAAAAAAGCCAAGGAAAAACCGCCTGTCTCCAGGCGGCCATTTTCCTTAACTTTTTGAGGGGGGAGATAGAGAGTGGTTATTCATCTATCCGAGAATCATTATATCCAAAAAATGTGAGCAAAGTGTGTACGCTTTCTAAAAGAAAACGAAAATTTATAAAGAAAGATTAAATTAATTTTATAATTCAGAAGATACCTTGTTTGTCTCCGAAAAACATGGTACATTAGCCTTGTCTGAACAATGCGTTCTGCAAAGTTTAAAAGCCGGACTTGCCGCTGTTCTAAAAAATGCGGAAGTTTCCGGCAGTCTTCCGCCGTTTCGGCGATTTTTCAATGTGATGAAAAGTATTGATAAAGGAAGGGGAGATGCCTATGTCCCGGGAAAACTGAAGCTATGCCGGAAGTCATTCTGTAATGTTGGGATTATTTTGACTACTGTGATATTGGAGCGATGATTTTTTAATTCTGGTATCTTTTTATCCCGACAGAATGATTTCTGACTGCGTGTTGAAGTTGCACATTATAAAAATCAACAGAAAGGACAGTTATATGAGGAGAAGAAAATTTCATAAGAGCAAAGGGACATGGACGGCGGCGGTTCTGGCTGCTGTATTTCTGGCGGGAGCAGGGCTCTCCAGGGGCACCCTGGCGGCGGAGGCGCCTCTGTATCATGTCTGGGAATCATCTCAGGAGACGGAGAGCAGGAGCATGTCTGAAACAGGGAGGGAATGTGGAAAAACAGACGCAGGCCCGGAATATATTGTGGAAAAAGAGAGGGATAGCGCGGGAGGAAATGCTGATTTTATGTCCGTTATAGAAGAAACGGACGAGAATAAACCAAATGCAGGGAATGCCGGAGAAAATGATCCGGATGCGGGAAAGGCCGGAGAGAATCCGCCGGATACAGGAAAGGCCGGCGAAAACCAGCCGGGCGCAGGGAATGCCGGGGAGAATGAGACGGATACCGGACAGAAACCGGGAGAAACGGGACAGGACGCCGGAGAATGTACGGACATAAATATAGAAAACGGAAAGCCGGAGGCAGCAGAAAATACAGATCAGGAGTTCCCTGAGCCGGAGGATGAGAATAATCCGCACGGCTATGAAGAGAAACCTCCCAGTACAGACACAGCAGGAGCCGCCGGAAAGCAGCCGGGTACAGCCGCAGAGACAGAAAATATAGAGCAGGCTGTGGAAACGGAGACGCAGCCGGGCCGGGAAGAACCAGAAAATTCAGACCAGGAGCCTTCTGATATGGGAGATAGAGAATCCTCAAAAGAGGGAGAAGCTGAAGGGGCCGAAGTAACTAAGAAAGCGGACTTCCGCATCCAGGCTTCCGCCATTCCCGAAACCGCGAAGGCAGGAGAAATCCTCCTCTATGAAGTGACTGTGGAAAACACCGGGGAGCTTCCGCTGGAAGCCCTGAAGCTGTACAGCGTTTTCGGGCAAAGCGGACAGAATGGCCAGTGGGAGGAGACGCCGGGACTGATAACCTCAGAGGGAAACGCCGTCCTGGATCATCTGGAGACCGGAGAGGAGACGGCCCTTTTCCTGAGACTGCCCCTTGCAGAAACCCAGGAGACTCCGGTGAAGCTGAAGCTTACGGGGGAGGCAGAAAACGCGGCGGATGCGGAGGAAATCTCCGGTGAGGGAGGAAAACTGGTAAAAACAGTGGAAGTGCTGACGGAGATCACACCTCTGAAGGCGGATTTTCAGGTGACCAAGACCGCGGACAGGGAGACTGCGGCTGCGGGAGATACCGTGTATTTTCAGATCTGTATCCGCAATACAGGGGAGAGGACTCTTCACTCTGTACTGACTACCGAGAAATTTCAGGCGGAGGATATTCCGGTGCGGTTTTTGGAAAAAGAAGGCATAAAGCTGAACCAGAATAAAACGAAAGCCCTGATCCCCCAGATCGGGCCGGGAGAAGCGGTCAGTCTGAGGGCCGCCGTGGAGCTGCCGGAAAAAGTGGAATCCCGTGAGCTGATCAACGAGGTTTCTGTGGTAACTGCGGAGACAGGGGAGAGAGAAGTGAGCTCCCGGGCAGAGCTGCAGGTTTATGGCCCGCCGGAACAGGAGCCTTCAGAAGAAACGGATATAGACGCGGAAACAGAACCTCCATCGGAGAAAAGCAGCCGGGTTTCCGAAAATCCTAAGACAGGAGACGGCTCCCGTACGGCTCTGTGGTGTCTGGCGGCGTTTTTGTCAGCTCTGGCGGCAGGCTTCATGGGACGCGGATTTTGGCGAAGGCTTTTGCGTAAGCTGACGAAAACGAAAGATTGAAAACCCTTCATGTGTGTGCTATTCTATAAAAGAGTATCCTGCTTTCGGGACACCGGAGGCAGAATGGAATCTGCGGCAGAAGGTACTGCCGTATTCTTCTTGGAGGACAGAACATGAAATTATCAGCTTTATTGGAACGTATAGAGTATACCTGCTGTCAGGGAAGCCTGGAGCAGGAAGTAAGCACAGTGGTCTATGATTCCCGCAGGACGGAGAAGGATTCTCTTTTTATCTGTATTCGCGGAGCCGTAGTGGACGGACATAAATTCATTCCGGACGTTCTGGAAAAAGGAGCGAAAACCCTCGTGGTGGAAGAGCCGGTTCAGGCTCCCGCGGATGTGACCGTGATCCTGGTGAAAGATACCAGATACGCCATGGCCTTTATTTCCGCGGCTTATTTCGGATATCCGGCGGAAAAGCTGAAAACTATCGGGATCACCGGAACAAAGGGTAAGACGACTACCACCTATATGGTAAAATCCATCCTGGAAAACGCCGGGTATAAGGTTGGGCTTATCGGCACCATTGAGGCGGTGATCGGGGACGAGGTGATCCCCGCCGCCAATACCACTCCCGAGTCCTATGTGATCCAGGAGTATTTCCGCAGAATGGTGGATAAGGGCTGCGACTGCGTGGTGATGGAGGTTTCTTCCCAGGGACTGATGCTCCACCGTACCCAGGGATTTATTTTTGATTATGGAATTTTCACGAACATCGAGCCGGATCACATCGGCCCCAACGAGCACCGGGATTTTGACCATTATCTGTCGTGCAAATCCATGCTTCTGCGTCAGTGCAGAGTGGGGATCGTAAACCGCGACGACGAACACTTTGAAAAGATTATCGAGGGACATACCTGCAGCCTGGAAACCTACGGCTTTTCTCCGGAAGCGGATCTGAGAGCGGAGGACGCCCGTATGGTAAACGGAAAAGGCTACCTTGGCATTGCCTACCATGTAAAAGGCCTGATGGATTTTCCTGTGGAGATTGATATTCCCGGAAAATTCAGTATTTATAATTCCCTGACGGCTATTGCGATCTGCCGTCATTTCAAGGTTTCCCGGGAGAATATCATACGGGCTTTGAAGGTGGCGAAGGTGAAGGGCAGGATCGAAATGATCAAGGTTTCCGACGAGTTTACCCTTATGATCGATTACGCTCACAACGCCATGGCTCTGGAAAGCCTTCTGACCACGCTGCGGGAATACCGTCCCCACAGGCTGGTTTGTCTTTTCGGCTGCGGGGGAAACCGCGCAAGGCAGAGAAGATTTGAGATGGGAGAGGTTTCCGGAAGGCTTGCGGATCTGACGATCATCACTTCCGACAACCCGAGATACGAAGAGCCCCAGGCGATCATTGACGATATAAAAACCGGAATCGCCGGGACAGGCGGGAAATATGTGGAGATCTGTGACAGGAAGGAAGCCATTGCCTACGCTATCCGCCACGGAGAGCCGGGAGATATCATCGTCCTTGCAGGCAAAGGACATGAGGATTACCAGGAGATCAAAGGCAAAAAGTATCCTATGGACGAGAGGGTGCTGATCGGGGATATCCTGGCCGGAAGATAAAGAAAGAGAGAATTCATGGTATATGCGGATGTAATTGTGGATATATCCCACGAAAAGCTTGACCGCAGCTTTCAGTATCTGGTTCCGGAGGAGCTGGAAGAGGAGATACGGGTGGGGATGGTGGCCGCCGTCCCCTTTGGACAGGGAAACAGAGAACGGAAGGGATATATCATAGGGATCTCAGGAGAACCAAAATACGACCGGGAGAAAATGAAATCCCTCCTCAGACTGTGCAGCGGCGAGGAGACCACAGAGGCGAAGCTTGTGGCGCTGGCGGCATGGATGAAGGAACGGTACGGCTCCACCATGGTACAGGCGCTGAAAACAGTGCTTCCTGTCCGTGAGAAGGTGGCGCCCAGGGAAAAAAGACGGCTGTACCTGAATGTGGACCGGGAACAGGCGGAGGCGCTGGCGGAAAACCTGGAGTCCGGCCGCTGCAGAGCCAGGGCGAGGCTTGTCAGGGCTCTGCTGGAGGAATCGCCTCTGGATTATACGAAGGCCTCCAGAGAGCTTGGGACAACGGCAAATGTTTTGAAGCCTCTTCTGGAGCAGGGAGCAGTCCGGCTGGAACAGGACGAGGTTTACCGCACACCGCTGGACGGCGCCGGGATCCCCAGAGAAAAAGCCGCTCTTCTGTCTCCCGCGCAGCGGGAGGCCCTGGAAGAGATCCAAAAGGAATGGAACAATCCTTCGCCCCGCCCTGTGCTGCTCCATGGGATTACAGGCAGCGGGAAAACTCAGGTCTATATGAAGCTGATCAGCCAGGTCATGGAGGCGGGACGGCAGGTGATCGTATTGATACCGGAGATCGCTCTTACTTATCAGACCGTGCGCAGGTTTTACGGGTGGTTTGGAGACAAAGTCTCCGTGCTGAATTCCAGAATGTCTCAGGGAGAGCGGTACGATCAGTTCAGAAGGGCCAAAAAGGGAGAGATCCAGATTATCGTAGGTCCCCGTTCGGCTTTGTTCACTCCATTTTCCAGACTGGGGCTGATCATTGTGGACGAGGAGCACGAAAGAACCTACAAAAGCGAAACCAGCCCCAGATATCAGGCCGGGGAGACGGCGGTACGCCGCGCTCAGGCAGAAGGAGCTTATGTGGTTTTCGGCTCGGCGACTCCTTCCCTGGAGGCCTATACAAAAGCGGTAAAAGGCGAATACGCTCTGGTAAAGCTGGAAGAAAGATACCAGGACCGTCCCCTTCCGGAGGTGTCCGTGGTGGATATGCGGGCGGAGCTGAGGACGGGGAACCGTTCCATACTCAGCCGGGAGCTTCAGAACGCCATAAAAAAACGTCTGGAACACGGCGAACAGACCATGCTGTTCCTGAACCGGAGAGGGTACGCCGGATTTGTATCCTGCCGCTCCTGCGGCCAGGTTCTGAAGTGTCCTCACTGCGACGTGTCGCTTTCGGAGCACAGCAACGGCAGAATGATCTGCCATTACTGCGGATATGAGAGACCTGCGGTAAAAACATGTCCGTCCTGCGGCTCTCCGTATATAGGAGGCTTTAAGGCGGGAACACAGCAGATTGAACAGGTGCTCCGAAAAGTGTTTCCAGAAGCCGGGATCCTCAGGATGGATTATGACACTACCAGGACCAAGGGCAGCTACGAGCAGATTCTTTCCTCCTTTGCGGCCCACAGAGCAGATATTCTGGTGGGGACTCAGATGATCGTAAAGGGTCATGATTTTCCGGATGTGACGCTGGTGGGCGTCATCGCTGCGGATCTTTCTCTGAACGCAGCGGACTTCCGGTGCGGGGAGAGAACCTTTCAGCTTCTCACCCAGGCAGTGGGACGCTCCGGCAGAGGAAAAAAGAGAGGGGAAGCGGTGATCCAGACCTACCATCCTGAGCATTACAGTATCCAGGCCGCCGCGGAACAGGATTACGAGCGGTTTTATCAGGAGGAGATGGGATACCGGTCGCTTCTGGACTACCCTCCGGCCGCGTACATGCTTACCGTGCTTGCGTCAGGCGGCGACGAAGAGCTTCTGGAAAAGGGAATTGATTTTATACGGAAATTCGCGGAGCGTATCGGCTCCGGCGGCAGGCTCCATATGATCGGGCCGGCCAGCCCGCCGGTGGGGAAGGTAAACGATGTGTACAGAAGGGTGCTGTATCTGAAGCACGAGGATATCGGAACCCTGATAAAAATAAAAAACAAAATTGAGGAATATGTTGAAATAAATTCCGGATTTCGGAAACTATATATACAGTATGATTTAGAGTAAACACAGAAGAGGAGACATTGCCACGCGGATTGTTCCGCGCTGGGCTCAGACCTTTTGACCCTAGCATTTATATAAAATATACAGAAGAAAGAGAGAGGATAGATATGGCATTAAGAAAAATCAGAACAGAAGAGGATCCGGTACTTTACAAGATCAGCCGTCCGGTAAAAGAGATGACGCCGAAGCTCCATACGCTGATCGGAGATATGCTGGACACCATGTACGAGGCTATGGGCGTAGGCCTGGCGGCGCCCCAGGTGGGAATCCTGAAACGTATTGTGACGATAGACATAGGAGAAGGCCCTCTTGTGCTGATCAACCCTGAGATCCTGGAAACCTCCGGGGAGCAGACGGGGGACGAGGGATGTCTCAGCGTTCCGGGGATGTCCGGGCAGGTTACGCGGCCCAACTATGTAAAAGTAAAAGCCCTTGACGAGGATATGAACGAGGTGATCTATGAGGGAACCGAGCTTCTGGCCCGGGCGTTCTGTCATGAGATCGATCATCTGGACGGAAAGATGTATACGGAGCTGGTAGAGGGCGAGCTTCACAGGACGACCTATGAAGAAGACGAGGTGTGAATGAGATGAAAGTTGTTTATATGGGAACACCGGATTTCGCGGTGCCTCCGCTGGAGGCTCTGGCAGAAGCCGGATATGAAGTGGCCGCCGTGGTAACGCAGCCCGATAAGCCTAAGGGCAGAGGGAAAACTCTTCTTCCTACTCCGGTGAAGGAGGCGGCCCTGAAGCATGGAATTCCTGTCTGGCAGCCGGCGAAGGTGAGAGAACCGGAATTCATGGAGAAGCTGGAGGCCCTTAAGCCGGATGTGATCATTGTGGCCGCTTTCGGGCAGATCATCCCTGAGAAAATTTTGAACCTGCCGGAATACGGCTGTCTGAATATCCACGCGTCCCTGCTTCCGAAGTACCGGGGGGCCGCGCCTATCCAATACGCGGTGATCGACGGGGAGAGGGAATCCGGCGTGACGCTGATGAAAATGGGGACAGGACTGGACACGGGAGACATGATCGCCCGGGCTGTGGTGCCCCTTTCTGAGGAAGAGACAGGAGGCAGCCTTTTTGACAAGCTGGCCGTGGCCGGAGCAGAGCTTCTGATAAAGACACTCCCTTCTGTCTTTGACGGGACGGCGGTATATGAAAAGCAGCCTGAGGAAAGTCCCACTCCCTACGCGGCAATGATCACCAAGCAGATGGGGCTTTTGGACTTTTCCAGAAGCGCTGTGGAGCTGGAGAGGCTTGTGAGAGGTCTGAATCCATGGCCCAGCGCATATACCTTCCTGAACGGCAAAACATTAAAGGTATGGAAGGCGGCGGTCCGCGGCGGTGAAAATACAGCCGGGCAGGAGCCTGCGCCGGGGACGGTGACGTCCGTAGACAGAGAAGGAATTCATGTTGCCTGCGGAAAAGGGTGCCTGGTTCTGCAGGAAGTGCAGCTTGAGGGGAAAAAGCGCATGGACGCGGCCGCTTTCCTCCGGGGCTTCCAGGTGGAACCGGGAACGAAGCTTGCAGATCATAAGGAGTGAGTAAATGTACGGATATGGATATGGTTACGGATTTTATGGATTCGACTGGACATATATACTGCTGATCATTGGGATGCTGCTTTCTCTGACGGCTTCCGCGAAGCTGAAAAGCACGTTTGCCAAATATCGGAGTGTGCGGAGCGCCTCCGGAATGACCGGGGCGGAAGCGGCGGCAAGGATTCTGAGAGCGGCCGGGATAACGGATGTGCAGATCCGGGCTATTCCCGGAAGCCTTACGGATCACTATGATCCCAGAACAAAAACAGTAAGTCTGTCTCAGGATATTTACGGACAGACATCTCTCGCCGCGGTGGGAGTGGCGGCTCATGAGTGCGGACATGCCATCCAGCATGCCGTTCATTACGCTCCTCTTGAGCTGAGAAGCACGATCGTGCCTGTGGCGAATTTTGGCAGCACCTTATCCTGGCCTTTGTTTCTTATCGGACTGCTGGCGGGAATCCAGCCTTTGATCACTGCCGGGATTGTTTTATTTTCTCTGGCGGTGCTGTTTCAGCTTGTGACGCTTCCCGTGGAGCTCAACGCCTCGTCCAGGGCCCTCCGTATGCTGGAAACCACAGGGATCCTGGGAAGGGACGAGACGGGAGGCGCCAGGAAGGTGCTGAGAGCCGCGGCCCTGACCTATGTGGCGGCGCTGGCGGCTTCCGTACTGCAGCTTCTGCGGCTTTTGATACTTGCAGGAGGAAGGAGACGAGATGACTAACGGCATCAATACCAGAGAAATGATCCTGGAGATCCTTCTCAAAATTGACGAGGAGGGCGAACACAGCCATATCGCCATTCGGGAAGCTCTGTCGAAATATCAGTTTCTGCCCAAGCAGGACCGGGCTTTTATTACAAGAGTGTGCGAGGGAACTCTGGAATACAGGATCTATATTGATTATATTATTGATTCCTTTTCAAAGATAAAAGTGGATAAAATGAAGCCTCCGATCAGAGAGATTCTGAGAAGCGCGGTTTATCAGCTTAAGTTTATGGACAGAGTGCCGGACAGCGCGGTGTGCAACGAGGCGGTGAAGCTGGCCCAGAGAAAGGGCTTCTACAATCTGAAGCCCTTTGTAAACGGCGTGCTCCGTACCATCACACGCCAGATGGATCAACTGGAGTATCCTGTCAGGGAGCAGAATCTGATCCGGTATCTTTCCGTGAGATATTCCATGCCCGAGGCGCTGGTGCAGCGCTGGCTTTTGGACTATGGAGAGGAAACCACCGAAAAAATGCTCGCGGACTTTCTTGAGGAAAAGCCTCTTACGGTCCGCTGCCGTACATATCTGAATTCTGTGGAAAAAACCTGCGACAGCCTCCGGGCTCAGGGAGTGGCTGTGGAGCCGGCGCCGTATCTTCCATATGCCCGGCGGATTTCCGGGTTTAATCATATCCTTGCCCTGGACGCTTTCATACAGGGCAGGATACTGGTGCAGGATGTAAGCTCCATGCTGGTGGCGGAGATCGCGGATCCCCAAAAGGGAGATTATGTGATCGATCTCTGCGCGGCGCCGGGGGGCAAAAGCCTCCATATCGGCGATAAGATGGAAGGCTTCGGGACGGTGGACGCAAGAGATGTAAGCGGGTATAAGGTCGGGCTGATCGAGGAGAATATCCATAGGACAGGCTCTATCAATGTGCAGGCAAAAGTGCAGGACGCCACCGTATTCGACGTGGATTCCGAATGTCTGGCGGATATTGTGCTGGCGGATGTTCCATGCTCCGGCTATGGAGTGATCGGGAAGAAACCGGAGATCAAATTCCGTTCGACTCCGCAGAAGCAGGACGAGCTGGTCATACTTCAGAGAAATATCCTGGACAAGGCCGCGGAGTATGTGAAGCCAAGAGGGACTCTGATTTTCAGTACCTGTACCATAGCCAGGGAGGAAAATGAAGAAAATATGATGTGGTTTATGAACAACCATCCATTTAAACTGGAGAGTATCGACCCTTACCTTCCCGACGAGCTGAAGTCAGAAACCACGGCTCTGGGATATCTCCAGCTTCTTCCGGGCGTACACGGAACAGACGGCTTTTTTATTGCGAAATTCAGAAGAAAATAGCACTGCCTGCAAAAGAGAAGACCAAATAGAAAAACAAAATAGAAAATAAAATAAAAAACATAATAGAAAAGCCAAATAGAAAAACCAATAAAATAGAAAAACCATAAAATATCATATAGTTTATAGAAGGAAGCAATCAAATGACAGATATCAAATCCATGACATTGGAGGAAGTAAAAGCTCTGATGGTCTCCTTGGGAGAAAAGCCCTTCCGGGCAAAGCAGATTTATGAGTGGCTTCATCAGCATTTTGCGGTCTCCTATGACGAGATGACAAATCTGCCGAAAAGCCTGAGAGAAAAGCTGGAGGGATATCCCATTACAGCTCTGGAAATACTGGACGTTCAGATTTCAAAGGCAGATGGAACGAGAAAATATCTGTTTCGCCTTGAGGACGGAAATACCATTGAAAGCGTGCTGATGAAATACAGGCATGGGAATTCCGTCTGTATTTCCTCCCAGGCGGGATGCAGGATGGGATGTCGGTTCTGCGCCTCGACCATAGGCGGTCTTGCCAGAAATCTTCTTCCCTCTGAGATGCTGGATCAGATTTACCGGATCCAGGCCTCCGTCGGAGAGAGAGTATCCAACGTAGTGGTAATGGGATCCGGGGAGCCGCTGGATAATTATGACAATCTGATAAGATTTATCCATCTTCTTACGGAAGAGGGAGGAATACATATAAGCCAGAGAAACCTGACGGTTTCCACCTGCGGTCTTGTGCCCAGAATGTATGAGCTGGCGGATGAAAAATTTCAGATGACGCTGGCGGTTTCGCTTCATGCTCCCAATGATGAAAAAAGACGGGAGCTGATGCCGGTCGCCAATAAATACACCATGGAAGAGCTGCTGAGGGCCTGCAGGTATTACTTTGAAAAAACCGGGAGAAGGATCACCTTTGAGTACAGCCTTGTGGCCGGAGTGAACGACACAAGGGAGGACGCCCTGGAGCTTGCGGGGCGGCTGAAGGGACTGAACTGCCATGTGAATCTGATTCCTGTCAACCCCGTGAGAGAGCGCTCTTTTGTGCGTTCTGCCAGGGAAGCGGTGGAGAATTTCAAAATAAATCTTGAAAAATGCGGAATTAATGGTACTATTAGAAGAGAAATGGGCAGCGATATAGATGGTGCCTGTGGTCAACTAAGAAAAAGATATATGGAAAAAACAGAAAGCGAGAAGTGAGATGAGGGTATATTCAGCTACGGATGTGGGGCAGAGGCGGAAAATGAACCAGGATTATGTGTTCGTATCCAAAAATCCGGTGGGCAATCTTCCAAATCTGTTTGTCGTTGCTGACGGGATGGGCGGCCATAACGCGGGAGATTTTGCGTCTTCCCACGCGGTTCAGATTCTGGTGGACGAGATTCGGAAGGACGCGGATTTTAACCCGATCAAGGTACTTCGCCATGCTATTGAAACTGCCAACACGGAAATACTGGACCGGGCGCAGCAGGAAGAATCCATGAAAGGAATGGGGACGACCATTGTTGCGGCAGCCATCGTGGGCCATTATGTGTATGTGGCAAATGTGGGGGACAGCCGCCTGTATCTGATTCAGGATCAGATCCGGCAGATCACGAGAGATCATTCCCTAGTGCAGGAAATGGTAAGAATGGGTGAGCTGAAGCCGGAGGAGGCAAGAAATCACCCGGATAAAAATATCATCACCAGAGCATTGGGAGCGGAGAGAACAGTAGATATTGATTTCTTTGACCTCAAGCTGGAACCGGGAAGCACGATACTGATGTGTTCCGACGGGCTGAGCAATATGGTGGAGGACAGTAAGATTGAAGAGATCATACTGGATAAAACAAAGGAACTGCCGGAAAAGGGGGAGCGGCTCCTGAGAGAAGCAAACCGGAATGGCGGTAAGGATAATATTGCAGTAATTTTGGTAGAACCATTCACGAATGAGGTGGACAAATGTTAAAAACAGGAATGATTATAGCGGAGCGCTATGAAATTTTAGGAAAGATAGGCTCCGGCGGTATGGCCGACGTGTATAAGGCCAAGGATCACAAGCTGAACCGTTTTGTGGCGGTGAAGGTGCTGAAGCCGGAATTCAGAGAGGACACGACTTTTATCAGGAAATTCCGCAGCGAGGCTCAGGCCGCTGCCGGCCTGACGCATCCGAATATCGTCAATGTGTTTGACGTGGGCGATGACGAGGGCGTTTACTATATTGTTATGGAGCTTATCGAAGGCATTACGCTGAAAGAGTATATCGCCAAAAAGGGCAAGCTTTCCATCAAGGAGGCCACCAGTATTGCCATTCAGGTTTCCATGGGTCTGGAGGCGGCGCATAATCACGGAATTGTACACCGCGACGTAAAGCCTCAGAATATTATTATTTCCACTGACGGAAAAGTAAAGGTCACAGATTTTGGTATCGCCAGGGCGGCTTCCTCAAACACCATCAGTTCAAACGTGATGGGGTCTGTCCATTACAGCTCTCCGGAACAGGTGAGGGGCGGCTACAGCGATGAAAAATCCGACATTTACTCTCTGGGTATTACTCTGTATGAAATGGTAACAGGAAGGGTTCCCTTTGACGGAGACACTACAGTGGCTATTGCCATCAAGCATCTTCAGGAGGAAATGGTTCCCCCCAGCGTTTATACAGAAGACCTTCCCTACAGTCTGGAGCAGATTATCTTCAAGTGCACCCAGAAGAGCGTAGGACGCCGTTATGAGAAGATGGAGGATGTGATCGCTGATCTGAAACATTCTCTGATCGATCCCCAGGGGGATTTTGTGAAGCTCTCCGACGTGGATAACGACGCGAAAACAGTTGTGATATCCGATGAAGAGCTTGGGGAGATCAAGCATACGCCGAAAACAAGGAATGTCCAGAAAAAATCAGATATCGCCCAGCTTGAGGACGAGGATTACGATACGGATTATGACGACGGGGACGAGGACGACGGGTATGAGGATGATGAATATGAACGCAGAAAAGCCCGTCAGAAGAAAACGAAGAACCGTAAGAAGCAGGCAATGAGCAGAGGATTTACCATCGCGGCGTTTCTGGCCGGCGCAGTGATCCTGGTGGCGGTGATCTTTTTCGTTGTCAGGTCAACGGGGCTTCTTGGAGGCCAGGCAGAAAATAATAACGAACAGGAACAGCAGACCCAGGAGGACAACAACGGGCTGGTGCAGGTTCCCGATCTGGTTGGAAAAACAGAGGAGGAAGCCAAGGCTCTTGTGGAGGAAGTAAATCTGGGAACACAGATGATCGGCGAGGAGGCGTCCACCCAGGAGAAGGGCAGGATTTCTTCTCAGGATATCCCTGCAGGAACTATGGTAGAGGCCTATACGACGCTGAAATATTATATCAGCGCGGGAGCGGAGGAGCTGACGATCCCGGCTCTGGCAGGCGAAACCGGAGTTGAGGCGCAGAGGACTCTGGAGGATATGGGTCTGGTTGTATCCGTGCAGAAGGAGTACAGCGAGGACGACGGAAGCGGCAATCCTGTAGTATCGCCGGGATATGTGGCGGCGGTTACTCCGGAGGAGGGCAGCTCTGTGAATTCCGGAGACAGCGTAACTCTTACAGTGAGCCGCGGTCTGGATTTCGGCGGCGGCGCGGAGGTGCCCAGCGTTGTGGGAATGTCAGAGGACGACGCGCTCACTGCATTAGGAAAATGGATCGATATTCAGGTGGTTGAGGAACAGAACGCGGAAATTCCGGCGGGAGAAGTTATATCCCAGAGTCTGGAGGCTTATTCTTCCGCAGATCCTGACGAGCCGATCACGATCACTGTCAGCAGCGGAGATCAGGCTCCGGGAGCGGCGGACGCAGCTTCCCCTGAGCAGACCGCCGATGCCGCGCAGCAGAATACGGCAGCCGCCAATGGAGAGATCTGGAAGTGCACACAGACGCTGAATACGCCTCAGGGCTATCAGGGAGGCGCTCTCCGTCTGGAGCTGATCCAGGAATCCGGAGGAGAAACAGAGTCTATGAACGTTGTGGACGGACAGGCGCTTGAGTTCCCCTATCAGCTTGATGTGACCGGAGTTCCGGGAGTAAGCCAGGGAACTCTGTATGTGTACGAGTTAATAGACGGAAATTATCAGCAGTTGGGAACATATCCGCTGACTTTTGAAAAGGCAGAATAATCCATGAAGGGAAAAATCATAAAAGGGATCGCCGGATTTTACTATGTACACAGCGAGGACGGCTTTGTTTACGAGTGTAAGGCGAAAGGGATTTTCCGCAAGGACAATCAGAAGCCTCTTGTGGGAGATGATGTGGAGATCACTGTTCTGGATATGGAGGCGAAGGAGGGAAATCTGATAAAGATACTTCCCAGACGGAATTTTCTGATACGTCCGGCGGTAGCCAATGTGGATCAGGCATTTGTGATCTTTGCCCTGGAAGATCCCCGCCCCAATTTCCTTCTTATGGACAGATTCCTGGTTATGATGGAACAGGCGGGGATACCCGCTGTGATCTGCTTCAATAAAAAAGATCTTGTGAAGGAAGAGGAGGCCAGGAAAATCTGCGGGACATACAGAGACTGCGGGTATCAGGTGCTCCTTACAAACGCAAAAGCCGGAGAGGGCGTGGAAGAGATCCGTCAGATCCTCAGGGGCAGGACGACTGTTGTGGCAGGGCCCTCCGGGGTCGGGAAATCTTCTCTGACCAATCTTCTCCAGGATGATGTGCGGATGGAAACGGGAGAGATCAGCAGAAAGCTGAAGCGGGGGCGCCATACCACCCGCCACTCTCAGGTGATCCCTGTGGGAGAGGAAACCTACCTTGTGGATACGCCGGGATTTTCCTCTCTGTATCTGACGGGCATGGAGCAGCAGGATCTGAAAAATTATTTTCGTGAATTCCAGAAATATGAGGGCTGCTGCAGATTTCAGGGCTGCAGCCATATTCACGAACCGGACTGCCAGGTGAAGACGGCTCTGGAAAAAGGAGAGATCAGCAGGCTCCGGTATGAGGATTATCTTAGTTTGTACGAAGAATTAAAAGAGAAAAGGAGATATTAAATGGAATATCAGTTGTGTCCTTCGATTTTATCAGCAGATTTTAACCGTTTGGGCGAACAGATCCAGACACTGGAAAAGGAAGGCGTCAAATGGCTTCACATTGATGTGATGGACGGAGATTTCGTACCCAGCATTTCTTTTGGTATGCCGGTGATCCGATCTATCCGAAAAGAGTCAAAAATGTTTTTCGATGTGCATCTGATGGTTTCTGCCCCTGAAAGATATATTCAGGATTTTGTGGACTGCGGGGCGGATTCGATCACGGTCCACGCTGAGGCATGTGAAGATCTGGAGCGGGCGGTTGAGCTGATCCGCGACGCGGGGGTGAAAGTGGGGATTTCCATTAAGCCCGCTACTCCGGTGAATGATATCAGCCATCTTCTGGAGGACGTGGATATGGTCCTGGTGATGACAGTGCAGCCGGGCTTCGGAGGACAGAAGTACATTGACGACTGTACGGAGAAGATCCGGGAGCTTCGCGAGCTGATAGAAAAGGAAGAGCTGAATACAGACATCCAGGTGGACGGAGGGATCAACGATTCCACTATGGAAACAGTGATCAGGGCAGGAGCGAATCTTCTGGTCGCGGGTTCCTATGTATTTAACGGAGATCTTGCTTCCAATGTAAATAGAATAAACAGAAAAATGCAGGAGATCATAAACACTGTTGAGTGAGGCGCAGTATGACAGATGTGATAATCGTAAGCGGGGGCAATATCCAGAAAGATTTTGCCCTCGATTTTTTGAAGAAAAACAGAACGGACGCAACCTGTATCATGGCTGCGGACAGCGGTCTGGATTTTTTGAGAGAGACCGGAATAGAGCCCGATGTTGCGGTGGGCGATTTTGACAGTCTGACAGAAGCCGGGGCCGCTTATCTGGGAGCGCTTTCCCATACGGAGATCCTGAAGCTCACCCCGGAAAAGGATGATTCAGATACCCAGCACGCCGTGAACTTCGCCATGGACCGGGGAGCGGAACGGATCCTGATACTGGGAGCCACCGGGAGCAGGATCGATCATCTGCTCGCCAATCTTGAGCTTCTCCTTCTGGGAAAAAAGAGAGGAGTAAAAATTGCGCTGGCGGACAGCAAGAATTATGTGACCCTTATTGAAAGCGGCATGGTGCTGAAAAAGCAGGAGCAGTTCGGAAGCTATGTATCCTTCTTCCCTCTGGGCGGAGACGTGCGGGGGCTTACTCTGAAAGGCTTTAAATATCCTCTTTTTGAACATCATTTAAGGGCGGAGGACTGCGGCCTCTCTGTCAGCAACGAGATTGTGGAGGATACTGCCTCGGTAGAATTTTCCGGGGGAAATCTTATGATGCTCATGACAAGAGACTGAGCTCTTTGCGTAATCTCCCATTGAAAATCCCTGTAAAATCATGTAAAATGATGAAGCAAATAACAGGAAATTTTTGTATAGTCCCCGCGTGCCGGCAAAGAGGGCGCAAAAGGGCGTAAACAGAAAACAGAGAAAGGCAGAAAGCCAGTAAAATCAAGGCTTTCTGGACAGGTAAAGCATAAAATGAAATTAGGAATCGTAGGTCTTCCCAATGTGGGAAAAAGCACGTTGTTTAATTCCCTGACAAAGGCGGGGGCGGAATCGGCCAATTATCCTTTCTGCACCATTGATCCCAATGTGGGCGTAGTGACGGTGCCGGATGAACGACTGAAGCTTCTGGGGGATTTTTACCACTCAAAAAAAGTGACGCCGGCAGTGATCGAATTCGTGGATATCGCGGGCCTGGTCAAGGGAGCGTCCAAGGGAGAAGGACTGGGAAATCAGTTTCTGGCGAATATCCGTGAGGTAGACGCGATCGTTCATGTGGTGAGATGCTTTGAGGATCCCAATGTGATCCATGTGGACGGAAGCATCGACCCGCTCCGGGATATCGAGACGATCAATCTGGAATTGGTTTTTTCAGATCTTGAAATCCTGGAAAGAAGGATCGCCAAGGTGACAAAGACAGCCAGAATGGATAAAGAGGCCGCCAAAGAGCTGGATTTTCTCCAGAAGGTTAAAGCCCATCTGGAGGAAGGAAAGATGGCGATCACCCTGGAACTGGAAAACGAGGAGGAAGAGAGCTGGATGCCCTCCTATAATCTTCTCACCTGGAAGCCGGTCATCTACGCGGCGAATGTGGCTGAGGACGAGCTGGCGGACGACGGAGAGTCCAATCCTCATGTAAATGCGGTGAAGGAATACGCTTCAGAGCAGAAAAGCGAGGTGTTTGTGATCTGTGCCGAGATTGAGGAGGAGATCGCGGAGCTGGATGAGGATGAGAAAAAAATGTTCCTTGAGGATCTGGGGCTCAAAGAGTCCGGTCTTGAAAAGCTGGTGCGGGCAAGCTACCGGCTTCTGGGGCTGATGAGCTTTCTTACCTCCGGAGAGGACGAGACCAGAGCCTGGACCATCAGGATCGGGACCAAGGCTCCTCAGGCGGCCGGAAAGATCCATACCGATTTTGAGAGAGGCTTTATCAAGGCGGAGGTTGTAAATTACCGGGATCTTCTTGACAGCGGCTCCTACGCAGGCGCAAGGGAAAAGGGTCTGGTACGGATGGAAGGAAAAGAGTATGTGGTTCAGGACGGCGACGTGATCCTGTTCCGCTTCAACGTATAATGAAGGTGTTTTTATGGATATGTCAATTCGATTTCCGAATCTGCAGATATATTTTGGCTATGTAGGCCGGTCCTTTTCTGTTTTTGGTTTTGAGGTCACCATTTATGGACTTCTTATCGCGGTTGGAATGCTTCTGGGCCTGTGTTATGTGCTGCGCCAGGCGAAGCGCCGGAATGAAGACCAGAATCTTTATCTGGAAATGATGATCCCCGCGGTTCTCGGAGGCTTGCTGGGTGGCCGGTTCCTTTATGTGGCGCTGAACTGGGAGCTTTTCAGCGGACAGTCTTTATCCGGGATCTGGAATATCAGAAACGGAGGCATGTCTCTGTTTGGAGGCATCCTGGGCGGAGCGCTTTTTTCCGCGCTGTACTGCAGGATCAGGAGAATCTCCTTTCAGCGGATGGCAGATACTGCCAGTATGGGATTTCTGATCACGCAGATAATAGGAGTATGGGGAAACTTTTTTAACCGGGAATCCTTCGGCGGATATACAGACAGTCTCTTTGCCATGCAGATTCCGCTGGATGCGGTAAGCGGCAGCCAGCTGACAGACGCTGTCAAAGACCATCTGGTCACAGTGGAAGGAGTTTCATTTATACAGGTACATCCGCTGTTTCTTTATGAGAGCGCGTGGTGTCTGCTGCTGTTCCTGATACTTCTCGTATATACCCGGAGGAAGACGTATCAGGGAGAAATCTTCCTGAGATATCTTGCAGGATACAGTCTGGGAAGGATTGGGATCGAGTGGCTTCGCACCGACGCGCTGAAAATTCCCGGAACTGATATTCCGGTTTTCCTGCCTGTGTGTGCGATCCTGTTTATCGTCTGCGGAAGCTGCGCGTCTGTGCGCAGGTTTTTATCCAAAAAGCGTGCGGCAAGAAGCATGCGCAGGAGAGAGGAGCAGTATGCGTCAGAAGAGAACACAGAGGACAGCTATGACAATGCAGAGATCTTTAAAACGATGGAGGACGAATCCAGGAGTACAGACAGCACGGCGGAAACTGCAGAAGCTTCCGGAAGCGGTGAGTCAGATATGGGATTTTCCGGGGACCCTTCTGAGACTGATGAAATCCAGGACGGAGATGCTGATGAGGTTACGGGAAATCATGATAATTCCAGGGAAGATGGCCGGGAGATTTCAGAAAATCCTCCGGAGACTTCAGAAGACGGAGAACATAGCCCTTCAGATACGGAAGACGCAGTGGTGGAACAGCCGGAAAAACAAGAGGCTGTACCGGAGGATGGAAAGGATACGCCGGAAACTGAACCGGGCGGCCGGGAGAAAGAATCTGGACAGATGTCTGAGGATCAGCCGCAGGCTTGACAGGCTGATCGGACAACTTCAAAAAGGATAAGCGAAGACCTTTGGGCAAAAACCCAGAGGTCTTTTTGAATTTGAACATAAAAACAAATATTTTTACTTGTATTTTTTATATAAATGGGGTAGAATGGGTTCATAAGTGGTAGAAAGTGGTGAATAGTGGTGGTGAATGGAGGAGATGTGGAAGCATAATCCATTTCCACAGGAAAGTGCGAAGGGGAGAATCGCACTTTGCGGAAGTAGGTGAGTAACATGTTCATGGGAGAGTACAGTCATACAATCGACGCGAAGGGGCGTCTGATCATTCCTTCTAAGTTCAGAGAACAACTGGGAGAAGAGTTCGTTCTGACAAAGGGACTGGACGGCTGTCTTTCTATTTATCCCATGAATGAATGGGAAGCCTTTGAAGAAAAGCTTAGAGCCTTACCACTTACAAACAAAAATGCAAGAACCTTCTCACGTTTCTTTGTGGCGGGAGCCGCTTCCTGTGAGCTGGACAAGCAGGGGAGAATTCTCGTGCCGCAGACGCTGCGGGAATTTGCTGGTCTGGAAAAGGATGTGGTTCTGACCGGGAATCTGAACAGGATTGAGGTCTGGAGCAAAGAAAAGTGGAGCGAAAACTGCAATTATGATGATATGGACAGTATTGCAGAGGGTATGCAGGACATGGGTATTATCATCTAAGCGCTACGCTGGAAGGAAATCCAACAGGAGACGGATATGGAATTTAAACATAAGTCTGTATTACTGGAAGAAACCATTGAGGGCTTGAGGGTGAAGCCAGATGGAATCTATGTGGATGGGACTTTAGGAGGTGCAGGGCATGCCGGTGAGGTATGCAGAAGACTTTCTGCCAAGGGGAGATTTATTGGCATAGATCAGGACCAAGATGCAATAATTGCTGCGAGTGAGCGGTTGGCTGCCTATGGTGACCGGGTGACGATCATTCGCAGCAATTATTGTCACATGGTAAGTGAACTGAGAGGCCTTGGTATCAGCCGGGTGGACGGAATACTGCTGGATCTTGGAGTTTCTTCTTATCAGCTTGATAATGAGGAGCGTGGGTTTACCTACAGAACAGATGCTCCTCTGGATATGAGGATGGATCAGAGGCAGAACCAGACGGCGGCAGATATAATCAATGGCTATGATGAAAAAGAGCTGTACCGGATCATCCGTGATTACGGTGAAGATAAATTCGCGAAAAATATCGCGAAGCATATTGTGGCGGCGAGACAGAAGGCGCCGGTCCGTACGACAGGAGAGCTTGCGGAGATCATCCGTCATGCGATCCCGATGAAGATACAGGCGGCAGGAGGGCATCCCGCAAAGAGAACCTTCCAGGCTGTGCGGATCGAGCTGAACAGGGAGCTTGACGTTCTGCGGGAGTCTCTGGACGGCATGATCGACATTCTGGCCGACGGCGGACGCATCTGTGTGATCACGTTCCACTCTCTGGAGGACAGAATTGTAAAGACGATTTTCCGGAAGAACGAAAATCCATGTACCTGTCCGCCGGATTTTCCTGTTTGTGTATGCGGGAAAAAATCAAAAGGAAAAGTAATTACCAAAAAACCCGTTTTGCCCGGCGAGGCGGAGCGGGAAGAAAACCCGCGTTCAAAAAGCGCCAAACTGCGGATTTTTGAGCGCAGGTATACATGAAATCTGCAGTACCGGAACAGCTTCCGGCGCTGATATGTATTTGATTTAAGGGAGTTTAGCGATGGACAGGACGAACAGAGCAGTGACATCCAGAAGAAGCAGAATGAACGCCAGAAATGTCCAGGGAATGCGTGTGGATGGAAATACTGTAAGGAGAATTGAGGAGATGCCCGCGAGACCGCGGACGCCGGCGCCGGGGTATAACCGGACAGGAAGCCGCAGGCCGGCGGCAAGACCGGCTTCCCAGTCACAGAAGCGTATCCGCCAGGTCAGCCGGGAGACGGTGAGGAACCGTCAGAAGGCTATGAGTATGGGGCGGGGATTCGTACTTTTCCTGACAGTAATCTGCATGGCGATTCTGTTCTTTGCGGTGAACTATCTGCAGTTGAAGTCGGATATCACAGGAAAGATCAAAGATGTGGCCGCCCTTGAATCAGAATACTCAGAGCTGAAGGAGGAAAACGACGCCTATTACAGCCAGGTAACATCCAACGTGGATCTGAACAAGATTAAAAAAATCGCAATCGGCCGTCTTGGGATGAATTATCCCACTGAAGAGCAGAAAAAGACATATACGATATCCAGCAACAGTTATGTAAGGCAGTATCAGGATATTCCTGAAGGCAAGAGGTGAGGATTTGAGCAGTACCAACAGGAGGAGAACCAGAAGAAAACCTATACGAAAACTGAATCATCAGATGAGGGGAAAGCTAGTGGGACTATTCGGAGTAGTGCTGCTAGCTTTAGTTTGTTTGCTGGCCAGGATCACTTATATTAATGCGACCAATGGCAATAAGTATTCAAGGCAGGTGCTGTCCCAGGCCCAGCAGAGATATGAAAGCAATGTGCTTCCCGCCAGGCGCGGGGATATTTACGACCGCAACGGAAATATCCTTGCCACCAGCAATAAGGTGTACAATGTGATCCTTGACTGCAAAACAGTGAATTCAGATAAGGATTATATTGAACCCACCATCCGGGCGCTGACGACGGTGCTGGGATTGGATGAGGCGGATATCCGTTCACGGCTGGAAGACAGCTCTACAAAAGAAAGTCAGTATCAGATCCTGAAAAAAGAGCTGTCCATGGATCAGAAAAAAGAATTTGAAAATTATACCACAGTTACAGAGGACAGTGATCTTTCGGATTCGGAAAAAGCAGAACGGCAAAATGTAAAGGGAGTCTGGTTTGAGGAAGATTATCTGAGAAGCTATCCCTTTGGCGCCCTTGCCTGCGATACCATCGGCTTTACTCTTGCCAGAGATGTGGCGGACGTAGGTATTGAAAGCTATTATAACAGTACGCTGATGGGAACCGACGGGCGCCAGTACGGATATGTGAGCAGCAATTCCAGCGTAGAGCAGACGATCATAGAGCCCACTGACGGGGAGAATATTGTAACATCTCTGGATGTAGGCGCGCAGCAGATCGTGGAAAAATACGTCAACGGCTTCAATAAGCGAATGGGAGCAAAAAATATCGGCGTGATCGTGGAAGATCCCAATACCGGAGAAATTATCGCCATGGACGGCGGAGACCGCTATAATCTGAATGAACCCAGGGATATGTCCAATGTACATTCCGAGGAAGAGATCAAAGCCATGAATGATGAGGAGACGGTAGACGCGCTCAACGCCATGTGGAATAATTTCTGTGTGACGGATGCCTATGAACCGGGATCTGTTGTGAAGCCCATTGTTATGGCGGGCGCTCTGGAAAAAGGAGCGATTTCTGATGCCGATAACTTTGAGTGCGACGGCGGACAGTCCTTTGGAGCCAACGGAGATACCTATATTAAATGTGCGGTATGGCCCAATGCTCATGGAAGTGAAGGACTCAGGGAGGTCATTGCCAATTCCTGCAACGACGGTATGATGCAGATCGCGGCCCGGATGGGAGCGGAACAGTTTATCAAAGCTCAGAGCCTTTTTAATTTCGGAACAAGGACAGGAATCGATCTTCCCAATGAAGGGACAGGTATTATTCATACCACAGATACCATGGGGGAAACGGAGCTTGCCTGCTCGGCCTTCGGACAGGGATATACCTGTACCATGATCCAGGAGATCAACGCCATGTGCTCTGTCATTAACGGCGGATATTATTATCAGCCTCATCTTGTGACGGAGATCCAGGACAGCAACGGAAATACTGTAAAAAATGTGGAGCCGGTGCTTCTCAAGCAGACCATCTCCTCTGATATTTCCGCGAATATCCGTTCCTATATGGAGGCCAGCGTTCAGGAAGGTACCAGTACCCATTCCAAGGTGCAGGGCTACAGCTCCGGCGGTAAGACCGGTACGGCGGAAAAGCTTCCCCGTGGAAATGGGAAATATCTGGTATCCTTTATCGGCTTCGCCCCTGTGGAGGAGCCTCAGGTCGTCATTTATGTGGCGATAGACGAGCCGAACGCGGAGGAACAGGCGGACAGTAAATATCCGCAGTATGTTGCTCAGGGAATTTTGTCGGAGCTGCTTCCGTATCTTAATATTGAGCCGGATGAAGCCGAGGACGGTATTATTCCGGAGACAGAGCTGTGGGAAGGCTTCAACGGAGTGCTGGAGGATGTTTCCGGCAGCAACGTAGACGAGGCCGGCAACCTGGTGGACGCAGAAGGCAATCTTATTGATATGGAAGGCAACCGGGTGGATGAAAAGGGCTATCTCCTGAACGAGAACGGGGAGCATATTCTGAACGACAACGGAGAGTATGTAATGTCTGAGAATCTGGAGACCTTTTCCGATGAACTAACAGGCACCGAACCTTCCGTGGATGCGGACAACAGTATGTCGGAGGATGCCGTGTCGAATCCGGACGCGCCGGAGCCTCTGGAAAATGATGAGGATCCTATCATTGGAAATGATATGGAAAGTGAAGGAATCACCAATGAGGAGGCCGGACTGGAATAAAAGTACCATCATCGGTCAGAGTCATACCCTGCAGAGATTTGTCATATACTGTTATGACAATCTCTGCGGGGCTTTTTTTATTGAAGAAAAATAAAACATTTCATAAGAAAAAGGTTTGGGTGATCTTTCTGTGCTGCTCGGCAATGCTGGCCGGACTTCTTGGGCGTCTGGTCTATCTTATGGGCTTCCGCTCAGATTATTATTATGAGAAGGCGGAGGATCTCCACGAAAGGGAGAGGGATATTAAGGCCGCGAGAGGAGAAATCCTGGATGCCGCGGGAAAAGTGCTGGCAGCCAATAAAACAGTATGCACGATCTCCGTGATCCACAGCCAGATTGAAGAGCCTGAAAAGGTGATACGTCTTCTGACGGAAAAACTGGGGATATCTGAGGAGCAGGTCAGGAAAAAGGTAGAAAAAGTATCTTCTATCGAGAGGATCCGTACAAATGTGGACAAAGAGGTAGGGGATGAGATCAGAGAGGCCGGCCTCGCCGGCGTGAAGGTGGATGAGGATTACAAAAGATACTATCCTTATGATTCTCTGGCCTCCAAGGTTCTCGGCTTTACCGGAGGAGACAATCAGGGGATCATCGGCCTGGAGGTGGAGTATGAGGAGGTCCTGAGCGGAACTCCGGGAAAAATCCTTACCACCACGGACGCGAGAGGCATAGAGATCGATGAGATCGGAGAAAGCAGAGTGGAGCCTGTGGCCGGAGATAATCTGAGGATCAGCCTGGACGCCAATATCCAGGAATATGTACAGCAGGCGGCCCTGAAGGTGATGGAGGAAAAACAGGCGGAAAGGGTTTCGATCCTTCTTATGAATCCCCAGAACGGAGAAATCTACGCCTGTGTCAATGTGCCTGAATTTAATCTGAACGATCCGTTTACTTTAAATACCGGGGAGGATACGTCTGCCCTGAGCGAGGAGAAGAAGCAGGAGCTTCTGAATCAGATGTGGAGGAATCCCTGTCTTAACGATACCTACGAGCCCGGCTCTACCTTTAAGATCATAACAATGTCGGCAGGGCTGGAGGAGGGCGTTGTTTCTCCTGGGGATACTTTTTACTGTCCCGGATATAAGCTGGTGGACGACAGGCGTATCCACTGCGCCAACAGGCGGGGCCACGGCTCACAGACATTTGTGGAGGGGGCTGAAAATTCCTGCAATCCGGTGTTCATTGAGGTGGGGCTGCGGCTGGGAATAGATAATTACTATAAATATTTTACTCAGTTCGGCCTTATGAAAAAGACTGGCGTAGATCTCCCTGGAGAGGCGGGAACGATCATGCACAAAAAAGAAAATATGGGAAACGTGGAGCTGGCGACGGTGGCCTTTGGACAGTCCTTCCAGATCACTCCAATCCAGCTTGCCGCTACCGTAAGCTCTCTGATCAACGGAGGAAACCGCGTCACTCCTCATTTCGGTGTGACAGTGGAGAGCCCGGACGGCTCCTACGCGAAAAAACTGGAATATCCGGTGGAGACAGGGATCGTCTCTGAAGAAACCTCAGAAATGGTGAGGGGTATTCTGGAGAAAGTGGTGGCGGAGGGATCCGGAAGAAACGCCGGTATCGAGGGCTATGCCATAGGCGGAAAGACAGCCACCTCCCAGACTCTGCCAAGAAGCGCCAACCGGTATATCTCCTCCTTCCTGGGATTCGCTCCGGCGGATGATCCCAAGGTGCTGGCTCTGTGCATCATTCATGATCCCCAGGGCGTTTATTATGGAGGAACCATCGCGGCCCCTGTGGTGAGGAGTATTTTCGAGAATGTGCTGCCGTACCTGGGCATAGAGAAAAAAAGCTGAAGCTCCTGTCCGTCCTTTTTATTTTCTGAACAGTAACGCTGTGGCTGAACGGATACACTTAGAGTATAATTATCATTGGCAAAAATAAAGGGAAGAGATCGAAACCTCTTCCCAATCATACAGATTTATCTTATTGTTTAATTGACGAGAAAAAACATAAGGAGTCTGTATGATGAGTTCAATGAT